>JAJZBS010000005.1 GCA_021851885.1 Actinomycetes bacterium | reverse complement strand
CCACCTATCCTACACAATTCGTACCAAAGCTCAACATCAAGCTGCAGTAAAGGTCCACGGGGTCTTTCCGTCCTGATGCAGCTAACGAGCATCTTTACTCGTACTTCAATTTCGCCGGGTCTGTGGTTGAGACAGTAGGAAAGTCGTTACGCCATTCGTGCAGGTCGGAACTTACCCGACAAGGAATTTCGCTACCTTAGGACCGTTATAGTTACGGCCGCCGTTTACCGGGGCTTAGGTTCAGAGCTTCGCCCGAGGGCTAACCCTTCCCCGTAACCTTCCGGCACCGGGCAGGCGTCAGAGCGTATACATCGTCTTACGACTTCGCACGCTCCTGTGTTTTTAGTAAACAGTCGCTCTCCCCTGGTCTCTGCGGCCCCTTCGAGCTCCGGACGCGAAGTCCTTCACCCTATTAGGGCCCTCCTTCTCCCGAAGTTACGGAGGTATTTTGCCGAGTTCCTTAACCACAGTTCTCCCGATCGCCTTGGTATGCTCTACCCGCCCACCTGTGTCGGTTTGCGGTACGGGCACCGTGTCAGCTCGCTAGGGGCTTTTCTCGGCAGCATGGGATTAGTGACTTCGCCTAAATCGGCTCGGCGTCGCGTCTCAGGGTTGATGAGGTCCGGATTTGCCTAGACCTCCCCCTACACGCTTGCCCCAGGACAACCAACGCCTGGGCTCACCTACCCTCCTGCGTCCCCCCTTCGCTTTCCTCCTCAGGGTTGGTCGGTTCGGCCCGAAGGCCATCCCCTTAGTACCCCTGACTTGGAATGGGCGCGGACACGGTGGTACTGGAATATCAACCAGTTGTGCATCGACTACGCCTCTCGGCCTCGCCTTAGCTCCCGACTGACCCTGGGGGGATTAGCCTTCCCCAGGAAACCTTGGGCTTACGGCGGAGGGGTTTCTCACCCCTCTCTCGCTACTCATGCCAGCATTCTCACTCGACCCCGCTCCACGTGGGTTCCCACCCCCGCTTCACAGCAAGATCGACGCTCCCCTACCACTCCCGTTCCGTGCTCCCCTCATAGGCAGCACCACCAAAAGGCGGCGCCGCCAAGGGGCGGAGACGAGAATCCGCAGCTTCGGCTCTTGGCTTGAGCCCCGTTACATTGTCCGCGCAGGACCACTCGACCAGTGAGCTATTACGCACTCTTTCAAGGGTGGCTGCTTCTGAGCCAACCTCCTGGCTGTCTTCGCGTTCCCACATCGTTTTCCACTTAGCCAAGAATTTGGGGCCTTAGCTGGCGGTCTGGGCTGTTTCCCTTTCGACCAATGGAGCTCATCCCCCATGGTCTCACTGCCAGGCTCTGGAGTACCGGCATTCGGAGTTTGATTGGGGTCAGTAGGCTTGTAGGCCCCCTAGCCCATTCAGTGCTCTACCTCCGGTACTGAACGCCCGACGCTGCACCTAAATGCATTTCGGGGAGAACCAGCTATCACCGGGTTTGATTGGCCTTTCACCCCTAACCACAGGTCATCCCCTCTGTTTTCAACCAGAGTGGGTTCGGCCCTCCACGGGGTCTTACCCCCGCTTCAGCCTGCCCATGGCTAGATCACCCGGCTTCGGGTCTACCGCGTGCGACTGTACGCCCTATTAAGACTCGCTTTCGCTCCGGCTCCTTCCTCGCGGATTAACCTTGCCACACACGGTAACTCGCTGGCTCATTCTTCAAAAGGCACGCCATCACGGCCGGCTTTATTCCTGCTGTGACCTGGCCCACCTCCGAAGAGGTGGCAGGGCACAGTAGGTGCCGACGACGTTCTGACTGTTTGTAGACCAACGGTTTCAGGTACTATTTCACTCCCCTCCCGGGGTTCTTTTCACCTTTCCCTCACGGTACTAGTTCGCTATCGGTCGCCTGCTTGTACTTAGCCTTACGAGGTGGTCCTCGCAGATTCACGCCGACTTTCACGGTTCCGGCGCTACTCGGGAAATCCGGTCAGAGTCCTTGCTGTTTCGTGTACGGGGCTGTTACCCCCTTTGGCGCGGTTTTCCAAAACGCTTCCACTACAGCTTGGATTTGTAACTCTGTGACGGGTCTGGTGCCCCGTCCACCGGCTCCCACAACCCCATACCGGCAACGCCACCAGGCTTTTGCACCGGCACGGTTTAGGCTCTTCCCATTTCGCTCGCCGCTACTACGGGAGTCGCTGTTGCTTTCTTTTCCTCGGGGTACTGAGATGTTTCAGTTCCCCCGGTTCCCTCTACCGGTCCTATGTGTTCAGACCGGAGTGGCACCCCATGACGGGTGCCGAGTTTCCTCATTAGGACACCCACGGATCTACGCTTGGTAGGCAGCTCCCCGTGGCTTATCGCAGCCTCCCACGTCCTTCTTCGGCATCAGGCGCCAAGGCATCCACCGTTGGCCCTTTGTAGCTTGGAGAATTCAGATGCTCGTGCTCGCTATGGAGTTCTCAAGGATCGAAGCGCCCTGCCCAGCAGGCAGGTCCCGACGCCGTCGGCCACCGCGGGCGGGCTCCGAGGAGCCACCGCGGCCCAATACGTCGAACCGGGCGCGGCGAGAGGCCAGACGGGTCGCGTCATAGGACTGACGACGTCCGGCATCACCGAGAAGAGCATGACCGGGTAGAACCCACGCCACGCCTTCAAAACGGAACAGTGATGTCCACCACGAGACCTCTTCCTGGCGCGCAGCTCCGGCTCCCCTGTCGCCGCGGACCCGGACGGGTCCATCGACTACAGGAGCGCACGCTGCCTGACCGACAGGAGGTGCCTTGTGACGAGTAACCAGTGATCGACTGGGAGCGTTCCGGTACCGCCAGCTCAAACGAGCTGGCCTCACCGACAAGATGCTCCTTAGAAAGGAGGTGATCCAGCCGCACCTTCCGGTACGGCTACCTTGTTACGACTTCACCCCAATCACCAACCCCACCTTCGACGGCTCCCTCCAAAAAGGTTGGGCCACCGGCTTCGGGTGTTGCCGACTTTCGGGGTGTGACGGGCGGTGTGTACAAGGCCCGGGAACGTATTCACCCCGGCGTTGCTGATCCGGGATTACTAGCGACTCCGACTTCACGCAGTCGAGTTGCAGACTGCGATCCGAACTGAGACCGGCTTTCGGGATTCGCTCCCCCTCGCGGGATAGCAGCCCGTTGTACCGGCCATTGTAGCATGTGTGCAGCCCTAGGCATAAGGGGCATGATGACTTGACGTCATCCCCACCTTCCTCCGAGTTGACCCCGGCAGTCTCCTACGAGTCCCCGGCATTACCCGCTGGCAACATAGGACAAGGGTTGCGCTCGTTGCGGGACTTAACCCAACATCTTACGACACGAGCTGACGACAGCCATGCACCACCTGTGTAGGGCCCCGAAGGACACCGTATCTCTACGGCTTTTCCCTACATGTCAAACCTAGGTAAGGTTCTTCGCGTTTCATCGAATTAAGCCACATGCTCCGCCGCTTGTGCGGGCCCCCGTCAATTCCTTTGAGTTTTAGCCTTGCGGCCGTACTCCCCAGGCGGGGCACTTAATGCGTTAGCTACGGCACGGAATCCGTCGATAGGATCCCACACCTAGTGCCCAACGTTTACAGCGTGGACTACCAGGGTATCTAATCCTGTTCGCTCCCCACGCTTTCGCTCCTCAGCGTCAGTGTCGGCCCAGACCACCGCCTTCGCCGCTGGTGTTCCTCCTGATATCTGCGCATTTCACCGCTACACCAGGAATTCCGTGGTCCCCTACCGAACTCTAGCCATGGCAGTATCGAATGACAGCTCCAGGTTGAGCCTGGAGTTTTCACATCCGACTTGCCAAGCCGCCTACGAGCTCTTTACGCCCAATAATTCCGGACAACGCTCGCCCCCTACGTATTACCGCGGCTGCTGGCACGTAGTTGGCCGGGGCTTCTTCTGCAGGTACCGTCATTTTCGTCCCTGCTGAAAGGAGTTTACAACCTGAAAGGCCTTCGTCCTCCACGCGGCGTTGCTGCGTCAGGCTTTCGCCCATTGCGCAAGATTCCCCACTGCTGCCTCCCGTAGGAGTCTGGGCCGTGTCTCAGTCCCAGTGTGGCTGATCGTCCTCTCAGACCAGCTACCCGTCGTCGTCTTGGTGAGCTTTTACCTCACCAACAAACTGATAGGCCGCGAGCCCCTCCCAAAGCGGAAACCCTTTCCCTGTCATGTCATGCGGCACGACAGGGGTATCCGGTATTAGCACCGGTTTCCCGGTGTTATCCCAAACTTCGGGGCAGGTTGCTCACGTGTTACTCACCCGTTCGCCACTAGGTCTTCCCTGGTGTTGCCACCAAGTGAACCTCGTTCGACTTGCATGTGTTAGGCACGCCGCCAGCGTTCGTCCTGAGCCAGGATCAAACTCTCCATCAAGATCTTCGACGTGACCCTTGCCGCGACGAGAAAACTCCTCGCATGCTTGGGCCCAGCCGATGATCAATGAACGGCATCAGAGGCATCACGCCTCCGGTGCCGATGGCGCTTCGGGACGGTTACCCGACCCTCCGCGCCTCACTCTGACCGGCGGGGATACTCCCCGCTCGGCCCGCACTGGCTTTTGGCATCACTGTTCCGTTTTCAAGGAGCGGCACGGCACAGCGCCCGTAGGCGGAGGTGCCGGGTTCTCCACGTCGTCGACCTGGGTCAACGCCGCCGATCGCCCTGCGCTCCCGGACCAGCGAACCGGTTCAGGGGCGGAGGACCACTATACACACCCTTCCCCGCTGCCGCAACGGGGCAACGGGGCAACGGGGCAACGGGGCAACGGGGCAACGGGGCAACGGGGCAACGGGGCAACGGGCCGGCCACCTACCGCCTCTCGCTCCCGGGCGTCCGATGCCCGGTCGTGATCGCCCCCGGAGTGCGGGTGCCGGAGGTGCGGGCCCGGCTGACGCAGGGCTCCCCTTCCACCCACCAGCGCCACGGCCAATCGACCGCCGCGCTGATGCCGACCCTCGGCCCGTTCGCCGCCGCCACAGGCGGGGCTGTGCCGTCCATCGCGATGGCGACACCCCCGCGACCCGCAACGATGTCCGCCCCGTCATAGGACCCGTCGATCCCGAGCGCCTGGCACAGGCGGCCTGGACCGCTCGCAAGGTCCCGGTCGCGCCGATCCATGCGCGCCGCACGCATCATCTCGACGCCGGCGACGGGCGCAAGCGCGCGCACCAGCACCGCTCCGGCGGTCCCTGCCGGCCCGCAGACGGCGTTCGCGCACCAGTGCATCCCGTAGGAGCGGTAGACGTACAGATGACCGGGCGGGCCGAACATGACCCCGTTGCGCGCCGTGGGTCCGCGATAGGCGTGGCTTGCCGGATCCTCCTCCCCCCGGTAGGCCTCGACTTCGACGATGCGCCCGGCGCGCTCCCCGGCAACGAGGATCTTGTTGAGGAGCTCCGGGGCGACGGTGACGGGATCACGCGCGAAGAAGGAGCGATCGAGCGGGCGCCACCGGGGCTGTGCCCCGGTGCTCTCAGGCGCCGTCGGCTTCGCCCGGCGCTTTCTCGCCGGCCGACGGCGGCGAGAAAGTGAAGCGCGCCAGGCGCTCCCGGTCGAGGTCGAGACGGCGCTCGTAGCGCTCCATCTGGGCGGCAACGGCGCCGGGACCGGCGCCTCCCGGGCTCGTTCGGCGCGTCACGGCCACCCCAGGCTCGAGCAGGGCCAGGGGCTCGGTGCCGAGCGCCGGATGCGCCTCGACGAGCTCGGCCAAGGGGACGTGGCGCTCGATCGAGTCGCGCACGAGCCCGCCGACGGTCGCGTGCGCCTGGCGAAACGGCATGCCCCGTTCGACGAGCCACTCGGCAAGGTCAATGGCCGCAACGGCTGGACCGCCTGCGGCCTCCTGCATGCGCTCGATGTCGAACTCGATCGTGTCCATGAGGCCGCCGAGCGCCCCGAGAGCCCGATCGACCTGGTCGAAGGCGTCAAGGAGCGGCTCTTTGTCCTCTTGAAGGTCGCGGTTATAGGAAAGAGGCAGGCCTTTCAAGGTCGCGAGCAACCCGGTCAGGTGGCCGATGATCCGTCCCGCCTTGCCCCGTGCGAGCTCGGCGATGTCCGGGTTCTTCTTCTGCGGGAGCATGGAGCTGCCCGTCGCATACCGGTCGTCCAGGCGGGCGAAACCGAACTCCTCGCTGGACCACAGGGCGATCTCCTCGCCGATGCGGGACAGGTGGACCCCAATCAGTGCGATGACGAACAGCGTCTCGGCGACGAAGTCTCGGTCGCTGACGGCATCCAACGAGTTCTCGAAGCGGCGAGCGAAGCCGAGATCTTGGGCGACGCCGTCGGGATCGAGCCGGAGCGAAGAGCCTGCGAGCGCGCCGGCGCCGAGCGGAGACACGTTCATGCGGTCGAGCGCGTCGACGATGCGGTCGAGGTCACGCGCCAGAGCCCAGCCGTGTGCCAGGAGATGGTGTGCCAGCAAGACGGGCTGTGCACGCTGCAAGTGCGTGTACCCCGGAAGGTAGGCGTCGTCGGCCGACTTCGCACGGCGCAACAACACGAGTTGAAGTTCGAGGATGCGCCGCCCGGTCCTGACGAGGGCCGCGCGCGTGTACATCCGGAGGTCTGTCGCCACCTGGTCGTTCCGGCTGCGGCCTGTATGGAGCTTGGCGCCGACTTCACCAGCGATCTCCGTGACACGCCGCTCGACGGCAGTGTGGATGTCCTCGTCGCCCGGGGCGAACGTGAACATCGACGAGCCGAGCTCCTCGTCGACGCGATCCAGCGCGACGAGGAGGATCCCGGCTTCGCTGTCGGTGAGGATGCCCGCCCGCACCAAGCCGCGCACGTGCGCGCGCGAACCCTCGATGTCGACGCTGGCGAGCCTCCGGTCGAACGACAGGCTCTCGGTGAATGCCATCAGCTCTTCAGCCGGTCGGCCGGAGAGCCGCCCCTCCCATAACGTCATGAGGAAGCTGGTGGCCGCTCGGCGTGCGCTTGGCGTGCTGCCCAGGTCTCCACGCCGAGCCCCCATAGATGGACGAAGCCGGCCGCGTGCGTGTGGGGGAAGGTGTCGGCCGCCTCGTAGGTGGCCATGCCGTAGTCGTACAGCCCCACGGGGCTGCGCCGACCCGTCACCTGGCAGGTGCCGTGTGGCTCGCAGTGCAGTCGGACCTCGCCGGTCACAAAGCGCTGGCTCGCCTCCACGAAGGCGTCGAGCGCTTCGCGCAGAGGCGAGTACCAGAGGCCGTCGTAGACGAGCTCGGCCCAGCGCGGCTCGATACGCGCCTTCTCATGCGCCAGGTCCCGCTCGAGCGTGAGGCCCTCGAGGTCGGCGTGAGCCATGACGATGGCCAGGGCTGCGGGGCACTCGTAGACCTCGCGGCTCTTGATGCCGACGCGCCGGTTCTCGACCATGTCGAGCCTGCCCCAGCCTGACGAGCCGACGATCGTGTTGAGCTCGGAGACGATCCGCACGAGGTCCATCTGCCGCCCGTCGAGAGAGACGGGGACCCCCTGGTCGAAGCCGACGACGACGTCGGTCGCCGTCGTCGCGGTCGGCCGCGTCAGGGTGAAGACGTCCTCGGGCGGGGCCTCCCAGGGGTTCTCGATCACACCGCATTCGATCGCCTTGCCCCAGAGGTTCTCGTCGATGGAGTACGGGCTTTCGTGGGAGACATTCACCGGGATCGCATGGTGAGCGGCGAGGTTGATGGCGTCTTCCCGGGTCATCCCCCACTCGCGCACCGGCGCCAGGACCTCGATGTCCGGTGCGAGGGCGCGGATCCCCACTTCGAAGCGCACCTGGTCGTTCCCCTTGCCCGTGCAGCCGTGGGCGACCGCCGTCGCGCCGTGGGCGCGGGCCTCGGCGACGAGGTGCTTGACGATCACGGGGCGCGAGAGGGCCGAGACGAGCGGGTACCTCCCCTCGTAGAGAGCGTTGGCGCGGATCGCCGGGACGAGCACGTCGTCGGCGTACTCCTGGCGCGCGTCGATGACGGCGGCTTCGACCGCACCTGCGGCCAGAGCCCGCTCGCGCAGCGATGGCGCGTCGACGCCCTGGCCCACATCGACGGCCACGGCGACCACCTCGACGCCCCAGTTGTCGGTCATCCACCGCAGTGCGACCGATGTGTCGAGCCCTCCGCTGTACGCGAGGACAACCCTCTTGCTCACTCCTGCTCCTCCACAACTCGATCAGCACCGTTCGCCCGACCAGGTTCCTGCGAACCGGAGGGCGCGCCGAGGGACAATCCTGCCAGTCCCGCGAGCGTTCCAGCGAGCTCCCGCCCGCCGACCTCCTCAGCTGCGACGACGATGACCGTGTCGTCGCCGGCCACGGTGCCGACAATGCCGGCAACCCCCGTCCGGTCGAGGGCGGAAGCCACGACGTGGGCCGATCCCGGCGGCGTGCGCAAGACGACCAACTGGCCAGAGTAGGCGAGCTCGACGACCCACTCGCCGAGGACGCGCCGTAATTGGTCGACCGGGACGACCTGGTGGACGGAAAGGGCCGGGATCCCGTAGACGGTCTCGCCCCCCGGGACGCGTACCTTGAGGGCACCGATCTCCTCGAGGTCGCGTGACACGGTCGCCTGGGTCGCGACGATGCCGTCGGCCGCCAGAAGCTCGACGAGCTGGGTCTGGCTCGTCACCGCGTGGCCCTCCAGGATCTTGGCGATCGCGTGCTGGCGTTGCGGCTTGCCTGCGCGCGATTGGATCACCGCGCAGTCTCCATGTGCTCTGCCAGCCACCAGAGCAGCCCGCGCATTGCGTGCATCCGGTTGGCGGCCTGGCGGAAGACGGCGCTGCGCTCCCCTTCGATCACCGACGCCGTGATCTCCTCGCCGCGCTTGGCCGGCAGGCAGTGCAAGACGATCGCATCCGGTCGTGCTGCGGCGACAAGCCTGTCGTCCACTGTGAAGCCGGCAAATGCAGCCCTGCGGTCGGCAGCCTGCCCCTCGTCGCCCATCGACGTCCAGACGTCCGTATAGATGGCATGAGCGCCGGCGACCGCCGCATACGGGTCCTGTCCGTGTTCGACGACTCCTCCGAGGGCGGCGACCCGGTCGAAGGTCGACGGCTCCGGTCCGTAGCCGGCCGGCGAGGCCGTCCGCAGGCGGACCCCGCTCATCGCGCAGGCGAGCGCGAGCGACGTCGCCACGTTGTTTGCACTGTCGCCGACGAAGGTGACCGTCAGACCCTCGAGCCGGCCGAACGCCTCGCGCAACGTCAGCAGGTCGGCGAGCGCCTGGCACGGGTGGGCCGTGTCCGACAGCAGGTTCACCACCGGCACGACGACGCCTGCCGCGTCGAGGGCGCCCGCCATCGACTGCAGTGTCCCGTGGCGGAAGACCCGTGCCCCGATGATCGCGTGGTAGCACGCGAGAGTCCGGGCGAGGTCCTCGGGTGACTCCCTCGTGCCGATCCCTATCTCGCCTCCGGCAATGGACAGTGGATGCCCGCCGAGCTGGACGACCGCCATCTCTGTGGCGTTGCGCGTGCGCGCCGAGGGCTTCTCGAAAACGAGCGCGACCCCGCGCCCGTCCAAGTGGGCGGGGACCGGGTGCGTTGCGGCGAGGTCGAGGACGAGCGCGAGCTCCCCGGCCGACAGGTCGTCGATCTCGAGAAGGTGGCGCGCCGTCATGACGTGTGCCCGGAGGCGCCCCCCACGCTCGCGACGGCCGCGTCGAGGATGGCGACGCCTTCGTCGATCTCGGCGTCCGAGACGAGCAGGGGCGGGGCCAGGCGAACGGCGTCCGGTGCGACGGCGTTGACGACGAGCCCTCGCTGCAGGGCGGCTGCGGTGACCTCTCGAGCATGCGGTCCGGCCAAGACGACGCCGAGGAGAAGCCCGGCGCCGCGCACCGACGTCACGCCGGGGATCTCCCGGACGGCGCCTTGGAGCCGGCCGCCGGCCGCGACGGCACGCGCGGGGACGTCCTCTGCTTCCATGACCGCCAGGGTCGCCTGGGCTGCGGCGGCCGCTAGTGGCTGGCCGCCAAAGGTCGTCGCGTGGTCGCCCGGCTGGAAGGCGGCCGCGACCTCCCTGCGAGCCCAGCACGCGCCGATCGGCACGCCGTTGCCGAGGGACTTGGCGACGGTCACCACGTCCGGGAGGATCCCACAGTGCTGGAATGCAAACCAGGCGCCGGTGCGCCCGAGGCCGGTCTGGACCTCGTCGACGATCATGAGCACTCCCCGCTCGTCGCAGATCTCTCGCACGGCCGCCAGGTACCCGGCCTCGGGGGTGACGACGCCGCCCTCCCCTTGGATTGGCTCGACGAGCACGGCGGCGACGGACGGGTCGATGGCATCGGCGATCGCCCCGAGATCGTCGTAGGGGACGTGGCGGAACCCTTCGGGAAGGGGCTGGAAAGGCGCGTGCTTCGCCGGCTGGCCTGTCGCGTGCAACGTGGCGAGGGTGCGGCCGTGGAACGAGCCGTAGGCGCTGAGGACGGTGAATCGGCCGGGGCCACCGTGGCGGCGCGCGAGCTTGATCGCGCACTCGTTCGCCTCGGCCCCGGAATTGGCGAAGAACACCTTGCCGCCAGCCGGAGCGGTGCCTCCGCCGACGAGGCGGTCCAGGGTCGCCGCGACCGCGGGTCCGACTGTCGTGCCGAAAAGGTTGGAGACGTGCAGGAGTGTGCGTGCCTGGCTGCACAGGGCGTCGGCGACGGCGGGGTGCGCATGGCCGAGCGACGTCACAGCGATACCCGAGAGGAAGTCGAGGTACCGCCGGCCGTCGCTGTCGAACAGGGCCGTCCCCTCACCACGGACGAACGTCACCGGCCAGCGCGCGTAGGTGTCCATAAGCGATTCCTGCCCGCTCGTCACCGCGTCACCATCGTGCCGACGCCCTGCTGGGTGAAGATCTCGAGCAGCAGGGCGTGGTCGACGCGTCCGTCCAGGATGTGTGCATGGCCCACCCCCGAGCGCACCGCCCGCGCGCAGGCTTCGGCCTTGGGGATCATCCCGCCCTGGACGGCGCCGGAGACGACAAGGGCGTCCAGCTCGTCGGCTGTTGCCGTGCGGACGAGGGTGCCCGGGTCGCCTGCATCGGCACGCACGCCTTCGACGTCGGTCAGGTAGACGAGCTTGTCCGCCGACAGAGCCTCCGCGACGGCCCCGGCGACGGTGTCGGCGTTGATGTTGTACGCCTGGCCCGTCGCGTCGGAACCGATCGTCGCGACAACAGGGATGAGTCCCTGGCCCAGCAGCCGTTGGAGGATGCCCGGGGCGACGACGTCGACGTCCCCGACGAAGCCAAGGTCCGACGAGCGCTGCGCGGCGGTGATCAGACCGGCATCTTCGCCCGACAGCCCGACGGCCAGGGGGGCGTGGACGTTGATGGCGCCGACGATGTCGCGGTTGACCTTACCGACGAGCACCATGCGCGCGATGTCGAGCGTCTCTGCGTCGGTCACCCGCAAGCCGGAGACGAAGCGCGCTTCGACGCCGAGGCGCGCCATGAGTGCCCCGATCTGTGGGCCACCACCGTGCACGACGACGGGCTTCATCCCGACCGAACGCATGAGGACGATGTCCTCGGCGAAGGTGCCGCCAATAGTCGCGCCCGGGGTCCTCACCGGCTCGGCCGCCCCGGTCATGTGACGGCTGGTGCCACCGGCGGCGGCCGCATCGGGGTCGATCCCCGCCAAGGCGTTCCCGCCGTACTTGACGACGACGACCTTGTCGGCGAAACGGCGGATGTAGGGCAGCGCCTCGGCGAGGACGGCGGCCTTGCCTCCGGGGTCGAGACTGGATGTCCCGTCCCCGTTCACGACGTCGTCCTGTTCTCGTCGATGTAGCCATAGCCGAGGTCGGTGGCGAGCAATGTCGCCTCTCCGTCACCAAGGCCGACGTCACAGACAATTTCGATATGGGACCCTGCCATGTGCGTCGCGACCGCGCTCTCGTCATGCGCGACGGCCACGCCGTCGCGACAGACGACGATCCCCCCGTAGCTGATCGTCACCCGATCGACGTCGAAGTCGACGCCTGCCCCGGCACTGCCGAGTTCGCTGACGATCCGCCCCCAGTAGGGATCCGCCCCATTGAGCGAGCACTTGACGAGATCGGATTCGCCGACGCGCCGCGCCATCGCTGCGGCGTCCCCCTCGGAGCGCGCGCCGGTGACGGTGACGCGCGCCGTCTTGGTGGACCCTTCGGCGTCTGCGACCATCTGGGCCGCCAAGTCGGCGCAGGCGCGGTCGAGAAGATCGCCGAGGACGTCTTCTTTGCACGGGCCAGCACGCCCGCCGGCCAGGACGATCACCGTGTCGTTGGTCGACGTGCTGCCGTCGACGGAGATCGCATTGAACGACCGGCTCACCGCGTGACGCAGCAGGTGGCTCAGGACGGCGGGTTCGCAGGCCGCGTCCGTCGTGAGGACCGCCAGCATCGTCGCCATGTTCGGAGCGAGCATTGCCGCCCCCTTGGCCATGCCGCCGACGGTGATCTCCGCGTTGCGCTGGACGGTCTCCTTTGCAACGGTGTCGGTCGTCATGATGGCTTGCGCCACCTCGTGGCCGGCCGCACGACCCTGGGCCAGGCCGGCCGCGAGTCCCGGCAATGCTGCTGCCACGGGGCCCATCGCAAGCGGGATCCCGATCAGCCCGGTCGAGCACACGAGGACCTCTTCGGGGGCAACCCCGAGCTCGCCGGCGACGATCGACGTCATGGCCTCGGCGTCGCGCATGCCTTGAGGTCCCGTCACGGCGTTGGCGTTCCCGGCGTTGATGACGACGGCCGCGCTCCGCCCCTGTGTTGCGCCAAGATGTGCGCGGCTCACACGCACCGGGGCCGCCGCCGCGAAATTCGTCGTGAACGTCGCCGCGGCCGGCACAGCCACCACCCGCTCGTCGTCGCCGAGGGCGACGACGAGAGCGAGGTCGTGCTTGCCCGCGGCCTTCAGCCCGCCGGCGGCCGACGCGGCCGCGAACCCATTCGGTGCGACGACGCTCACGGGTACACCCCCGTCACGCTGAGCCCGGTTGCCTCGGGGATCCCCATGAGGAGATTGGCGCACTGCACGGCCTGGCCCGCGGCGCCCTTGCCGAGGTTGTCGATGGCCGACAGGACGAGGACCCACCCCGTCCGGGTGTCGTAGCGGGCGGTCACTGAGGCGCTGTTGGACCCCCAGGTGGCCTTCGTCGACGGAACGTCGGGCGTCACCGAGACGAACGGCTCGTCGGCGTAGGCGTCGACGAGGACGGCGAGGGCGTCCTGCGGCGCAGGTCCCCCGGCCGCCGGAGGAGACGGTCGCGCGTAGCACGTGGCGAAGATCCCGCGGGTCATGGGAACGAGGTGCGGAGTGAACAGGACGGACGCTCCGGTCGCCTGTTCGATCTCGGGCGTGTGGCGATGGTCACAGAGCCCGTAGGCGGTGACGTTCTCGTCGGCTGCCGCGAAGTGCAGATGGGCCGCCGGGGCGCGCCCCGCACCCGAGACGCCGCTTGCGGCATCGACGACGACGCCGGCTGCGCTGACGACGCGCGCGCGCACCAGAGGCGCCAGGGCGAGCGCCGCGGCCGTCGGGTAGCACCCGGGAGCCGCGACGAGAGGGGTGCCTCGGTCCCGCGCGGCGAGGATCTCTTCTCGGAAGAGCTCGGGGAGTCCGTAGGCGAACGCGCCAAGCAGGTCCTTCGCCGTGTGGTCCTGCCCGTAGTAGCGCGCGTAGAGCGCCGGGTCCTTCAGCCGGAAGTCGGCCGCCAAGTCCACGATGGCACCGACGCGACCGTCCAGGACGGGGACGAGCCCCTGGGAGCGGCCGTGGGACATCGCAAGGAACACGATGTCCAGCCCGTCGAGGGCATCGGGATCCAATGGAACGAACGCGGTATCCCCGTAGGCCCCCGCAAGGCTCGGATACAGCGACGCGATCTTCTCGCCGGCGCTCTCGCCGGCCGTCGCGGCGGCCACCTCGAAGCCGGGGTGACCCGCGCACAGGCGCAGGAGCTCGGCACCGACGTAGCCGGAGGCGCCCACGATGCCCACCTTCTTCGTTTCCACCGCCGCATTCTACACATGCAGACTCATACTTATTCAACTACCTGCGGCAATCGGAGCCGTCGCACGAGATGTTTCATGTTGTTTCCATATGTTTCATGTGTTATTTTGCTTTCGGAGGGCCACTATGAACCAACGCAAGCGGTGGGGCAGACGATGAGAGACGTCGACGACGAGCTCCTGCGCACTCTTCTCGGCCACGTCCCCGAGCTCGCGCCCCGCCTCGTCGCTCTCGCCGGCGCCCACGAGGACGCTTTGGGGCTTGACGCCGTTCTCCTCGAGCTGGCCGACCTTCTCGCCACCGCCGTCGCCGAAGGCGGCCCCGGTGACCGTGTGGAGCGCGTCTGTGACGCCGTCGAGGAGTGCGCGGCCCGCGAGGGTGACGACCTGGAGGCAACCGCGGCCGTGTCGTGGTTCTTCCTCGACCGTCTTGACCCCGATGTCCTCGCCACCGCAGCGGGCTTCCTGGGCCCGACAACGTGCCTCGCCGTGCTCTTCGGGGAGGACGATCCCGAGGACCGCTGACGCTTCGCGCGGGCGGCCGGTCATCCGGAGCGACGAGCGTCGCGCTCGCGCGGCTGCGACCGGTCCCAGGTGGCGGGTTCTAGGCGCGCAGGCGCGCTCTGTGGGCACCCTCGACGGCGTCGATACAGTGCGTGCGCACGGCGCTCACCTCCGCGTCCGTCAGGGTGTGGTCGTCGGCGCAGAACCGCAGGCGCCACGCGAGCCCGCGGGTGCCCGCCTGGACGGCCGGACCGCGATAGACGTCGAAGAGGCGCACGCTGATGAGCAGGCTCCCCGCGGCGCTCGCCAGGGTCGCCTCGACCGCCGCCGCAGGGACGGACTCGTCCACCTCGAAGGCCAGGTCGATGTCACTCGAGGGGAACCGGCTCGGGAGCCGTACTTCGACGGAGCGCCGCCCCACCCCCAAGACAAGATCGAGGTCGAGGTCGAGCCATCCGATGCGCCGGCCCCCTCCGAGACCGTAGGCGCCGGCGACGTCCGGGTCGACCTCGCCGACCGCTCCGATCGCACGGGCGCGCGCGGTGTCGACGAGAAGGGCACTGCGCGCCGGATGCAGCCCCGCGACCAGCACGTCGCCAGCGACGTCGCCGTCGATACCAGCAGCAACCACGGCGACACCTTCGATGCCCAGAGCCTCCTCGGCGGTCCGCCAGAGCCGCATCGCAGCGGGCGACCCGTCGTCGCTCCAAGCGAGCACGACGCCGAGGCGCTCGCTCTCGCGGGGGCGGCCCCGCTCGCCGGCCGAGCGCCCTTGGCACGATCCCTCGTCCGGTCTTGCGGAATCGTCATCCACCGCTTGGAAGACCCTGCCGACCTCGAAGAGCCGTAACCAATCCTGGCGGCGCGCCACGTTGAAGGCAACGGCGGCAAGAAGGCCGGGCAGGAGGCTGCGCCGCAGGATCGACTGCTCACGCGCCAAGGGGTTGGCGATGCGCACGTCCGCTCCGGTGATACCGGCGCGGACGTGGTCGCCCGGTCCCACAAGCGACGGCGTCCAGGCTTCGTCGGCTCCGGCACCGGCGACGATCTCTCTAATCCGTCGGCGCAGCATCTGTGCAGCGCTGAGCCGGCCGGCGAGGGCGACAGCCGGCCGCGTGCGCGCGATACGCGACAGTCCATGATGGCGCGCCACCTCTTCGATGACGTCGATCTCCCGGCCGGCATCGGGCCGGAACGTCGGGACCTCGACGTCCATCACACCCGGCGACGAGGGCGTGCACGTGAAGCCGATCGGGGCCAGGTAGCCGGCGACGTCGCCGTCGGTGAGGTCCGTGCCCAAAATGGCGTTCACACGCGCCGTGCGCACCGCCACGTGCACCGGTGCCGGGACATCGTGGGCGACGTCCAAGATCCCGGGAGCGACCGTCACGCCGGGGCCGCAGATGGACACTGCGAGCTCGCAAAAGCGCGCGGCGGCCCTCTCGATCCCGGCGGGGTCGCACCCTCTCTCGAAACGCACAGATGCCTCCGTGCGCATCCCTGTCCTCTTGGCGGTCCGCGCGATGGCCATCGGATCGAAGTAAGCCGTCTCGAGCAGCACTGCCGTCGTCTCGTCGCGGATCTCCGTTGTGGCGCCACCCATGATCCCGGCAACACCGATCGGCGTGTCATCGCCGTCACAGATCAAGCAGTCGTGCGCTTTTGCCCCGCCTGCGACGCGCCGATCGGCGACACCGAGGCGGCGGACCTGGCCGTCCAGGGTCTCGATTGTCTCGCCCTCTCCCGCCTCGCGCACACGGATCGTTCTCTTGGCCAGCAGATCGAGGTCGTACGGGTGGTTCGGCTGCCCGAGCTCGAGCATGACGTAGTTCGAGATGTCGACCACGGCGTTGATCGGGCGCATGCCCGCAAGGATGAGACGGCGCGCCATCCACGGCGGGGACGCGCCCGGCGTGACGTTGGTCAGGACGCGGCCAGTGAAGCGCGGACACAGGTGCGGTGCCGCGACGGTCACCGCCGCGAGCTCTGCTGCCGGCGGCCCTGCCTCGACGACGGACGGCTCCGGGAGGCGGAAAGGCAGGCTCAGGCGGCCTGCGAGGTCCCGGGCCACGCCGGCCACCGACAGGCCGTCGGGCCGGTTCCCCTCGACGCTGACGTCGAACACCGCGTCGCCGGCGAGCGAGAGGGCCTCGACGAGGGGGGCGCCCTCTGCGGCCCCCGCCACCCCGTCGAGGACCAAGATCCCGGCGGCGTCGTCGCCAAGGCCGAGCTCCGTCGCGGAGCACAACATCCCCTCGGAGGTGACGCCGCGCATCTTGCGGCGTTGGATGGCCATCCCGTTGGGCAGGACCGTCCCGGGCGTCGCGAGTGGGACCAGCTCCCCGACTGCGATGTTCCATGCGCCGCAGACGACTTCGACGGGTGCCGCTGCCCCTCGGTCGACGGTGACCTTGCGTATGCGGTCGGCGCCGTCGATCGGCTCGATCCCCGCGATGCGCGCGACGACGACACCTTCCAGGCCGGCGTCGACGGTCTCGAGCGAGTCGACGACCAGGCCGAGATCGTCGAGGGTCGCGGCAACCTCGGTCGCCGACGCCTCGACGGGTGTGAGCTCACGCAGCCAGGACAGCGGGACGCGCAACGGGCTTCCGATCTCCTCAGACCTGCGCCAGGAAGCGCGCGTCGTTCTCCATCAGCACGCGCAGGTCGGCGATGGAGTGGCGCACCTGCGCGCAGCGGTCGATGCCGAACCCGAACGCGAACCCGGTCCACTCCTCGCTGTCGACCCCGACGGCGGCCAGCACGGCGGGATCGACCATCCCGCACCCGCCGAGCTCGATCCAGCCCGTCCCCGAGCACGTCCTGCACCCGTTGCCCTCGCAAATCGGGCAGGTGATCTCGAACTCCGCGGACGGCTCGGTGAAGGGGAAGTAGGCGGGGCGAAGCCGGGCGTGGATGTTCGGCCCGAAGAAAGCCGCCGTGAAGGTCTCGATCGTGCCCGCCAAGTCGCCGAAGGTGATCCCATGGTCGACGGCCAATCCTTCGATCTGGTGGAAGGTCGACAGGTGCCGGGCATCCGGGGTGTCCCGGCGGTAGCACCTCCCCGGCATGACCGCGTAGACCGGTGGCGGCGTCCGCTCGAGCAGGCGGACCTGCACCGGGGACGTGTGGGTCCGGAGCACGAGTGGCTCACCGGCTTCACCGGGCTCGCCGGCTTCACCATCGGCGGGGGGCTCGAGATAGAACGTGTCCCACATGCCCCGCGCCGGGTGGTCGCGCGGCATGTTGAGCGCCTCGAAGTTGTACCAGTCCGACTCGACCTCGGGGCCTTCGGCGACAGCGAAGCCCATCCCGACGAAGGTGTCCTCCAGCTCGGCCTGAGTGCGCGTCACGATGTGCAGGTGGCCCCTGCGCCGGGCATCGTGCACCTCGGTCAGGTCCAGTCGCTCGGCGGCCAGCCGCTCGGTGCGCTCGGTGCGGGCGATCGCGTCACGGCGCTCGGCGAGGGCCTCGGTCAAGGCGGTGACGACAGCACCGATGCGCTGGCCCGCCTCGCGGCGCGTGTCCGGTGCCGCCTGGCCGAGCGACCTCCTCTGCGCGGCGATCGGCGATGCGCGCCCGAGGACGGCGGCTTCGACGTCTCGCAGCTCGGCACTCGTCGCCGCGGCGGCAATGGAGCGGCGGCCTTCCTCTTCGATCGACGCGAGCGCTGCGGTGTCGCTCATGGCGCGCCACCGTCAGCGTGCGGAACGGCAGTCTTGCGACGTCGCTGGCGTGCCGCCTCGAAGCAGAGGATCCCGGTTGCGACGCTTACGTTCAGCGACTCCGTCGCGCCGGGCATCGGGATCGTCACCATCCCGTCCAGTGAACCGGAGAGCGGCTCGGGCAGGCCAGTCGACTCGTTGCCGAGCACGAATGCGCACCTGTCGCGTAGGTCGGCGTCCCAGAGCGGTTGCCCGTCGTGCGCACCTGTCCCCCACAGGCGCAACCCCGCCGCACCCAAGCGGGTGAGAACGTCCTGAGCCGCCCCGCCGGCGACCACGGGAACCTGGAAGAGGGCTCCGGCCGACGCGCGGACGCACTTGGGCGCAGTGGGGTCCGCCGTACCGTCGCAGCAGACGACGCCGCTGGCGCCGGCGGACGCAGCTGTGCGGATGATCGTCCCGACGTTGCCCGGGTCCCGCACGTCGACGCAGACCACGACCAGCGAGCCGGAGAGCACGTCGTCCAAGGACACGACCGGCGCCCGGACGATCGCGACGACCGGCTGCGGCGTCACTGCGTCGGCGACACGCTCGATGACCCCCTCGGCGAGCGCGAACACTCGCGCTCCGCGGGCTTCGACGCGCTCCTGGAGAGCTGCAACAGCCGGGTTCGTGCGGCCGTGCGGCGCGACGAACAGGGCTTCCACCTCTGCTGATGCGCCGAGCGCCACCTCGAGGACCTTCGTCCCCTCGACCACCACGACCCCTTCCTCACGCCGGTCCCGACGGCGGGCGACGAGACGGCGCAGGCGGCGGACCCGGGCGTGGGTGAACCTGAGCTCCTGGCTCAGGACACCGCCTCGACGCCTCGGGCGGAGGGTTCGTGCGCCTTCGCCACGTCGACAAGCTGCGTAAAGGCGACCGGGTCCGACACGGCCATCTCCGCAAGGACCTTGCGGTCGACCTCGACGCCCGCGGCATGCAGCCCCGCGATGAAGCGGCTGTAGTTCATCCCGTTCAGGCGGCAGGCTGCGTTGATGCGCTGGATCCAAAGCTTGCGGAACTCCCCTTTGCGCGCCCGGCGGTCGCGGAATGCGTCCTTCAGGGCGTGCATCACCTGCTCGTTGGCCGCGCGGAAGCTCCGGCTCTTGTTGCCGTAGTAGCCCTTCGCCATGCCGAGCACGGCGCGACGGTGCTTGCGCGAATGGACGGAACGTTTCACCCGTGCCATTGCCCACTCCTTCTTTCCTTCGTCGAATAGATCTTGGCGCGGCCGTCAGTCGCTCCCGCCACGGCGGAAGGCGAGACCGCCGCCTTTCAGCGCCCGAGCTGCCTCTTGATGCTGCGTAGGTCGGCGGCGCTTACCTCGGTCTCACGACCCAGGCGGCGCGTCCGGGTGGACGACTTCTTCTCCAGCAGATGCGACCGGAAAGCCTTGCGACGCCGGATCCTGCCGGTGCCGGTGACCTTGAAGCGCTTGGCCGCACCCCGGTCCGTCTTCATCTTGGGCATGTCTCACAACTCCCGTCGCATCTACCGTTCATCGAGCCGGTCACTCCCCGGCCTCCGGTTCGCTTCCGTCCGTTCCCAGACCGCCGAGGGTCACGCTCGCTGCGGCGGTGCCGAGCGCTCCGTCCCCAAGAGTGTTCCCACCGCCGTCGTTCCCGGCGGAGGCCTCGTTGCCCTCGTCGTCCCGGTGGACGCCCCGGGCCGCGGCTGCCTGCTTCGCCCGCTTGTCAGGAGCCAAGACCATGAGCATGTTGCGGCCGTCCAGGCGGGGGGCGGCTTCCACTTTGCCCGTGCCCTCCAGCTGCTCGGCGATCCGGTCCAGGATCTTCTTGCCGAGCTCGGCATGGACGACCTCGCGCCCGCGGAACATGATCGTTATCTTGACCTTGTGGCCTTCTTCGAGGAACTTGGCCACCTGCCGGGTCTTGGTGTCGAAATCACCGACCCCGATCTTCGGCCGGTACTTCATTTCCTTGAGACCGACGCCCGTCGTCTTGCGGCGCGACTCCTTCGCCCTCTGTGCCGCGTCGAACTTGAACTTGCCATAGTCCATGATGCGACACACGGGGGGCGACGCCTGGGGAGCCACCTCGACGAGATCGAGGCTCAAACGCCGCGCCAGCGTCAGTGCTTCAGCAAGCGCCTTGATCCCCAGCTGATTGCCGTCGGGATCGACGAGGCGCACCTCGCGCGAGCGAATACGGTCGTTGACCCTGTGCTCGTTGGTGGTCGAGGGAACGGCTATCCGGTGTCCTCCTGTTTCCTCCCGGTCGGCTCGTCGAACCGCCGGGACGGGCACGCGGGGTGTCATCCCTTCCACCGTCGAACCCGGTCCCCTTCTGCCACGGTCTCGGACCGTGCGAGCGGCCGGGTGGGGTGCCAGATATGGCCCCGCTTCCCGTCGTCTCAGTTGTCGGGTCGTAGACTACCAGCCGTGCGCACTCTGTGGACTCCCGAGGGCGAGCATGTCGTCAGCTCCGGCTCGGCTCGACCCGAGCGCAGTGCCGGAGCGCCGGCAGACGCCGCCCGTGCAGCGCCTGCCGCCGGCGACACGGGTGGCGCAGCGCCGGGTCCCACCGCGGCCCCGGGCCCTGGGCGCGAGCCCGCCGGTGGCGCCGACGGCCCCCGCTTCGACGGCGAGGAAGCCGCCGAGCTCGACGAGCTCCGCCGGCAACTCGCCTCGACCCCGGTGGCAACGGTGGTCGCCAACCACTGCTACGGGTTCTTCGAGCTCGCCGCCCTCCACCTCGGGAGCGACCCGGCGCACCTGCACGACGCACGCCTCGCCATCGACGCCCTCGGGGCCGTCCTCGACGGCCTGCAAGGGCGTCTCGGCGACGCCGAGCCTCATCTGCGGGAGGCGCTCAACCAGATCCGCCTCGCCTACGTGCGGATCGAGGGGGCCGAGCGCGAGCGCCTCGATGCGGCAGGCCAGGCCGAGACCGCAGGCCAGGCCGAGACCGCAGGCCAGGCCGAGACGGCCGGGGGCACCTCCTAGCCCGTGCCACCGGCGTCGGCGTCGGCATCAGCCTCGGTGCCGGCACGGTCGCAGCGCGGCTCTACCGACGCGGCTTCCCAGGTCCCCCCGGGCCCAGGCCGGACGGAGAAGATCACCGCGCGCCCTGTGTCGATCGTCCTGGTGCCCCCGGCGATCTCGGTGCAGTGGAAAGCCAGCTCACCACCCCCGTCCGCAGCGATGACGCCGAGGCCGCGAGGATCGTCGAAGGACCGGACGCGGCCCCGGTACCGTGCCCCCGGCCGCATCCCCGCAAGCTGGTCGCCCCCTGTCCGCACCCCCGTTGATCCCGGATTCGCCACCGGTGTGGCAGGCGGGGGAACGCCGGCTGCGCCCAGAGACCGGTCAGTGGACGATCTTGGCAAGCGGTAGCTCGATGATGTCGCTCGCCCCGTGGTCTTTGAGCGCCGGGATCAACACGTTGATCTCCGACTTCGGGACGACGCTCTCGACGGCAAAGGCGCCCCCGCCCGACAGCTCCGAGACCGTCGGCGCCTTGAGCGAGGGGAGCAGGCCGAGGATTCGATCGAGATCCTCGGCGGCCACGTTGAGCTTGACGAGGACCTTGCCGCGCGCCTCGAGAGCGCCCTGCAGCAGGGTCAGGATCTGGCCCATCGCGTGCCGCTTGTCCACCTCGCGCGCCGTCGTCGGATTGGCGATGAGCTCGGTGCGCGACTGGAGGATCTCGGCCACGATGCGCAGGCCCGCCGCCCGGAGGGCGCGGCCGGTCTCAGTGATCTCGACGACCGCGTCGGCGATGTCGGGGACTTTCGCCTCGGTGGCGCCGTAGGAGTAGCGGATCTCCGCCTCGACGCCGTGGCTGTCGAGGAAGCGCCGCGTCAGCTCCGGGTACTCCGTCGCGACCCGAACGCCGGGCTTGAGGTCACCGGGCGCGCGCACCGGCGAGTCAGCAGCCACGGCGAGGACGACGCGCACGGGCCGGTTGGTCGCCTTGGAGTACTCAAGCTGGCCAAGTGACTCGACAGTGGCCCGCGTCTCTTCGATCCAGTCCCGCCCTGTGATCCCGAGATCGAAGAGACCTTCGGCGACGTAGGAGGGAATCTCCTGGGGGCGCAAGATGCGCACCTCGGCGATACGCGGATCGTCGATCCACGCGGAGTAGTCGACGTCCGATGAGCGGTGGACGGTCAGGTCGGCGTCGGCGAACAGCTCCAGCGTGGCCCGCTCGAGGGATCCCTTGGGGAGGACGAGTCGCAACACCCCTTTAGGTTCCCTCATTCGCGTGCCCCGCGCCAGAATCCGGGACGTGCGACGCAGGCGGGAGCCGCCGGAGCAGGTCGGCCATCTCGACGGCAGTCCGTGCCGCGTCTGCGCCCCTGGCCCGCCGGGGTCCCTCCTCGCCGCCCGCCGTCGCCCGTGCGAACGCCTGGTCGGCGTCTTCGGTGGTCAGCACCCCAAACACGACGGGCACCCCCGTGGCGAGCTGCACCTCCCGCAGCCCGGCCGCGCACTCGCCGGCGACGAAGTCGTAGTGCGACGTCTCGCCCCGGATGACGGCTCCGAGGCAGACGACGGCGTCGACGGTGCCCGAGGCCGCAAGGCGCATCGACGCGAGAGGTAGCTCGAATGCCCCCGGGACCCAGGCAACAGTCAGCGACGAGCGATCAACACCACAGGCGTCGAGCTCGGCCACGGCTCCGGCGAGGAGGAGCTCGGTGACGGCTCCGTTGAAACGCGCGCAGACGAGGCCTATGCGCACGCCGGCCCCTGACGGCTCGCCACAGATGTTGTGCGCCCCGTCGACAGCGACGGGTCCGCTGCCGGCGAGGCGCTGCGCGTCAGAAGCCTTCATCGTCGAGCCCTGCGGCCCCGGCGGCGCCAGGTTCGTCGAGCCCGTCGAAGAAGTGCCCGAGGCGGTCGCGCTTGGTCCGCAGGTACCGCTCGTTGTCGGTCGTCGGGGGGAGCTCGAGCTGGACGCGCTCGACAATGGTCAGGCCGAATCCTTCAAGCCCGCCGTACTTCGCGGGATTGTTCGTCATGAGGCGCATCGTGGTGACGCCGAGGTCGACGAGGACCTGCGCTCCGATCCCGTACTCGCGCGAGTCGACCGGCAGGCCGAGCTCGAGATTGGCGTCGACGGTGTCCCGCCCCTTGTCCTGGAGGTTGTAGGCGCGCAGCTTGTGTGCGATACCGATGCCCCTACCTTCGTGCCCGCGCAAGTAGACGACGACTCCCCGCCCCTCCTCGTCGATCTTGGCCAGCGCCGCATCCAGCTGCGGCCCGCAGTCACAGCGCAGTGACCCGAAGACGTCACCGGTGAGGCACTCGCTGTGCACGCGCACGAGGACGTTCTCCTCACCGGTCACCTCGCCCCGGACGAGGGCAAGATGATGCTCACCGTCCAGGATCGACTCGTAGGCGTAACAGGTGAGCTCTCCCGCCGCCGTCGGGATGCGCGCTTCGGCGACGCGGCGGACGAGCTTGTCCTTGCGCCTACGGTAACGCACGAGATCGGCGATGGAGATGAGGCACAGGCCGTGCTCCTTGGCGAACGCCTCGAGCTCGGGCAAGCGCGCCATGCCGGTCTTGTCACGGTTGACGACCTCGCAGAGAACGGCCGCCGGGAACAGATCCGCCGCCCGTGCCAGGTCGATCGCCGCTTCGGTGTGGCCGGCCCTCTTGAGGACGCCCCCTGACCGGTACCGCAGGGGGAAGATGTGACCCGGGCGGGCGAGGTCAGCCGGTTCGGTCACGGGGTCGATGAGCGCCGCGATCGTCGCGGCACGGTCTGCCGCCGATATCCCCGTCGTCGTGCCCCCCTTGACGTCGACACTGACCGTAAAGGCGGTCCGCTGCGACTCGGTGTTGTCGTTGACCATGAGCGGCAAGTCGAGCTGCTCTGTGCGTTCGCCGAGCAGCGGAACGCAGATCAAGCCGGAGGTGTGGGCAAGGAAGAAAGCAATCTTCTCGGCGGTCGCGAACTGAGCGGCCATGATGAGGTCGCCCTCGTTCTCGCGGTCCTCGTCGTCGACGACCACGACGATCTCGCCGGATGCCATCGCCTGGACGGCCTCTTCAATCGGAGCGAAAGGCATCTATGCAGCCGCTCCCCCGGCGACGCTTGTGCCAGCGGCCGGCGTCGGTGTGGATGGCGTCGGTGTGGATGGCGTCGGTGTGGATGGCGTCGGTGTGGATGGCGTCGGTGTGGATGGCGTCTGCACGGCAGGCGATGATACGGCAGCCGTTCTGGCGTCCGTGGTGACCTCCACACCCGGTGCGGCCGCGACGAGCGGGGCGATCTCGATGCGCAGGTCCCCCCCCACGGGGCGCACGTCGACGATGCTCCCGCGCCAGAATCCGGCGATGCTTGCGGCACCGCTCCCGTCGAAGATCGGGCGGCCGTCACTGCCGCCGGCCAGGGCGGGAGCGAGATAGATCACGTAGCGATCGACGAGGCCCGCCGCATGGAAGGCGTGCGCGACGCGCGCCCCGCCCTCGACGAGGACCTGGAGAACCTCGCGGCGCCCCAGCTCGTCGAGCACCTCTCCCAGGTCGCCTTCGATCTCGAGGGCCGGCCGGACTCTCGCTCCTGCGGCCACGTGGCCGAGGACGACGCGCAGCGGCTGGCGGCTCTCGACGGAGCCGCCACGGCGGACTGTGAGGGCCGGGTCGTCGGCTCGGACCGTCCCCGCCCCGACCAAGACTGCGTCGCTCAGCGCGCGCAGTTCGTGGGCGTCGCGGCGTGCCTCGGCGCCGGTGATCCAGCGGCTCGTGCCGTCGGGGGCCGCCGTCCGCCCATCGAGTGTCGCCGCGAGCTTGAGGACGACCCAGGGGCGACCCGTCCGGCGGTGCTTGAGGTACGGTGCGAGCTGAGCCGCCACTTCGGCGGCCCGCAGGCCGACGGCGACCTCGACACCCGCGCGACGCAGCGCTTCGACCCCGCCGCCCCGGACGTTTGGATCCGGGTCGAGGACGCCGACGACGACGCGGGCCACACCGGCCTCGATGATCGCATCGGTGCACGGAGGCGTTCGCCCGGTGTGGCAACAGGGCTCGAGCGTCGTCACGAGCGTCGCCCCTCTCGCTCGCCCCCCGGCAGCGGCGAGCGCCCGGACCTCGGCGTGGGGCCCGCCCGGCGCGGCCGTGCAGCCCTCGTAGCGCTCCCCATCGCCTCCGAGCACGACGGCACCGACCCACGGGTTCGGGGGAGCCACCTCCCGGGACGAACCTGCCAGGGTGAGTGCGACGCCCATTGCGGCGTCCTCGGCAGAGCCGGCCGCCGCGTCGCGCGCGGCGACGCGGGGAGCCTGCGGACGCCCGTCGACGGGCTGTTCGCGCCCCTCAAGAGCCACGGACGCGCTGAAGCGATCCTGTCGGTCTCCGTCGGTCACGCCCATGTCGATCACGTAGAAGTCTACCGTGCGCCCATTCGGCCCTATTTCGAGGCCCACGCCGAACGCAACCGAATCGCCGGTGGCCGGCGGCGACCCGCACCGCTAGCTCCAGCCGCCTCCCCCGAAGCGAGCGTCGGCATCGTCGATATCTTTGTAGAAGCGGCGGTAGACGTAGAGACGCTCGCCCAGAGCCTCGGTGTGCGACCACATTCCCGCCAGCGGCCCGATCGCCGTCTGGCGAGGAAGCTCCGCGAGCACTTCTTTGAGCGCCGAGGAGCGCAGACGGCCGCAGCGGCAGACGAGGATGCGCCGGTCGGTGACGATGACGGCCCGGTAACCCCCCGCGAGCATGAGGATCGAGTAGGACAGGAACCTCCACCACGGGCTCACAGTCTGGGCGCCGAAGACGGCGTCGATCGACTCTCCTGGAGCCAGCAGATCCCGGGCATGTCGGCGGAGCTTGTGCCGGAACCCCATTATGTCCCTCCTTTCGCCGCCGCTTGCGTCCAAGCGGCCTCGCCCGAGATGATCCCCTCGAAGCCACCGGGCGACAGAAGTCCCTCGTCGAAGAGGACAACCCCGGCCGCCACCATCTCGTCGAGCGCCGCGCGCGTCGTCCCCGGGCTCACGCCCACCAGGAGCGCCGTCAGGACCCGCGTCGGGAAGCCCGCCGCCACCGCGTCGAGAGCGGTGGCCTTGACGCAGTAGTCGGTCGCGATCCCGCAGACGTCGATCTCGTCGATGTCGTTGTCGGCGAGGAGGTCCTCAAGCATCTTTCCCGACACCGAGTCGATTCCCTCGAAGGCGGAGTAGGCCGGCCTCCCTTCGCCCTTGACGACGTCGACCGTGCCCGCGGGCAGGTGGAGACCCGGTTGGTGCTCGGCGCCCGGAGTGCCGAGGACGCAATGGGGGGGCCACGTCTCCACGTAGTCGGGTGCAGCGCTGAAGTGCCCTCCGTTGTCGGAGGCCGGTGCATGACCGTCACGGCTCGCGACGACGAGGGCGTAGTTGCCTTCGTTGGCTGCGACGTACTCCGACACTGCCGCGGCGACGGCCGCGCCGCCGGCGACTGCCAGGGCTCCGCCCTCGCAGAAATCCCGCTGGACGTCCACGATCACGAGAGCCCGCGGGTCAGGGCTCGTCCGGCATCGGGGAGCGGAGGCGGCCTCATCCACGGCGGACCGCCACAGCCGCCGCGCGCAACCGCTTCACGGCTTCACGCGGTGCATCGGCCCCGAAGACCGCCGTTCCGGCGACGAAGACGTCGGCTCCTGCACCTGCCGCGACGGGAACCGTCTCCTCGTCGATCCCCCCGTCGACCTCGATCTCGACGTCGAGGCTGCGCCTGTCGAGCTCGTTGCGAGCCGCGCGGACTTTGTCCATGACCTCCACCATGAACGATTGACCCCCGAAACCCGGGAAGACCGTCATGCACAGGAGAAGGTCCACGTCGCCGAGAAAGGGAACGAGGGAGTCGAAAGGCGTGTCGGGGTTCGCGGCCAGCCCGACGCGCAGACCAAGCGATCGCATCTGCGCGATCAATGCGGCCGTGTCACCGACCTCGACGTGGACCGTGCAACCGTCGGCGCCCGCGTCCCGGAAGGCAGCCAGGTACGGTCCCGGGTTGGTCATCATGAGATGGCAGTCGAAGAAGAGGCTCGAATGGCGGCGCAGGGAGGCGACCACCGGCGGGCCGATTGTCAGGTTCGGAACGAAGTGTCCGTCCATCACGTCGAGATGGAGCCAGTCCGCCTCCGATCCGACCTCTTCGACCGCTGCTGCGAGGTTCCCGAAGTCGGCGGCGAGAAGCGACGGGGCGATGCGCACCACGCAGCAAGCCTAGACCGCTCTCGACGTCGCCGACCTGGTGTCACCCGCGTGCGGCGACCCCGGAACGGGCGTGTCGCGCTCCCGGTTCAGGCCCCGAGGACGGCACCATTTGCAAGGCGCGCCCCGCGCCACCAATCCAGGGCCGAGACCGCACTCCGGCTCTGCGCACGCACCGTGACGAGGTCGAGACAGCCCGTGCCGCACGTCACGACGACACGCGGCCGGTCCCCGACGCAGGCAACGGATCCCGCATCCGCGCGCACCTCCGCATCCACGCAGCCGCCCTCGCATCCACCATCGGGTCGTGCCGCGAGGATCGCGAGACGCTCACCGCCACACGTCGTCCACGCGTGCCCAACCCGGACGAGTCGGTCGATCTCCCCTGCGGTGCGCCTCCAGTCCACGCGCATCTCCTCGACGGACACCTTCTCCGCGTAGGTCGCCTCCCCGTGTTGGGGAACAGGCGTCCCCAGACCGTCGCGCCCGCCGGCGAGGCGGGCGACCAGCATCTCGACACCCAGGTGACTGAGCTCGTTGCGCAGCTCGTCCGCACTCTGTGACGGGCCAATCGCGACGGTGCGCATGTCGTAGACGGGCCCCGTGTCCAGCCCCTCGTCGACGGCCATGAGCGTCACGCCCGTCTCTGTGTCCCCGGCGAGAATGGCGCGCTCGACCGGAGCTGCGCCGCGCCAGCGCGGCAGGAGGGAGAAGTGCACGTTGACAAGCGGGACAGCCCGCAGGACCGCCGGAGGGATCAAGCGCCCGAAGGCCACGACGACGCCGATCTCTGCGCCCGACGCAGCCACGTCGGCGATCCGGTCACTCACCGGGAGGCCGCGGGCCGCAGCTGCGGCCTTGACGGGGCTGGCCTCCGGCGCCGATTTCCGGTGGCGCCGCTTGTCGGGCTGGCTGACGACGAGCACGATGTCGTGGCCCGCGTCGGCAAGGGCTTCAAGAGCCGCGACGGCGACCGCGGGCGTGCCGAGGAAGGCGAGCCGCGCCAGCTCGGGCCCGCCTGCTCAGGCCGACGCGCCCGGCACCCCGGCGGGTGCCGCGGCGGTGCCGCCGGCACCCTCGGGCTGTCTCGGAGCGGCCGGTCCCTCCTGCCAGGTGCGCTCCCGCAGCACCCGCATCGCCTCCCGCCTCTGGTCGCCGTCGAGGCGATCGAGGAGAAGGATCCCGTCAAGATGGTCGACTTCGTGCTGGTACAGGCGTGCGAGGAACTCGTCTGCTTCGACCGCCACGTCGTTGCCGTCGAGATCGATCCCCGTCAGATAGACCTCCTTGGGGCGGACGATCTCGAAGGCCATGCCCGGCACCGACAGGCACCCCTCCTCGTAGAGCCACTCCCCACGCGACTCGGAGATGACGGGGTTCACGATCACCGTCGGACCGTCCGGGCCGTCGTAGACGAACAGGCGCCTCTCGACCCCCACTTGCGGTGCGGCGAGGCCGGCCCGACCGGGGACCTCGTAGATGGTCTCGATCATGTCCTGCGCGAGCCGCACGAGCGCTCCATCGATCTCGGTGACCTGCGGCGTGACCTGCCGCAGGACGGGATCGCCGAAGACGCGGATCTCTCGTGCGGCCACCATCCCATCGTAGCCACGCGGCCCACCTGCCCATCCCGGCGCGCGGCCTCAGACTCCTGTCGGGTCGACGTCGATGCGCACGTGGGCCCGCGGCGCCGGGGCTGCGCGCAAGGCGTCGCAGACCGTCGCGTGGTCCGGCCCGCGGACGAGCCAACGCCCCTGGGCGTGCGAGCCGGAAACCTCGACGGCGGGCGAGCACTCGTCGCCGAGCCACGAGGCAAGCTCGCCGGCGCCTGGCCCGGAGAGCTCCGCCAGGGCCGAGAACGGTGGCAGCGCGAGCGCACGGCGTGTCGCGGTGTCTTCCTGGGCCAGGATCGACGGGTCCGCGGCGGCGGCTGCCCGTACGACGGGATGGTCGGGCGCGCGGGTCTGGACGACGACGCGACCGCGCCCGTCGGCCACACCGGCGGGCGGCCGTGCACCCGGGCGGCTCCGCGCGCGACGGCTGCCGGCCAGGCGCGCGGCCAGGACCAGGCGCGCAAAGGCCTGCTCGCCGGCGCGGAAGCGGGCCGCCACGAGCTCCTGGTCGAAGTCGACGAACACGACGAGGGCCGCGCGGTGCACCCGGTGGAGGACAGCTTCGGTCCCGACGACGACGGCGCCCGCCGGCAGGTCCGTGGCGAGCAGTGGCCCGCTGGTCTTTCCGATCTCGACCACCGGCGTGCCGGCCAGCGCCTCCAAGGCCGATGCGACGCGCCCTACCCCGGGCTGGACGACGCGTATCTGACGCCTGCCGCACGACGCGCACACCGGTGGACGCCGTGCACCGCAGCGCGGGCAGACGAGCTCGCGGCCTTCGCCCCGAGCGCGGGCCGACACAGCCCGGCGCCCCTGGTCTTCGGCCTCCTCCTGGCCCGAGCGCGCGGTGGCCACCGGAGCGTCGCAGACTTCGCAGCGGGCAAGGCTCCCGCACCCGTTGCAAGCAACAAGGCGCGCGGCACCCGTGCGGTTGTAGACGCAGACAACCGGGTCTCCTCGTGCGGCGACCGCTGCGCGAACGGCCGTGACGACCCGCTCGGAGAACAGACCGAGGCGCGGGTCGTCGCCGCGGCGGTCGACAACTTCGACGACCGGCCACCCCTGGTGCTCTGCGGGCCGCGGCAGGGTCACGAGCTCGCCCCAGGCGAGCTGCTCGACGGTCGGGCACGGCGTCATCAGGGTGCAGGCCACACCGCTCAGCGCGGCACGCTCTGCTGCCACGACGCGCCCGTCCCAGGTCGGGGCCCTCTCCTCCCGGTGCCGTTCGTCGTGGGCGTCGAGGACGACGACGCGCCCGAGCCACGGGAGCGAAGCCCAGGCGGCCACCCGGGTGCCCACGACGACCGGCACCCCGGCCGCCGCCCTGTCCCACTCCTGGGGGAGGAGCCCGACGGGTACGCCGCGGTGCCGGAAGTACGCCGCGACGGCGGCTGCCCCGTCGGTCGCGGGATGGAGGACGAGGAGCTGGCCGGGTCTCTGCCCGTTGTGCGTCGCGCGCCGGATGTCGTGACGGCGGAGCGCCTCCACCCAGGGCCGTGTATCGGCACACGGGGGGATGCGCAGGATCCCCCGATGCTCCCCGGCGGCGGCGTCGACGACGGCATCGTCCGGCCGGCCCCGCGCCTCCGGTGGGTCCGGCGCGGCTCCCCGCTCCGCTGGTGGCCAGCCGGCGTCATCGATCTCCGGCAGGCTCCGCACGACATGACGGGGCGAGGCCGTCCGCAGGAACGTCGCCCTGCGACCCGCCCAGCGCCACGCCCCCCATGCGGCAAGCTCGATCACGTCAGGGAACGGGCCCCACCCACTGAGGCCCGCCAGCGGGCGCAGGGTGACGCCCTCGGCGATCGGGAGCGCACCGAAGGCCACGATCCATCCGCCGACCCTCCGGCCGTGGAGGACGATACGCACACGCGTCCCCACGGCAACCCCCCCGGCAAAGCGTTCCGGGACGGTGTAGGAGAACGTCCGGTCGACGGCGGGGACGTCGGGGAGGACTTGGACGACGGCCGGCGGCCCGCTCGCGGTTATGCGAGCCCGAGGGCCGTGCGCAGCTCCTCCACCTTCGGTGTCGACTCCCACGTGAGCTCCTTGTCGGTCCTGCCGAAGTGCCCGTACGCGGCTGTGCGGCGGTAGATCGGGCGGAGAAGGTCGAGATCGCGGATGATCGCGGCGGGACGGAGGTCGAAGAGCTCGTCAATTGCCTTTGCGATCTTCTCCGGTGCGACCGACTCGGTCCCGAAGGTCTCAACCATGAGTGAGACGGGGCGGGCCACACCGATCGCGTAGGCGACTTGGACCTCGCACCTGCGGGCCGCCCCGGCGGCGACCACGTGCTTGGCCACCCAGCGCGTCGCGTATGCCGCCGAGCGGTCGACCTTGGAGGGGTCCTTGCCCGAGAAGGCTCCGCCGCCATGGCGGGCTGCGCCACCGTAGGTGTCGACGATGATCTTGCGGCCGGTCAACCCGGTGTCGGCGTGCGGGCCACCGAGCTCGAAGCGGCCGGTCGGGTTCGTCAAGACCTCCAGCGAGCTCGTGTCGAGATCCGTCGGCAGCAACGGCTGGATCACGTGCTCGCGCAGGTCCGGGAGAAGGAGAGTCTCGAGGTCGATCCCGGGCTGGTGCTGTGTCGAGATGAGCACCGTGCGCAGCGCGACGGGACGGTGCCCTTCGTACTCGACGCTCACCTGCGTCTTGCCGTCGGGACGCAGGTACGGCAGGACCCCGACCCGGCGCACTTGTGCCAGTCGCTGGGCCAGGCGGTGGGCAAGCCATATGGGAAGTGGCATGAGGTCGGGCGTCTCGTCGCAGGCGAAGCCGAACATCATCCCCTGGTCTCCGGCCCCCTGGGCGTTCAGCTTGTCTTCCCCGGCCGCACCGGTCCGGATCTCGTACGCCGTGCTGACGCCGACGCCGATGTCGTCGGACTGCTCGTCGATCGAGACGATGACCCCGCACGTGTGGCCGTTGAAGCCGTGGGCATCGCTGTCGTAGCCGATGTCGCACACCGTCTCGCGGACGATCCGCGGGATGTCGACGTAGCTCGTTGTCGAGATCTCCCCGGCGACGACGACGAGGCCGGTCGTCAGGAGCGTCTCGCAGGCCACCCGGCCGTTGACGTCGTTCTCCAGGACGGCGTCGAGGACGGCGTCGGAGATCTGATCGGCCATCTTGTCCGGATGACCCTCGGTCACGGACTCGGAACTGAAGATATTTCGGCGGCTCACATCCCTCTCCTTGCGCGCAGGCCCACGACCTTATCCAACACCCGGTGGGAGACCTCGACCTTGCTCGACAGGGGCACCCATTCGACCCCTCCGGCGGCATCGACGACCACCACGGCGTTCGTGTCGTGGCCGAAGCCGGCACCCGGCTCGCGCACGTCGTTCGCCACGACGACGTCGGCGCCTTTGGCGGCAAGCTTCGCTCGCGCCCGCTCGACGAGATCGTCACCGCCCGCGGTCTCCGCGGCGAACCCGACGAGCACCTGGCCGTCACGGCGCAGGCGCGAGAGCTCGGCGAGGATGTCCGGGGCGGGCTCGAGCACGATCTCGGGGACGCCGTCGCGCTTGTGGATCTTCTCGGCGTGCGGGGTCTTCGGGCGGAAGTCGGCCACTGCGGCCGCCATGACCACGACGTCGGCCGCCTGGGCGTGACGCACGACGGCCTCTTCCATCTCCGCGACCGTCTCGACGTGCTCGGCGCTCACGCCCGCGGGCACCGCGACGCCGGCGGCCGTGACGAGCACCACGTCGGCGCCACGGGCGTGCGCCGCCGCCGCGAGCGCGTGCCCTTGCTTGCCCGTCGACCGGTTCGCAATGAAGCGCACCGGGTCGATCGGCTCGCGCGTGCCCCCGGCGCTCACGACGATGCGCACGCCGGCAAGGTCCTCCCGGTTCCGCTCCGGGCCGACGGCGGGCAAGTTCTCCAGCAGCGCCAGAGCCGCGGAGACGATCGCAGCGGGATCGGCCATCCGCCCCGGCCCCTCGTCCCCGCCGGCCAGGCGGCCGTTCTCAGGCCCGACGAAGTGGACACCCCTGGCGGCGAGACGGGCGACGTTGTCCTGGACGGCGGGGTGCTCCCACATCTCGCCGTGCATCGCCGGGCAGACCAGGACAGGCGCCCGGGTGGCGATCAGGGTCGCCGTGAGGAGGTCCGAGGAGATCCCGGCGGCGTACAGGCCGATCAGCCTCGCCGTGGCCGGCGCGACGACGACGAGGTCGGCCTGGCGACCAAGCCGGGTGTGGGGGATGACCTCGCCGCCGCCCCACAGCGACGTGTGGGCCGGCTCGGAGGCGAGCGCCGAGAACGTGACCTCGCCGACGAAGCGGGTCGCATCCCGGGTCAGGACTGGCGCGACATGGACCCCGGCGTCGACGAGCCTCCGGCAGACCTCGACGGCCTTGTAGGCGGCGATACCGCCGGTGACGCCGAGGACGACCGTGCGACCGCCCGTGGGGGCCTCCGCGTGCGTGGACGGGCACACGGCGAGCGACGGAGGCCTAGCTCGCCGCGCCGTCCCCGGGCCCGCCGCCGTCCCCGGGTGCACCCCCACCCTCGGCATCGGCGTGCGCGGGTTCGCCCGCGTCGCCGTCGGGCGCCTGCTCCTCGTCGGTGTCGGTGCGTCGGTAGGTGACCTTGCCGGCGGCGATCTCCTCGAAGGCGATGGACAGCGGCTTGTGTGCGACAGATGCGACCTGCGGAGGGACCAGGCTCCCGAGCCCCTCCCCGAGCTGGTTGAAGTAGGAGTTGATCTCCCTGCCGCGACGTGCGGCCAGGATGACGAGCGTGAACTTGGAATCGGTCCGGTCGAGGAGGTCCTCGATGGCAGGCTCCATCATCGTGTTGCGGGCGTCAGCCATGTGTCTCCTCGGCTCGTGTGCCACCGGGTTGCCGCTCGGGGCGCGCGCCTCCGAGACCACGGTGATGCTTGATTATACCGAGGACGCCCTCGACCGTCGTCCCGAGGTCCTTGTTGACGACGACGTGCTGGGCGATGGCACGGCCGGCCACCTCTTCGTCGGCACCGACCCGGAGGCGTTCGGCGATGGCACCCTCGTCGTCGCCACGTGCCCGCAGGCGCTCGGCCTGGACGGCGCTGCTCGGCGCAAGGAGCAGGATCAGCACCGCGTCGGGAAAGCGTCGGAGGACCTGGCCCGCGCCCTGCAGGTCGATCTCGAGGACGACGTCGCTCCCGGCGGGAGGGTCGGGGACCGGCGTCCCGTACAGGTTCCCGACGAACTCCGCCCACTCGAGGAAACCGCCGGCATGAGCGTGCGCCAGGAACGTCTCACGATCGACGAACACATAGGCGTGGGCGTCCTCGCCCGGCCTCGGCCGGCGCGTCGTCCACGACCGGCTCAGCCACAGCGCGGGGTCCGCCTCGACGAGGCGTTTGGCGACCGTTCCCTTTCCCGCCCCTCCAGGGCCGGAGATGACGAAGATCAGGAGCGGGTCGTCTCCTCGAGCAACCGCCCCCTCTGATTTGCACCGAGACCCTGCAGGCGCCGGGTCTCACTGATGCCGATCGTCTCCATGAGGCGGCGCGCCTTGACTTTGCCGAGACCGGGGAGGGACTCGAGGACGGCCAAGACCTTCATCTTGCCGACGATGTCGTCGTTCTCCGCGTTCTCCAGAAGCTGCGCCAGGGAGAGATTGCCCATTTTGAGCTTCTCCTTGATCTCGGCGCGTTGACGGCGCGCGGCGGCGGCCTTGGCGAGGGCCTGCTGGCGCTGCTCAGGAGTCAGTGCAGGTGGTTGCGGTTGCGGCATGGTCACTGACCATAGCGCCTGCCGGCAGGTAACGCACCCGCCCGACAACCTCCTATCCCAAGTCGCCCTCTGCGCCCGGGGGTCGCCCACCGGGGACCGAGGCGCTCTCGCCGTGGCGCGCCGCGCAGGCCTCGCCCACGTCACGCGCGATCGCGCTCGCCACCGACTCCGGGTCGTCGGCCCGGGTCACCGCCCGCCCGATCACGAGCAGGTCCGCACCGGCGGCGCACGCCGCCGCCGGCGTCGCGACGTGGACTTGATCGTCGTGGCCCGCACCGGCGGGCCGGATCCCGGGCACCACCGCCTGCATCTGCGGCCAGCGGGCTTTCAGGGCGGCGACGCCGCCGACCGGGCAGACGACGCCGCCACACCCCGCCTCCTGCGCTATGGCGAGGCGCTCGTCAAGGTCCGACGCAGACGAACGCGCGTCACTTGTCAGCACCGTCACCCCGAGGACCGCCGGGGGTGGATCGACCCGGGGACCGGGCCCCACCGGGCCCGCCACCTGCCCTGCACCCTCCGCCAGGCCCTCGACGGCCGCGCGCACCATGGCGTGGCCACCGGAGGTGTGGACTGTCAGGTACGTCACCCCGAGGCCACCCGCGACCCGCGCAGCCCGGCCGACCGTCGTCGGGATGTCGTGAAGCTTCACGTCGAGGAACACGCGATAGCCCTCGTCGATCATGACCGAGATGGCATCGGGGCCGGCAGCCGTAAAGAGCTCGAGGCCGACCTTGGCGACGGCGAACCACGGTCGCATCCGCCGCGCGCTGCGCACGGCGACGACCAAGTCGTCGACGTCGAGCGCAAGGGCCAGGTGCTCGCGCCCCAGGTCGTGCGGCGTCGTCATCGGGCCCGGACCTTCGCGCCCTCGTGAGCGGCACTGACGACGTCCCTCACGCGCGCGACCCCGTGGCGCCGGCACCAGCGCTCGATGCCGTCGCGCACCCGCACAGGAGCGCGCGGGTCGACCAGGGTCGCCGTACCGACCTGCACCGCGTCGGCGCCCGCCATGAGCAGCTCCACGGCGTCGGCGCCGCTGCGCACGCCGCCGACGCCGACGATGCCTGCATCGGGGAACGCCGCGCGGCACTCGAACACCGCGCGGACCGCGACGGGGTGGATCGCCGCGCCCGACAGGCCACCGGTCACCCCGCCCAGGCGCGCGCTGCGCTCGCCGATGTCGATCCCCATCCCCATGACGGTGTTCACGAGCGTGAGGGCGACGGCGCCTGCGTCGAGGGCCGCGGCCGCGATCGGGCGCACGTCCGTGGTGTTCGGGCTCAGCTTGACCCACAGAGGCAACCCGCTCGCACGCGCGGCGGTGACGGCGGCGGCGGTCGCGGCCGGCGAGTGGGCGAACATCGAGCTCCCGTCCTCGACGTTCGGGCAGCTCACGTTGACTTCGACGGCAACGACGGCCGGTGATGCGCCGGCAAGGGCAGACGCGGCTTCGGCGAAGTCGTCGACCCGGCGACCCCAGATGCTCGCCACGACGGTCGCATTCGTCCCGGCGAGCGCGGGGAGGTCTTCGGCCAACCAGGTTGCGACGCCGCTCCCCTGGAGCCCGACGCTGTTGAGCATCCCTCCGGCCGTCGGGGCGAGGCGCGGGACCCGGTTGCCCGGCCAGGCGAATGTGCTCACCGACTTCACGACGACTGCTCCGAGGGACTCCAGGTCGCAGTACGCAGACAGCTCGGCTCCGTGCCCGGCGGTTCCCGACGCCGTCATCACCGGATTTGCGAGCGTGACCGGGCCAACTGCCGTTGCCATGTCGACGCCGCCGCCGCTCACCGGTCCGCCCCCGTGCTTGGTCCACGGCCATGGCCGGCCGCCGCGTGATGCTCCTGGAGGCTGCGGACACCCGGCTGGCTGCGGGACAACTCCGCGATGCCGGCCACCGCAGCGCGTGCGGCAGCGAGGGTCGTCAGGCAGGGCACCTGGCGCACCAGGGCCTCGGCGCGGATGTGCCTGCCGTCGGCCCGCGGCCCCCTGCCGCGCGGCGTGTTGACGACAAGACCGATCTTTCCGCTGGCGATGAGCTCGACGGGGTCGGCGCTCGTGCCGTCGCCCTGTTGGCCAACCTTGTTGACCCGTATCGCGACCGGCACTCCCCTTTGCTCCACGTAGCTCGCCGTACCTTCGGTCGCCGCGATCGCAAAACCCAGCTCCACAAGGGCCCGCGCGACGTCGATCCCCGCCTCCTTGTCCCGGTCGGCCAACGACAGGAACACGGTCCCTGCGGCGGGCAGCCGGTTCCCGGCCGCGATCTGGCTCTTGGCGAACGCCAACCCGAACGTCGCGTCGATCCCCATCACCTCGCCCGTCGAGCGCATCTCCGGACCGAGAAGTGTGTCCATCCCGGGAAAGCGGTCGAAGGGGAGCACGGCTTCCTTGACGCTGACCTGCGTCGGCGGGACGATCGTCGACGGCAGGAGCCCTTCGTCGCGCAGCTCGGCGAGCGTCGCACCCACCATGACCCGCGCAGCGATCTTGGCGACCGCGACGCCAGTTGCCTTCGCGACGAATGGCAGCGTCCGCGAGGCGCGCGGGTTGGCCTCGATGACGAAGACCTGCCCGCTTTTGACCGCGTACTGGACGTTCAGCGGCCCACGCACCTCCAGCGCTCCGGCGATCGCCTCGGTGTACGCGGTGATGACGGCGATCGTGGCCGTTGCGAGCGTCGGTGGCGGAAGGACGCATGCCGAGTCGCCGGAGTGCACGCCCGCCTCCTCGACGTGCTCCATGACGCCGGCGATGAACACCTCGCCGGCGCTGTCGCGCACGGCGTCGACATCGACCTCGATCGCGTCCTCGAGGAACCTGTCGACGAGCACGGGGCGTTCGGCCGACAGTCCACCTTCACGCCCGAGCATCCCCCCGCGGTCCAACTGCGCCATGACCCGGCGCAACCCGTCCTCGTCGTAGACGATCTCCATCGCCCGGCCGCCGAGGACGTAGCTCGGTCGCATGAGCACCGGGTACCCGATGCCTGCGACCACCTGGACAGCCTCCTCGACGGACGCGGCCGTCCCGCCCGGGGGCTGGGGGATGTCGAGGCGCGCGCACAAGGCGCTCCAGTGCTTACGGTCTTCGGCTGCGTCGATCGCGTCGGGGCTCGTCCCCAGCACCGTGCCCGCCGGGAGCGCGCCGGCAAGCTTGAGCGGGGTCTGGCCGCCGAGGCCGACGATGACCCCCACGACGTGCCCCCCGTCACGGCTTGCGGCATTCTCGGCGTCGAGGACGTTCGCGACATCCTCGGCGGTCAGCGGCTCGAAGTAGAGGCGGTCGCTCGTGTCGTAGTCGGTCGAGACCGTCTCGGGGTTGCAGTTGACCATCACCGTCTCGTAGCCGACGTCGCGCAGTGCGAGGCTCGCATGCACGCAGCAGTAGTCGAACTCGATGCCTTGGCCGATCCTGTTCGGCCCCGCACCGAGGATGACCACCCGTGGCCGGGAGCTCGGGCGGACTTCGTCTTCGTCTTCGTAGGTCGAATAGTGGTACGGGGTGTGCGCTTCGAACTCGGCTCCGCAGGTGTCGACGGTCTTGAACGTCGCCCGCACTCCGGCGGCGAGGCGGGCGGCCCGCACCTCGGATTCGGATGCGGCAAAGAGCCAACCCAGCTGCGCGTCCGAGAAACCCAGGCGCTTGGATCGGCGCCAGTCGGCACGTCTCATGCCGCCGAGACCTTGCACAGCGAGCTCTTCGCGGGCATGGGTGATCCTCGCGATCTGATCGAGGAACCACCGGTCGACGCGGGTGGCCTCCGCCACGTGCTCGGTGGGGATCCCCCTGCGCACGAGCGCTTCCAGCTGGAACACGCGCTCGGGCGTCGCGACGCAGGCACGCTGCATCAGCTCGTCGTCGGACAGGATGTCGAGCTCCTGTTCGGCGGGGTCCCCATTGAGGCCGAATCGGCCGTGCTCCAGCGATCGCAAGGCCTTCTGCAGGGACTCGGGGAAGGTCCGGCCGATGGCCATCACCTCGCCGACCGACTGCATCCTGGTCCCCAGGAGCGGGTCCGTGCCGGGGAGCTTCTCGAACGCCCAACGCGGGACCTTGGTCACGACATAGTCGATGGTCGGCTCGAAGCTCGCCGGGGTGGCGCCGGTGATGTCGTTCGGTATCTCGTCCAGTGTGTAGCCGACGGCAAGGCGGGCGGCGATCTTGGCGATCGGGAAGCCCGTCGCCTTCGAGGCGAGCGCGCTCGACCGGGAGACGCGCGGGTTCATCTCGATGACGAGGCGTGTCCCATCGGTCGGGTCGACGGCGAACTGGATGTTGGAGCCCCCTGTCTCGACGCCGACCCTCCGGATGCACGCGAACGCTTCGTCGCGCATGACCTGGAGCTCGACGTCGGACAGTGTCTGGGAGGGTGCCACGGTGATCGAGTCGCCCGTGTGCACGCCCATCGGGTCGAGGTTCTCGATCGAGCAGACGACCACGCAGTTGTCGACGCGATCGCGCATGACCTCGAGCTCGTACTCCTTCCAACCGGCGATGGACCGCTCGATGAGGACCTGGCCGACCGGGCTCGCGCCGATCGCCTCGTGTGCGAGCCGGACCAGCTCGTCCCGGCTGTACGCGATGCCGGTCCCTCCCCCGCCGAGGATGAACGACGGGCGCAGCATGATGGGGAAGCCGATCCGCGCGCCGATCGCGACGGCCTCGTCGACCGAGTGGGCGAACCCCGACTCCGGGGATCGCAGGCCGATCTCGGTCATCGCCTTCTTGAACAGATCCCTGTCTTCGGCGGTGCGGATCGCATCCGCATTGGCGCCGATCATCTCGACGCCGGCGCTTGTCAGCGTGCCCCTGTCGACCAGCTGCATGGTCAAGTTGAGCGCCGTCTGGCCCCCCAGTGTCGGCAGCAGGGCATCCGGCTTCTCCCGTTCGATGACGGCCTCGATCACCGCCACATCGAGCGGCTCGACATAGGTGCGGTCGGCCACCTGGGGGTCGGTCATGATGGTCGCCGGGTTCGAGTTGACCAGCACCACGCGGTACCCCTCGGCACGCAGGACGCGGCACGCCTGCGTGCCCGCATAGTCGAACTCGCACGCCTGGCCGATGACGATCGGCCCCGACCCGATCACCAGGACCGTCTCGATGTCCGTGCGCTTCGGCATCAGTCGTTCACCCCCAGGAGCGACCGGAACGTCCCGAACAGATAGCGGGCATCGTGCGGCCCCGGCGCCGCTTCCGGGTGGTACTGCACGCTGAACGCACGCGCTCGCACACTGCGGATGCCTTCGACGACTCCGTCGTTCAAGTTCACGTGGGTCACCTCGACCCCCTCGGCGACGACCCCGTCTCGGGCGCGCACGGCGTAGTTGTGGTTCTGGCTCGTGATCTCGACCCGGCCGGTCTCGCCCCGTTGGACCGGGTGATTGCCGCCGTGGTGGCCGAAGGTGAGCTTGTAGGTTCTCGCCCCGAGGGCCAGGGCGAGAACCTGATGACCGAGGCAGATGCCGAACACGGGCACCCGGCCCAGCAGGTCCGCCACCGCGTCGACGGCCCAGGGAACCGCCGCCGGGTCGCCGGGCCCGTTCGACAGGAACACACCGTCCGGATCGCGGGCGAGGACATCGGCGGCTGCGGTCGAAGCCGGCACGACGTCGACCGTGGCGATGGATGCGAGGCTGGCAACCATCGCCGACTTGATCCCGAAGTCGTACGCGACGATGCGAATCGGCCCGGTTCCGGCGGTGTAGCCCTCCGGTGTCGTCACGCCCGAGACCAGGTCGACGCCTTCGGTCCCCGGCTCGGCCGCGGCCGCAGCGGCCAAGACGTCCTCTGCCGCCGTCCCGAAGGCACAGCCCATCGAACCGTGCGAGCGGATATGGCGCGTCAGGCGGCGCGTGTCGACACCGGTGATGCCTCCGATGCCGTGTGCGCGCAAGAAGCCACCGAGGTCGCCGTCGGAGCGCCACGTACGGGCGTCGCCGACGAAATCGCGCACGACGATCCCTCTGCACCAGGCGCGCCGGGACTCGTCGTCGGCGGCCGACGTGCCGTAGTTGCCGATGTGGGGATAGGTGAAGCAGACGACCTGACCCGCGTAGGACGGATCCGTGACGACTTCCTGGTACCCGCTCATGACGGTGTTGAAGACGAGCTCGCCGGTGGCGACGCCTCCATGCGGGGCGGCACCGACCATCTCTCCTTCGAAGCGCGCGCCGTCGGCAAGGACGAGCAGGCCTTCCACCGGGGAGCTCTTCATCGCAGGAGCTCCCCGCCGATGACGACGGGCTCGCCACGCCGCACTGTGTGGCGGACTCGCCCGCGTAGCCGCATCCCCGCGTAGGGGTTGTTGCGGCTGCGGCTCGCCGTCACGGCCGCATCGACGGTCCACTCCTCGGTCGGGTCGAAGACGCACAGGTTGGCCGCCGCCCCCTCGGCGATCGGTCCGCCGTGCTCAGGCGCCAGCCCGGCGATCTGTGCAGGCCGCCACGACAGGGCTCCCAAGATCGTCGCGGCCGGCACCGCGGCCTGCAGGCGTCCCGCCTGTGTCTTCTCCGGTGTCTTCTCCGGGGTGACGAGCTCGGTCCAGGCAAGCGCCAACGCCGTCTCGAGACCGGTCATCCCCGGCGCAGCCTCGTCGAAGGGGACGTCCTTGCGCTGCGGGGCATGCGGCGCGTGGTCCGTCGCGATGGCATCGATCGTTCCGTCGGCCACCGCGCGGCGCACCGCCGCAACGTCCGCCGCGCTCCGCAGCGGCGGGTTGACTTTGAAGACGGGATCGAACGAGACCACCCGCGCGTCCGTGAGCACGAGGTGGTGGGGCGTTGCCTCTGCGGTGACCGGGAGCCCCTCCTCGCGTGCCGCGCGCACGAGGGCGACGGAGCCGGCCGTCGACAGATGCAAGAAGTGCATCCGTGCCCCCGTCAGGCGCACCAAGGCCAGGTCGCGGGCCACCATGAGCTCTTCGGCCTCCGCGGGAACGCCGGGGATGCCGAGCCGGCTCGACCAGCCCCCTTCGTGCATGTGCCCGCCGCGCGCCAGTGCCGCCTCCTCGCAGTGCTGGGCAACCACGACACCAAGGTCACGCGCATACTCGAGAGCGCGCCGCATGACGCCGGCGTCCTGGACCCCGTTGCCGTCGTCGGTGAATATCCGGACCCCGAGCGCGGCCATCTCGGCCATCGGCGCAAGGCGTTCACCGGCACGCCCTTGGGTGATGGCACCGGCGACGGCGACATCACAGGCGGCGTCACGACCCAGCTCCAGGACCCGACTGACCGCCTCGGCCGTGTCGAGCGGAGGATTGGTGTTCGGCATCGCCACGACGGCCGTGTACCCGCCGAGAGCAGCGGCCCTCGCGCCGCTCGCCACCGTCTCGGCATCTTCGTCGCCGGGCTCGCGCAAGTGCGTATGGAGATCAACCAGCCCGGGGCAGACGATGCACCCCGAGCAATCGAGCACAGCCGCGTCGTCGCCGGAGGCCCCTCCAGCGCTGGCTTTGCGCTGCGGCCCAGGGCTTGCGATGTCCGGGGCCACTTCGACCACGCGACCTCCGGCAATCGCAACGTCCACACGGCGCTCTCCGGTCGCGTCGACGACGGTCCCGCCGCGCAGGACGAGCCGGCGAGATCCACCGATTCCCTCAGTCATGACCACCCAGTTCTGCCCCCGACGCGCCGTCACCTGAGCTCAACAAGAGAAAGAGCACCGCCATGCGCACGGCGATACCGGCGCGCACCTGGTCGTCCACAAGGCAACGGTCGAGGTCGGCCGCCTCCGAGGAGATCTCGACGCCACGCACCATTGGCCCCGGATGCATGATGCGCACCTCGGGGGCGAGGCTCGACGCCCTTGCCGCCGTGATCCCGTAGCGAGCGCTGTACTCGCGCAGCGACGGCACGTACGCCCCGGCGCCGCGCTCGGCCTGGAGGCGCAGCACGTAGACGACATCGGCGCCGCGGAGGGCGTCGTCGAGGTCGTGGGAGACCTCCGCGACGGGCCAGGTCTCCGGTGCAGGGGGCAGCAGAGACCTTGGGGCCGCCAACGTGACCGCCGCACCGAGCAGGGAGAACGCTTGGGTCACCGAGCGCGCGACCCGGCTGTGGCGGATGTCGCCGACGATGACGGCCTTGATCCCGGCCAGCATCTCGGCGCCACCGTCCAGCGGGCGGCCGAGCGCCCCACACAGAGCGAAACAATCCGCGAGCGCCTGGGTCGGGTGTGCGTGCCAACCGTCCCCCGCGTTGACGACCGGCACGTCGACCCAGGAGGCGACCCGAGCCGGGGCACCTGCCGACGGATGCCGCACGACGATGGCGTCGACGCCCATGGCCTGGATGGTCAGGGCCGTGTCGCGCAAAGACTCGCCCTTCTTGATCGATGACGCGCTCGCCTGGAAGCTCATCACATCGGCGGACAGCCTTTTTGCCGCAGTCTCGAAGGACAACCTTGTCCGGGTGGAGTCCTCGAAGAACAGCGACACCACCGTCCGCCCGCGCAGGGCGGGCACCTTCGGGATCGGCCGCCGGGCCACTTCCGCGAAGGACTCGGCCAGCCGCAGCACCTCGACGATGCCGTCGCGACCCAGTCCCTCGATGTCCAGCAGACTGCGGGGAGCCCCCCGGGTGGGACCGTTGGCGGCGGCTGGCGCGCTCATCCCGCGCACGGCCGACCCGCCGCGCGTCTCCTCGGGCGAGCCGGCGTTGGCGGAGGGCACGAGCGCCGATGTGGCAATGCCGGTGCGCGCGACGGCCGCATCCTGGCGGGATGCAGCCGTCATCGCGCCACCATGTTCCCGAGGACGACGCCGGACACGGTCGCGTCGACCATCTCGTTGCGGCTCGTCGGCAGGTTCTTGCCGACGTAGTCCGGGCGGATGGGGACCTCGCGGTGGCCGCGATCGACGATCACGGCGAGCTGGACGGCACGCGGCCGCCCGAAGTCGGCCAGGGCGTTCAGGGCCGCGCGGATGGTGCGCCCGGTGAACAGGACGTCGTCGACGAGGATCACGACGGCGCCGGAAAGGTCTCCGGGGATCGTCGTCGGGGCTTGGGGGAGCACAGGGCGCAGGCCGATGTCGTCACGGTAGAAGGCGACGTCGAGTGTTCCCAGCGGGACGGCGACGCCCCCGATCTCCTCAAGCAGCGCGCAGAGATGCCGTGCGAACGGCTCCCCGCCGGTCTGGAGCCCGACGAGGACCAGGTTGTCGAGGCCATGGTTGCGCTCGACGATCTCGTGGGCGATGCGGGTGAGCACGCGACGGACGTCCTCGGCGCTCATCACCTCGGCGCGGGGGACGAAAACACCGCGGCCAGGCGGCGTCAGTCTGCGTTCGCGCTCGGCCACAGGGGCTCCTCCACAGTCCGTCCGAGCCTCACGGGACTCGCTTCACGGTCGGGATCGACCCTAGCACGGCGCGCGGCGGTCAGCCCCCGGCGACTGCGGGCGGCTCGGGCGATCCATGCGGTGCGGGCAGGCGGCCGAGATCTCGCGCGATCGACGACAGGACACCGTTGACGAACCGGCCGGAGTCCTCCGTCGAGTACGTCTTGGCCAGCTCGACTGCCTCGTCGATCACCACCGCGCCCGGCACCTCATGGTGGGATTCCAGCTCGAAGGTCGCCAACCGCAGCACCAGGAGGTCGAGGACCGCGACGCGGTCGAGCGCCCACCCCGTGACGAACCGGGATAGGACGGTGTCGAGACGGACCTCGTCACGCCCCACCCCGCGGACAAGCTCCGCCGTATAGGGGCTTGGTGCGACCGGAAGCTGGCCCAGCAGCGCGTCCGGAGCGACAGCCTTCATCCGTGCTTCGTAGAGAAGCGACAGCGCCCGCTCGCGCTCCTCGTGGCGGCTGGGAAGACTCAACCTAGGATGCGAGGTCGCATCGAGCCGATCACGCGCGTGTGATGTACTCGCCGGAGCGCGTGTCCACTTTGATGCGATCACCCGGGTTGACGAACAGAGGCACTTGAACGACGCGGCCGGTCTCGAGGGTCGCCGGCTTGCGCGCCCCGGACACGCGGTCCCCTTGCAAGCCCGGGTCGGTGGCCGCCACCGACAGTTCGACGGCGGCCGGGAGGTCGACCCCGACGATCTCGTCCCCGTGCATCTGGAGGACGGCGCTGTCCCCTTCCTTGAGATACGACGCGGCGTCACCCAGCGACTCGGTGGTCACATTCATCTGCTCGTAGGACGAGTTATCCATGAAGACGTAGCTCGGACCGTCCCGGTAGAGGTACTGCATCTCCCTCTTGTCGATGATCGCTTGTTCCAGCTTCTCGTCGGCTCGATACGTCCGCTCCAGGACGGCGCCCGTGCGGACGTTGCGCAGCTTCGTGCGGACGAAGGCCCCGCCTTTGCCCGGCTTCACATGCTGGAACTCGACGACACTGAACAGGCCATCGGGCAAGTCCAGGGTCATCCCGTTGCGCAAGTCGTTGGTGGAAACAGGCATCAGACGAACACATCCTTCGGCGAACTGGTGAGCACGCGGCACCCGTTCTCGGTGACGACCACGGTGTCCTCGATGCGGACCCCGCCGATACCAGGAAGGTAGACGCCCGGCTCCACAGTGACGATCGTGCCAGGCTCGAGGCTATCAGGAGCGCGGGGAGCCACCGCCGGGTCTTCGTGGATCTCGAGCCCGACGCCGTGCCCGGTCCCGTGCGAGAAGGCGTCCTTCCACCCTTCGGCGTCGATCACGGCACGGCAGGCGCCGTCGACGGATGCGCAGCTTGCACCGGCACGCACGGCTTTGACACCGGCGCGCTGGCTCCTCGTCACGACATCGATCATCTTGGCGACTGTGGGATCGACCGGCTCCCCCACGCAGAACGTGCGCGTCATGTCCGAGCAGTAACCGTCGTAGATGGCGCCGAAGTCGACGACGATGCACTCCCCCGTGCCGATGCGGCGGCGCGAGGGTTGCGCATGTGGCTTGGCGGCGTTGGGACCCGAAGCGACGATCGTCGGGAAGGAGCTCCCGGCCGCACCGAGGAGCCGCATCGCATGGTCGAGCTCAGCTGCGAACGCCTCTTCACTCGGCGCCTCCCGCAGGCTTGGGACGCATCGGGCGAGGGCTGCGTCGGCGATCGCCGCCGCCCGCCCGATGCGCCCGATCTCGCCGGCGTCCTTGACACGGCGAAGTCCTTCGACGATCCCGGTCGTCGCCACGAGCTCGACTCCGTCGAGCGCCTCGACCCAGCCACGCTGCTCCGCCCAGGTCACGTGGGCCGCTTCGAGCCCGAGGCGCGCAAGGGGCGCCGCGGCGCCAACAAGCGCCTCCCGTTGTGCGGCCAGGCCGCCGACGACGATCTTGTCGATGAGGGGCGCCGTGCCCGACGCTTCGGTCTCCTCGTTGATCTGCTCGCCGTAACGCCCGTCGGTGGTCATCACCGCGCCGTCTTTCGTGACCAGCAGCAGAGCCGCCGAACCGCTGAACCCGGTGAGATAGCGCAGGTTGACAAGGGAGGTCACGAGAAGCCCGTCACAGCCTGCGCTGCCGAGGCGCGCACGGACCTTGCCGAGGCGGGTGCGCACGCGCATCGGGGCAATGCGCCCCAATGGCTTGCCGGCTTCCGCGCTCACCCGACGGTTCCGGGGGAAGCGTCGGGTGCCTCCAGGAGTCGCGCACGGCGTCCATCGCCAGGGCATAGCCCATGCCGCCAAAGCCGGCGATCGTCCCGTCGGCGACCGGAGCGACAACCGAGACATGGCGCCAGGGCTCGCGGGCGGCGGGATTTGTCAGGTGGAGCTCGACCACGACGCCATCGTACGCGGCGAGGGCGTCGCTCAGGCTCCACGAGTAGTGGGTCAGCGCCCCGGCGTTGACGACGATCGCCGCCGTGCGCCCGCGCGCGCTGTGCACGGCTTCCACAAGTGCACTCTCGTCGTTCGACTGGAGATGCTCGACGTCCAGCCCATGCTCGTGGGCGCGGATCCGTGCGCGCTTCACGTGAGCAGCGAGATTGTCGTTCCCGTAGAGAGCCGGCTCGCGCTCTCCGAGCAGATTCAGATTTGGCCCCGACAGCAGGAGCACGACCGGGCGATCGCTCATCACGGCATGCACCCCATCGCGCCAAGGACTTCGGCGACAAGCTCGGCGGCGACGCCGGTGACCGGTTCCACGCCGGACGGGCCGTCCAAGACGAACGTCAGACCATCTCGCACCTTCTTGTCCCTCTCCATGTAGGTGATGAGCACCTGCGTGCTCGATCCCGGGGGGACCTCCGTCGGCAAGCCGAAGTCGGCCACAAGATCCCGGTGGTAGGCGACGCGCCGGTCGTCGATCCGCCCAAGAGCTCGCGCCAGCTCGGCCGCGAACACAAGCCCGATCGCGACGGCCTCGCCGTGGCGCAGGACCGTGACGGTCCCCCCTTCCCCTCCGCACGCCGGTGCCGGCGCCGACGCGAAGGCCGCGGCCTCGAGCGCGTGGCCGAGGGTATGGCCGTAGTTCAGGGTCATCCGCCGTCCACCCTCCCGCTCGTCATCGGCGACGACGGTCGCTTTGACCTGGGCACAGCGCGCGACTTGCTCTTCGATCGGCAATCCCCGCAGGTCGCCGGCGCCGAGGAAGGCGTACTTGACCATCTCGCCGAGCCCGCTGCGTCGTTCCTCTGCCGGGAGGCTACCGAGGAGCTCGGTGTCGCAGATGACAGCAGCTGGATGCCAGAACGCACCGACGAGGTTCTTGCCCTCCGGCAGGTTGACCCCTGTCTTGCCGCCGATGGCGGCGTCGACCTGTGCGAGGAGCGTCGTCGCCACGTTCACGAAGGCGATCCCACGGTGATAGACGGCCGCGGCGAACCCTGCCACATCGGTGACGACCCCACCGCCGACTGCGACGACTGCGTCGTTGCGGTGCAAGCCCCATGCAGCGAACGAGCTGCACAGCCGCTCGATCTCGGACAGCGTCTTCGCCTCCGCCTCGGTCGCGGCGATCGTGAACACCCGATGCTCGATCTCGGACCTCGCAGACATCGCCCGTCCGGTGGCCGCTACGTCGGCTGTCGCTCTACCGGGCAGGCCGGAACCCGGGGCCGCGGTGCCAGATGTGCCGCCGGAGCTGCGATTCAGCGACAGCCCGTCCAAAGCCCCGCCGGCGACGACAGCGTCCTGGGTGACGACGGCGACGCGCATGGCCGCACGCGGAAGGCATCCGCCGACGAGCCGGCGCGCCCCCGGTCCGACGTGGACCTCGTAGGAGCGTTCCCCAAGGTCGACCATGATGCGGGCAATCCCGGGTTCCGGATCGGTCGCCGACCACGCGCAGCGGCGGCCCCCCATCAGAGCACCCCGCGGGGTCGGACGGCTTCGGTCGTGAGAAGTGTCACGGAACCAGTCATCTCCCGACCCGGTCGGCAAGGCGGTGGGCCTGCCAGCAGGAGACGAGCTCGTCCACGACGGCATCCGGCTCCAGACCGTCGACATCGATCGTCTCGTCGGCAAGGCCGGCGTACAGGGGAGAGCGTTCTGCCTGGAGTTGCGAGATCTGGCCCGCAGGGTCGCCGGCCAGCAGGGGCCGCCCGCTGGCGCCACCGAGCCGATCGGCGAGCGTGGCCGGCGCTGCTCGCAGCCACACGACCCAACCCCCCTCTTCGCGCAGGCGCGCCCGGTTCACCGGGTCGAGGATGGCCCCGCCGGCCACGGCGAGCACCGTTGGCTGGGCGGCGGCGCCGTGTTCTTCGAAGACTGCTTTGACGACGTCGGCTTCCCTGGCCCGGAACACGCCTTCGCCGGCCGTCGCGAAGATCTCGGAGACCGTGGAGCCGGTGACCCGCTCGATCTCCTCGTCGGTATCCACACAGCGCCAACCGAGGCGCTGCGCAGTTGCTTTGGCGACCGTCGTCTTGCCCGCTCCCATCATCCCGATGAGCACGATGAGCCGACCGCGGTCTGCGTGCATTACATCCCCCGTGTCGCGCGGGCTTCCGGCTGCACCACCATCGAGCTCGACGAGGGCGCCTCGTCCAGGTGGGCGAGGAAGGCGTCGCGGTTGCGGATGCACTCGGCCAGCGAATCCCCCCCGAACTTGCGCAGGGCCTCGGAGGCCACGACGAGGGCCACCATGCTCTCGCCGACAACCCCCAGCGCGGGAACCGCCGTCACATCGGTCCGCTCCTTGAAAGAGACGGTGGTCTCCTTGGTCTTCGTGTCGACCGTCTCGATGACCGGGCGGTTGAGCGTGGCAAGGGGCTTCATCGCTGCACGCGCCACGATCGTCTCCCCCGTCGAGATCCCTCCTTCGATGGCACCGGCACGGGCGCTCGCTCGCCGGTAGGCATGCGCGCCCGCATCCCAACGGATGGCGTCGTGTGCCTCCGAACCCCGGCGGGCTGCGTTGGCCCATCCCTCTCCGATCTCGACCGCCTTGACCGCTTGGATGCTCATGAGCGCCTGGGCGAGCAAACCGTCGAGACGCCGGTCCCAGTGCACATGGCTGCCGAGGCCGACGGGGACTCCGAAGGCGAGGATCTCGACGACGCCGCCAAGCGAGTCCCCGACTTTCGCCGCCGCCTTGATCTCGTCGACCATCGCGACCTCCGAATCGGGGTCTGCACACCGCACTTGCGACGCGTCGATCATCCCGAGATCTTCGGGGCCAAGGGCCCGGCGCCGGCCGTTCGTGACCGCCGAGCCGCTTGTTGCGCTCGGGACGGGCGTGGCGCGCGGCTCGTCACCTGCAACCTCGCCTGGTGCGCCCGACGGTGCCTCGATCCCTCCGATGGCGACGACGTGGCTGATGACGGCCATGCCGAGTTGGCCGAGGAACGCCTTGGCAAGCGCCCCAGCCGCAACCCGCGCGGCCGTCTCACGTGCCGAGGCCCTCTCGAGCACGTCACGGGCGTCGTCGAACCCGTACTTTTGCATCCCGGCCAAATCCGCATGGCCGGGGCGTGGGGCGGTGAGCGCCTTCGCCGTGCGACCCGGCTCCGGCGACATCTCTTCCTCCCATTTCGGCCACTCGGTGTTGGCGATCTCGATGGCGACCGGCGAGCCGAGCGTGCGCCCGTGGCGCACACCGCCGACCAAGGTGACCACGTCACGCTCGAATCGCATGCGCGGCCCGCGACCGAATCCCAAGCGGCGGCGGGCGAGCTCATCGGAGATCGCCTCCGCCGCCACCGGGAGCCCCGCCGGCAATCCTTCGACGATCACGACGAGGGCTTTGCCGTGCGACTCCCCGGCAGTAAGGAAGCGCAGCACGCGCTCAGCCTACTGCGATGCACTGTCCCCCCATCGCCGCGGTGGCGGCATCGGGCGTCTCACGGTGATCGCCGACCGATGCCCGAACCCGCCGGCTCCTTCCTTCCACCCCCCCTCGCTGCCGCCGGAATGGGGCGCTGCCCATTGGTACCGATCGGACGGCAGACGCCGCCGCCGTGGTCCCGCCGATCGGCACGGCGGCCCCGCCGGGGGCTCGGGCGCCGCACATGTTCCACCCGCGCGGCGGCCCCTGCGCACGTGCCCGCCGCGCCGAGCGCGAGGCCCACCGCCGTGTCCACGTGTACCCGCGCGGCGCTGAGGTTCAGCTCGGGCGGAGGATCACATCCCTGCCACGCACACCCGAGAACGGAGAAGGAGGACCTTAGGATCAACCATGAAGCCAGAAATGGACCAGTGCCGGGCCCCAGAGGATGCCGATGACCGTGCCGATGGCGAGGTAGGGGGCAAACGGTATCGTGCTACGACGTGTTCTCCCGAATGCAGCAATGAGAAGCAGGCCCGAGATGGCACCGATCGCGAAGGCTGCGATCATCCCGACAAGAAGGACGAAGTACCCCGTCCACCCGAGCACCAGTCCAAGAAGGCCGGAGAGCCGGACGTCGCCATAACCCATGCCACGCGGCACGATGATATGGACGACGAAGAAGAAGGTGAACGTCGCCACACAGCCGACCGCCGCCGATGCCAGCGCGCTCGGGCGATGCTCGACGAGCGCGGCCGCCACGAGGGCTGCTGCAACCGGAGGATACGCTGCGAAGACGATCTGGCGCGGTGCGATCCGATGGCCCACGTCGACGATGCTGATCGATACCAGCGCGGCGACGAGGAACCCGATCGCCACGATCTGAGGATGCAGGCCCAACCGCCAGACCGCCCCCGCGAAGATCACCCCCGTGACAACTTCGGCGGCGAGGCGCGCCGCAGGAACCGGTTCGGCGCAGCTGCGGCAGCGGGCGCGGCCGACGAGCCAGGGGACGACCGGCAGTGACGGGACGACTCCCCACCGGGCCCGGCAGCGCGCGCAGCCCCACCACGGCGGGAGCTCGTCGCCCTCCTTGGGAGCCGCGCCGCCTTCGGCGAGGTCGGCGGAGCTGTCGAGGTGCGCCGGCGGGACCCCGACCGCGTCGGCCCCGTCCGACGGCGCACTCCGGTCCTTTGAATGCGGGCGCTCGCTGCCGTCACCTGGGCTCTCGACGGGCAGCTCACCTGGGCTCTCGACGGGCAGCTCACCTGGCGAGGGCTCGGCGGCATCGAGCTCGGCATCGAGCTCGCTCTCGGGCCGCGGGAAATGCCGCGCGACCTCGCCGGCGATCGATCCCGAGACAATGCCGGCGAACACGGCGGGGGCGAGCGCGATCAGCGACGCCATCGTCGCCGCCCTCCAGTCCCCTACTTCTTGGCTGGAGAGAAGTAGGGGTTCGAACCCGACGCGTGGTCGGTCACGTCGACAACCGTGACGATCTCGGGAACCGCGTCGCGGATTGCCACTTCGATCCCTTGCGAAAGCGTCACGCGGGCCATTCCGCAGCCTTGACATCCGCCTGCGAGGCGCAGGTATGCGGTGTCGGCTCCGACGGCGACGAGCTCGGCACTACCACCGTGTCCGGCGATATTGGGGTTGACCGACTCTTCGAGCACCGCAAGCACGCGCCTGGCCAGGTCGCTTTCGAGATCGGAGTCCACGTCGTCCGGCATGCCGAGCGGCAGCCCGGGGGACGGCGGGCGGTTCGGGTTGACGACGACGAGCCCCGCCTCCTCGCCTTCGCCGGAGACGTCCAAGGTGGCGCCCCGCAAGGCGGCGACACTGGCCTGCGGGACGACGACCGCAAGCTCGCCGGCCTCGGCGAGCACATCGCCACTCGCCGCGTCGGCCGCCGCCTGGAAGTAGACGTCGTAGGTGTAGGCGTCCCCCTGGGCTCCGTTCACCTCGAGCCACAGGGCGAGGTGCTCACCATCCTCCTCGGCCGCGCGGACCTCGGCGACGAGGGCACGCGCTCTCTCGGTGACCCGCACGACCGGCATGCCGGCCGGCACCGTGCTCCCGTCTGCCTCCGGCTCCATGACCGCCATGATAGGAGAATGTCTGGCGACGTCGGCGCCCCAAGAGTCCTCCTCGTGCTCCCCTCGACGACCTACAGGGCCGCCGCCTATCTCGATGCCGCCCGAAGCCTTGGTGCCGAAGTCGTCATCGCGACCGAGCGCGACGGCGCCATCCTGGGTGATCCAGGAGCAAACCACCTCGCCGTGGACTTCGATGACCCCGGCGAGGCGGCCCGGAAGATCGCCACTTGGGCCGCCGGCCAGCCACGCTTCGACGCCGTCGCCGCCGTCGACGATCGCGGTGTCCTCGTCGCCTCGCTCGCCGCCCAGGCCCTCGGCGTCGCGCACAACCTGCCCGCTGCCGTCGCGGCGACGACCGACAAGCTCGCCATGCGCGAAGCCCTCGCACGCCGCGGCGTCCCCCAGCCCGTCTTCCGCCGGCCCCTGCCCGGCTCACCCGCGAACGTCGTCGAGGCCTGCAGGGCGTTGGGTTTCCCCTGCGTCGTCAAGCCGACCAACCTGTCGGGGAGCCGGGGCGTCATCCGCGTCGACGACGCGCGCGCTGCTAAGGACGCCGCCCGTCGTGTCCGGGCAATCGTCGCCGAGACCGGATGCGACCCGGACTCCCAGATCCTCGTCGAGCGCTTCGTTCCCGGCCGTGAGATCGCCGTCGAGGCGGTCTTGCGGCACGGGAACCTGCAGGTCCTGGCCGTCTTCGACAAGCCGGACCCCTTGGACGGTCCGTACTTCGAAGAGACGATCTACGTCACACCTTCGCGCTTGGACCTCACCACGCAGGACGCGGCCACCGAGACCCTGGCGGCGGCCGTGGCCGCCGTAGGGCTGACGGACGGGCCCGTCCACGGCGAGCTGCGTGTCGAGGCGGACCAGGGGGCGCCCGTGGTCATCGAGATCGCCTGCCGCACGATCGGCGGGATGTGCTCCCGGGCGCTCAGCTTCGGTGACGGCGTCACCCTCGAGCAGGTCGTCCTGGCCAATGCCCTGGGCGGCGGTGGCGTCGAGTCACTGCCCGCCGCCGGCGGCGAGGGAGGTGGCGGCCCGCACGCTGTTCGCCCGGCGGGAACGGCTCGGTCGAGCGCCAGCGGAGTCATGATGCTGCCGATCCCGTCCTCGGGAACCTTCACCGGGCTCAAGGGGCGCAAGGAGGCGCTCGCGACCCCGGGGATCACCGGCCTCGAAGTCACGCTGCCCGCCGGACGCCGGGTCCGGAGCCTCCCCGAAGGTGGCACCTACCTCGGGTTTCTCTTCGCCGCAGGCCGCGATCCGGCGAGCGTCGAGCGGGCGCTGCGTGTCGCGCACGGCCGCCTCGACGTCGGCATCGATCCAGGATGAGATCCCCCGCCGCCCTGTGGCGAACGCAGTGATAATCTGAGGGAGTTACACATCGGCCATCGTGCAGCAGCGAGCGCGGGAATTGCGCTGGCGGGTGGTAGCTCCGATACGTGCTCCAGAGCAGATGACCATCTCCCCTCCTCGTCTCCCGCACCTGCGCGGTACACACCCGCACTGGGAAGGCTTCGTCGTCCACCTGCCCTCGCCGCGAGCGATCGCCCGTCACGCGTGGCTGCCCTTGCTCGAGGGAACGGTGGGGCCTGCCGTCCTGTTCTATGTCGTCCTCGTCTTGGCAGGATTCCGCGGTGCGCTCGTCGCGGCGCTTGCCTGGGCCTACCTGGCCGCCGGCCGACGTCTGCTTCGCCGGGAGCGCGTGCCCGGCATCCTCTTGCTGAGCCTCGCGCTCGTCACCCAGAGGTCGGTTGTCGCGTTCGTCACAGGCAGCCCGTTCCTCTACTTCATCCAACCGACCGCCGGGACGTTCATCGTCGCACTCCTGTTTCTCGGCTCCGTCGTAATCCGCCGTCCTCTTGCCGAACGGCTGGCCCGCGACTTCTGCCCCCTCGATCCCGACCTGCTTTCCCGGACGTTCGTCCGCCAGTTCTTTCTCCGGATCTCGCTTCTGTGGTGTGCCGTGCTCGTCACCAACGCCGGGTTCGTCCTGTACCTGCTCCTTGCGTCGTCCCTCCATGCCTTCGTCATCGAGAGGACGCTGGCCTCGGCGGTCCTGACGGTGGGCGGGATCGTTCTCTCGGTGCTGTGGTTCCTCCGTGCGATGCGCACGGCCGGTGTCCCCGTGCGCTGGGGCGACGCACCGACATCCCCAACGTCACCCTGCTAGAACACCTGCGCCGGCTCCTGCGCGCGGACGCGCGAAGTCGGGAAGCCGACGGCGGTCTCAGCGCACCGGCCGTCCTCGCCACGTCGTTCGCATGTGGAGCGCTGCCGTTCTCAGGTGCAGCCGCGCGCATCACGGCGGGGGTCGACCTGCGCACCTACGGTTCGGGGACGGTCTCAGGGACAGCCCTCTACGAGGTGGCGGGCTTCGCCCCGCTCGCCCTGGCAGGGTCACTCGACGTCGCCAAAGGTGCGGTCGGCCCGCTCCTCGCCACCCCGCGACGGCCCCGGCTCGGAGCGCTGGCGGCCGCGGCGACGATCTGCGGCCACAACTGGTCACCTTTCCTCAAAGGGGCCGGTGGCCGCGGGATCTCGCCGGCCCTCGGGGCAACGCTCGTCCTCGCCCCCGAGGCGTGCGCAGTCATCGCCACAGGTCTTGCCGCCGGAAGGATCCGTCACGAGAGCGGCTTCGGAACGTTCCTCTCTCTCGTCGCCTTGTTCCCCGTCCTCGCCGTGACACGCCGTCGTCACGGCCTCCTCGTCGCGGCCTGTGTCGCCATGCCGATGGCGGCCAAGCGCCTAACAGGGAACCGGCGCCCGGAGGGTCGTCTCGGTCTGACCCTCGTCTCGCGCTTGCTCTACGACCGGGACCCCGGCACGCCCTGATGGGTCGCATCGCGTGTTACGAAGGGCGAGCCCGGTAGCATCAGCCCATGTCCGTCGCTGTAATCTGCGACAGCGCCGCTGCCCTCGATGCCGAGCTTGTGCAGGCGTATGGCATCACCGTGGTGCCGATGCAGCTCGAGATCGCCGGCGAGCCCGTCGAAGAATCGGACATACCGATCGACACGCTCGTCGAACGACTTGACGACGACGTCCAAACCAGCGCGCCGTCGCCCGGTGCCTTTGCGGCCGCACTGGCAAGTGTCGGCGTCGCGATGGACGGCGTCGACCTTGACGACTGCAGTGACGGCCGCCGTGACGGCCCGCCGGCCGTCGGGCGGCCAGCCGAGGCGATCGTCTGCACAGTCGGGCAAAGGCTCTCGAGCACCTACGCGTCCGCCGAGGCGGCCGCGCGTCTCGCCACCCGTCCCGGCGCCGTTCGGGTCGTCGACACGGGTACGGCGGCCGGCGCGGAAGGGCTGGTCGTGCTCGCAGCAGCTCAAGCGGCGCGCCAAGGCCTCTCGCTCGATGCTGTCGCCGAACGCGCCAAAGACGTCGCGTCACGCGTCCACCTCGTCGCAGCGGTCGAACAGCTCACGCACCTTGTGCGTGGAGGTCGCGTCGCTCCTATGGCAGCCCGCACCGGAACGCGCCTTGGGATGCGTCTCGTCTTCGAGCTTCACGACGGCCATGCACGCCCGTTGCGCCCGTCCTTCCGCCTGGATGCCGTCTTCGATCAGATCCTCGCCCACGTGCGCCGCAGCCGGCCCCCGGCGGGTGGCTCGCTCCATGTCGCCGCCCTGCACTCGATGCGCGAGATCGAGGCTCGGGATCTTCTGACGCGGGTACGCACCGAGGAAGAGGGCGCCGATGCCTTCATCGGGGGGTTCGGGCCGGTGATGGTTGCCCACACCGGTCCCGGGGTCATCGGCCTGGCGTGGTGGTGGGAGCCGTGAGGACCCACTGAAGGGCCTCGATGATCGCCGGTCGCCCGGCGGCATCGGGCCCGTGGCCCATGCCTTTGACGAGCTCGAGGCGGAAGGGCGCGGCCGACGAGGTCGAAGCGGCCTCGAGCCATTGACCGTGGCTGGGGGCGAGGAGACGGTCCGCGAGGCCGTGCACGACTGCGACGGGCACCCGCGTGCGCTTGACTCTCGACTCCAGGCTCTCCCCGACGATCCAGCCTTCGGCGACGCGCACGCCGAGATGCCGCGCGGCGACGTACCGCCCGAGGCGGGTCCGCGTCACGAGGAGGGTCGCGAGCCCGACCGGTGACGGCCGCATACGCCAGCGGGCCGGCGCGCTCACCAGAACGGCACCGCTCACCTGTGCCCCCGCAGCGTCTTGCACCGGGCGGGTGAGGTAGGTCATGACGGCGATGGCGCCCATGGAGACGCCGACGAGGACGACGGACTGGGCACACGAGGCTGCGGCGACCGCCGCGGCGACGTCGGCATGCTCGGTGCTCCCGAGCCCGCACACGCCTTCCGAACGCCCGTGTCCACGGGCGTCGTAGGTCAGCACGTCGACGCCGGCGCCCTGGAGGTCTCGGGCGAGCGCCACGATCGCCGCGTCGTTCTGGCCCCCAGAGAACCCGTGGACGAGCACGGCGGCAGTCCGGGAGGGACCCGTCCGCGCCGTCGTCTCGGACGCCTTCCACCAACGTCCCCCGAGGTGGATGCCGTCGACGGTGACAAGGTCAACCTTGTCGTGACCTCCCACATGACAAGCCTACCTGTGCCGGAATCCGGCTCCCCCGTCGGCAGGAGCCGCGCAAGCTGATCGCGCCACCGGAGGCGGGGTGTTCCAGGCGGGGTGTTCCGGCGGGATATGCCGGCGGGATATGCCGGCGGTCAGGGCTCCGACCGCTACCGTGGCTTCGTGCGCGTCCTGCTCGTGTCCACCTACGAGCTCGGCCACCAGCCTCTTGCCTGCGCTTCTCCGGCCGCAGCGCTCCTGCGTCATGGCCACGAGGTTGCCTGCCTCGACCTTGCCGTCGAGCAGTGGGACGGCGAGCGCCTCGACTGGGCCGAAGCCGTCGCGATCTCGGTCCCGATGCACACGGCGATGCGGCTCGCACTGGACGTCGTCACTCGCGTCCGGACGCAGCGCCCGAGCCTTCCCCTCTGCCTCTACGGCCTCTACGCCGGCCTTGGCGACGACCCGCGCCTCGATCTGGGTGACGTGCTCCTCGTCTCGGGCGAATACGAACCTGCGCTGTGCCGATGGGCCGACGAGCTCGACCGCGGCGACGAGGCCGGTGGCGGTGACGCGGCGCACGTCGGAGCCGCACCGACGGGACGACGGGTGGCCGTCGAGCTCGGCCGGGGACGCTTCTCGCTGCCGGCCCGGCACCTTCTGCCGCCCCTCGATCGGTACGCGCGCCTCGCATACGCGGGCGAAGAGCGCCTCGCGGGTTACGTCGAAGCAAGCCATGGCTGCGCGCACCGATGCCGGCACTGTCCGGTGCCGGTCGTCTACGACGGCCGGACGCGCATCGTCGACGTCGGAGGCGTCCTCGACGACGTGGCGCAGCTTGTCTCCATGGGCGCCCGTCACATCACCTTCGGCGATCCCGACTTCCTCAACGGCCCCCACCATGCGTTGCGCGTCGTCGCTGCCACGGCTGAGCGGTTCCCGGGCACGACGTTCGACATCACCACCAAGATCGAGCACATCTTGCGGTTCGCACCGATCTGGCCGGAGCTGGCCGGAGCGGGGTGCCTGTTCGTCGTCTCCGCCGTCGAGTCCGCCAGCGACGAGATCCTCGGCAAGCTGGCCAAGGGCCATACGGTGGCTGACGTGGCTCGCGCCGTCGAGCTGCTGCGACGCCATGGCATCGAGATGCGCCCCTCGCTCGTTCCCTTTACGCCGTGGACGACCTTCGCCGACCTCGTCGACCTCGTCGACCTCGTCGTCGATCTCGACCTCGTTGCCAACGTCGACCCCGTCCAGTACGCCATACGCCTCCTGCTGCCGCCGGGCTCTCTCCTCCTCGCCGCAAAGGCCGTCGACAGCAGCCTCCTCGGACCCGTCGACCCACACTCCCTCAGCGTCCCGTGGCGCTCGCCGGACCCGGCGCTCGACGAGCTCCACAGGAACATCGCCGAGCTGGTCGAGCGCGACGAGACGGCGGGAGCGCCCCCCGGGACGACCTACCTGGCCGTGCGTGCGGCCGTGCGCGACGCTGCCGGACGGACAGCCGATCCCGGCGCGGAGCGCGCCCGGCAAGCAGCCCGCGCAGCACAGCGCGACGAGCGGCCGCGTCTCACCGAGTCGTGGTTCTGCTGTGCCGAGCCCACCGCGCAGATGCGCGCGTCTGCGATGCTGTCCCGTGGGTGCGATGCCGACGTCGCCCCGGTGCTCGCCCCTCGGTGAGCGCACCGCCAGACCGATAGCGAGGACGACAGCCCAGATGGCATCACGACGCGACGCCGGAGCACCCGCAGGAGCCCACGAATGGGTGAGCTTCCCGGACCCCGACGAGGAGAGAACCTGGGTGTTCGACGTCACCTTCCTCGCGTCGCGCTGGACGTGCATCTACGGAGACGGCTGCCAGGGCGTGCTGACCGAGGCCGCTCCGGAGCTCGTCCAGGGGTGCTGCTCCTACGGAGCACACTTCACCGGGCGCAAAGACCGCAAGCGCGTCGAACAGGCCGCGCTGACCTTGACCGACGACCAGTGGCAGTACCGCAGCCGCGGCCTGCGCGCGGGCGTCGTGAAGAAGAACGCTTCGGACGAGTGGGTGACGCGGATGGTCGGCGGGGCATGCATCTTCCTCAACCGTCCCGGATTTCCGGGAGGCCCCGGCTGCGCGCTCCACCGCGCGTCGGTCGAACGGGGAGTGGCGCACCTGACTCTCAAGCCCGACGTCTGCTGGCAGCTCCCCCTGCGTCGTGAGGACGGCGTCGACGACGACGGGTCGGTCACGTCGACGATCCGTCAGTGGGACCGCCGGGACTGGGGGGCGGGCGGCGCCGAGTTCCACTGGTGGTGCACCGAAAGCCCCGAGGCCTTCACCGGATCGGTCCCGGTCTACAAGTACTTGAAGGACGAGCTCGTTGCGATGACGAGCGCCACGGTCTACAGGATGCTCGCGGCCTACCTCGCCCGCCACGCCGAAGGGGCGATCGCGCTCCCCCACCCGGCGGTCCGCCGGCGATAAGCCACCGGCGCGCGCCCGGCGGGACCTGTCAGCGGTCGCCCGACGGGGGGCCGTCGGCAGTGACCTCGCCGTCCGCGCTGTAGCCGGCGCTGTCGTCGTCCGCTTCGGCCAGGCACCATGACGCATGGTCACCGCCCGGCCCTGCCCCGCACTCCGGGCAGCGCGCCGGCGCGACCTCCTCACGGGCGCGCTTCAAGCTGCGCGCCTCTTCGAACCGACGATGACGACCCTTCTTCACCCAGCGCTCCCCGCTCGACGCCCGCCTGGACTTGCCGAACTGATTCTATTTCCCCCGCGCACACCAGTCCGGGCAGAGGGCAGCTTCGCACACGGGACGATCCCGGGCCGCGCGGCTGTAAGGTCGGCCCCGTGAGTGATGCCTTCGACCCGGCCGCCATGGTCGAACGGTTCCGCCGGCGAGCCGAGGCCGTGCGCAAGCGGGGGCTCCCGCCGGTCGAGGGCCCGGAGCGCCAGCTCATCATCGAGCAGGCCGAGCGCGACTATATGGACTTCGCGATGCTCGGCGACGCCGAGGCGTCCCTCGACGGCGGCGTCCTGACCTTCCGCATCGACCTGCGACCCGGCGATCCCGCCTGAGCACAGAGGTCGGGCACGGCCCCCGGCTCTTTGCAGCCCTCCGGTAGCCGCCCTTCGCCGCGCCGAACTGGCCGGCGTCATCCCCCGTAGCTCA
>JAJZBS010000081.1 GCA_021851885.1 Actinomycetes bacterium | reverse complement strand
GCCTGCCACGGCGTGCTGCGCCCCGGTGGCCACCTGGTGGTGGTGACGAAGAACACCCGGCGCAAGGGCCGCACCCTGGATCTCGCCGGGCTCACCGTCGCACTCGCCACCGCGGCGGGGTTCAGCTACCTCGGCCACGTGATCGCGCTGCACGCGGCCATCCGAGACGGCGACCTCGTCGCCCGGCCCTCCTACTGGCAGACCACCCAGATCCGCCACGCCCGCGCCAAGGGCGAGCCCGCCCACCTCGTCGCCCACGAGGACGTGACCGTCTTCAGCCTTCCCGCAACGACCCGAGAGGAGACCGCCGATGCCCGCTGACCTCCCGCTGTCGGTCTGGCCGACCGCCCAGCAAAACGCCCGAGCCCAGCGCGCCGGGCGCTACGTCGAGATCTCCGGCACCCATCCCGCGAAGATGCTCCCCGCCATCGCCGCACGCGCCATCGCCACCTACAGCGCGCCCGGGGACCTAGTCCTCGACCCGATGGCCGGCATCGGCTCCACCCTCGTCGAGGCCGTCCACCTCGGGCGCGACGCCATCGGGGTCGAGTACGAGCCGCCCTGGGCCGAGCTCGCCCGGGCCAACCTCCGCCACGCCAAGAGCCAAGGAGCGACCGGTCATGGCGAGGTGGTCTGCGGGGACGCCCGGCACCTTCCCGCGGTCGTCGACCCCGCCGCCGTCGGCCTGGTAGCGCTCGTGGTCACCTCCCCGCCCTATGGGGCGTCGCTGCACGGCCGGGTCACCGCCCGGCCCGGCCAGGGGATCGCCAAGTCGCACAACCGCTACTCGACCGACCGGGCCAACCTCGCCCATGTCGGGATCGGCGGCCTCGTGGACGCGATGGGCACGATCCTTGCCGGCTGCCAGCGGGTGCTGCGCCCTGGCGGGTTCGTGGCGATGACGGTGCGGCCCTATTGGCACGGCGGGCGACTCGTCGACCTGCCCGGGGCCATGGTCCGCGCCGGCGAGGAGTCCGGCCTCGTCCTCTACGAGCGCAACGTCGCCCTCCTGGCCGCCCTCCGCGACGACCGGCTCGTGCCTCGCTGCTCGTTCTTCGCCCTCGAGCAGGTCCGCAAGGCCCGAGCACGAGGCCTTCCCCGCCAGGTCATCGCTCATGAGGACCTCCTCGTCTTCCGGTCGCCGCCAACCTCCGTGAGTTCAGCAAAGGTGAAGGATCTTCACCGGGAACCCAGGTGCCCGCGACCCGGCGAGGCCGAGCCGGTCTGGAGGGCGGCGTGAGCCGCCTCGCCCCGGCGCCGCTCGACCATGCCGGGCACCGGGGCCGATCGGGCCCGCGGGTGCCGGCCGTCGGGGCGAACCCGGCGGTTGGCCTTGACTTCCCGCCCCGAAAGAGGCCTCCTCAGGTCGCCGCCACGGGAGCGGCGCAGCCCAGCAACCCACAGCGCAGGAAGGAGCGAGACCGGCCATGAGCTCCCGCACAGCCGACCCGTACCGCCGCCTGGCTCGAAGGCAGCCGGCACCCGGGCGACTCCTCACCCAGCAGCAGGCGGCCACGCTGGCCGGCTGCTCCAGGGACACCATCGTCCGGGCACGGCGAGCCGGGAGGTTCCCGCACGCCCGCCTCTTCGACGGCCGCTGGACGATCCCCGCCGCCGACCTCGACGACGCCGGCTTCCTGCCCGCGCCCGGAACTGATCCCGTCGAGGCCGGCGAACCCGGAAACGAGGGCGCTGAGGGGCCGGCTGACCTGGCCCTCGCACGGGCCGGAGCCCGCATCGCCGCCCTTGAAGACCTCGTTGCCCGCCAGGACGCCGAACTGGCCTTCCTCCGCCAGCTCGCAGCCGACACCGTCGCGAAGAAGGCCAGCTGATGGGCCGGCCGCTCACCGGATCGCTGCGCCACCACCAGAACCGCTGGTGGGTGTCGGTCCCCGGCGCCAGGGGCGCGACCCGCCGCCGCGAGGAGGGCTTCGCCAGCCGTGCCGACGCCGAGGCGTGGCGCAGCGCCGCGGTCACCGCCCTCGCCAACGACCGGCCGATCCCCGATCCCGAGCGGTTCCGGACCCACAAGCCTCCCCGACCCTTGTCGATCCCGACCGAGGCAGCCAAGCTGCAGCCGGATGTGGCCTCGGTCGCCAAGGCGTGGATGGCCGCCGCCTACGACGACCTGCGCCGCGGCGGGCCCGGGCGCGCCGAGCGGGTCAGGCGCATCGTCGAAGGTTTATTGGTCCCGTGGTTCGCGCCCCGCACCACCACCATCTCCGACCTCACCTACTTCATGGCCCATGAGTGGCTGCTCCACCTCGTCGGGCGCGACCCCGCCGTCCCCCGGGCGGCACTCCCCGTGCCGTCGCCCGACGCCGGGAAGGGGGAGTTGAGCCTCGCCGAGGCTGCCCGGGCGGCAGGGGTCAGCGTGCCGACCGCCCGGCGGCGCTGGCGGTCAGGCCTTCTCCCCGGTGCCTACCGTGACCCCGCCGGGCAGATCCGCGTCCCCGTCCCCGCCGTCGCTGCCATCGGCCACATCGAACGGGCCCCGACCGGGCTGTCCCAGGGCTACGTCGCCGATGCTCTGTGGGTGCTTCGCCGGGTGATCGCCTTCGCCCGGGCCAACGAGCTGTTCCCGCCCGGCTTCGACCCCACCGAAGGCCTCGACGCACCCCTCCCCGACAGAGGCGCCGCCCGCACCCGGACCCCAGCCGGCCGTCCACGGCCGCTCACCCTCCCCGAGTGCGCCCGGGTCGCCGCGCACCTCCACCCGGTCCACCAGCTCGCCTTCTGGCTCCAACGCATCATGGGGCTGCGGATCTCCGAGGCTTTCGGAATCATGGTCTCCGACCTCGTCGACCTCGGCGATACCGGGCTCCTCGCGATCCAGGGCCAAGGGGGACGCAGCTTCAACGTCCGAGACGAGCACGGCCAGGTCATAGCGGTGCCCTACAAGGCCACCTTGAAGACGGCCGCCGGTTCGCGGGTCCTCGTCGTGCCGGCCGCGCTCATGGCGCTCCTACACGTCGCCATCGACGCCTTCCACACCGATCCCGACACCGCCGACATCGACCACACGGCCCGCCTCGTGCCCGGTATCCACCAGCCCAATCGGGCCGGCCAGGCCGCCTACCAAGACGCCCTCGGTGATGCCTTCGCCTCCGAGCGGCTCTCCAGCACCGACCTCGGCTTCCGGGTCTCCTCTCACCTGCTGCGCAAGAGTGCGGCGAGCGATCTGGCCTGGGAGGCCGGCATCGAGGACGCCGTGCGGCGCCGGTTCATGGGACATCGTGCCGGCGACGACGTCTTCGGCCGGATCTATACCCTCGATCATCCCGACGTCGCCCCTCTCGCCAAGGTCGCGGCGGTGCTCGACGACAAGATCGCCACCAGCATCGCCACCCTCATTGTCCCCACCACCCGGCGGGTCAACTGGGGACAAGATCACCCGCTCCTCGCCAGAGCCGGCCACGTCGATGCCACCCTCGGCGCCGCCGGCTGGCTGGTCGACCCCGGCGACCCCAACGACCCGTGCTGTGACGCCAAGCGGGTCGCCGCCGAACTCGGCATCCACCTCACTACCGCCCGCCAGCTGATGGCCGACGGCATCCTCGCCTGCACCATCGCCCCCGACGAGCGGGGAGTTCCCCGCCGTTTCGCCCGGCTCAGCTCCATCTGGGCGTACCGGGACCGCCTCGCCGAGCGTGTCCTGCTGCCGGACCTCGCCCAGCAGCTCGGGCTGCGCTACCACGAGCTGTACCACATGGTCCGCCGCCTCGGCCTCGATCTCGACTGCTACCCCGGCACCCGGGAGTACGAGGTCACCCCGGAAACCGCCGCAGCCCTGCGGGCCGAGCACGAGCGCATCCGGGCTCTCCACCGCCGATCGGTCAAGCTCGCCGCCGCCTCCCGCCAGCTCACGGTGGCGCTCAGCACCACGGCGCTGCTCGTAAACCGCGGCGATCTTGACGCCGACCCTGAGACCGACAGCAGCAGCGCCACGTTCGTCACCCGCGCCTCGGTCGAGCGGTGCTGGATCGCCCGCAACGCCACGACGAAACGCCGGGCCGACCAGGCCCCCGTAGGCGTCCCCGTCGCTGAGGTCGCCCGCTTCACGGGACGCGGCGCCCGCGAACTCATGGACCTCGTACGGGCCGGCGTGCTCGAACAGGTCCCGGGTCGGCGCGCCTGCCAGCTCACGCCTGCCAGCTTGCGCACCTGGATGGAGGGCCAGGATATCGAGGACGTCGACTCCATTGCGGCGCTCAGCGTGTAATTCGGCCTGGGTCCGGATTACTTGATGCCACCAGATCGACCTCTGCGGCCAGAACGTCACGAATGATCATCTTCACTCTAGCGCTGGCCCCGCCGCCGCCGATATCGACGGCGTAGGAAAACCGACTCGGCTGAACGATCTGCCAGGGGTGGAAGCCTTGCCCTTCACCGAGGCCTTCGATGACCTTGATCATCAGTCGGCTGCCGACCTCCGGGAAGATCGTCGGTGCTGATATCGCGAGAAAAGCGTCGAGGTCGTCATCAGAAAGTGTCGCGATCGGATTGAACCGAACCTCGGCCTTCATCAACTCGGTCGGCTCTCCGATCTCGTAGCTCCACAGCCCTCGGGCGAGCTTCGTGATCACCTGCTGTACGCGCTCGTGCTCCACGGCAATACATCCCTCGGGAGTCATAGCTCGGCCCAAGCGCGCCACTATTGCTGGGCGCTCCCTAAAGATGCGCCGGATCTTCGGACGCTCGGGTTCGTTCCTGAAGCCGCACGCGGCGACTTCAAGCAGACACGCAACGTACTCCTCATCGATCGAGGCTCCTTCGTTGCAGGCCCGGCAGGCGCCAACGATCGGGAGGTTGTCAGGAAACGGTTCGTCCAGGAAGACCTTCGCAGGCACGTGATCACGGGTCGCCGGAGCGCCATTGCACGCATAACAGAAGCAACCGAGGCGCTCATCCACGAAGGGACGAACCTGTTCCATCGCATCAATCCTTTCGCGGAGCGAGGAGAACCCGCCACGAGCAGTTCACCGCGCCAGCGATTGATACGCCCAGCTCTGCCGGCGTAGCAGGTTGAAGGTATCGAGGTGCCTGAGATCGCTCGGGTGGACGCCATGATTGTGTGCGTCTTGAAGCAGCCCTCGCGGGTTATGAGTATCCCAGAGCGGATGAACGACGATGACCTGCAACCCGCCAATCTCGAGGCCGGGCAGCTCTCCGAAGGTCTGGCGGTCGCAGGCGAACGAGTCGCAGAAAGCATCACGCAGCTCGACGGCGGAGGGAAGCCATCCATCGAGATCTGGGGTCCCGAACTCACCGTCGAGCCCAGCGCGGAAGTCGGTCCTCGCAAGGCAGCGCAGCAGCGATAGGCCGAGCCGCCAGTCCAGCAGGCTGTGGTAGCTCATGTTCCGGTATTGGCGGAGGCAGTCGTATCCTGACGAGTCACAGGCGCGCCGGTGGCGGTCAGACGCAAGGTTGCCGATGAACGTGTTTTCCGGCTCCGTCGTGCTCGTCGCCGTCGCGATCAACTCGTTCCAGTGGTCGTGGATCCAGGCGACGAAGCCTGCGCCGTTGGCAAGGTGGTCGCTCAGCACGATCTCACCTGCCCTTATGTCGCCGTCAAGTCCGACCTGGCGAACGTTGCTCACATCGAACTCCTCGGGATCGGTGTCAAGTCGTTCAGCGGCGAGGGAGCGGAGGATGAAGGCTGCTGAGTAGTACGCCGCCTTGATCGCGCCCGAGGAGGCGAGCGGGTCAAGGCAGAGCCCGGCGGGGATCGCCGCCGGGCGGATGCGCAGGACGTCCGTCGTCTTTGGCGCCACGAGCGCAATATCCTCGAGAGGGCCGTCCGGGGTGAATGTGATGCCATCGTCGGCCTGGAATCGCTCGTCGAGCCACTGATGGTCGAGCGACTGATGGTTCCGTACGGAGTTCCCCGGCGCGCCGCGGTAGAGCTGGCCCCGCCGGTCGTTGAGCCGGAAGACGCGGCCCGACGGGGAGTAGCCGAGCGACGTGTTCGTGCCTTGGATGCCGATGCACGGGTCTGGATCGGACTCTGCGACACTCGCGACGCCGACGGTCAGCATCTCGCCCTCTTCCTTCGCGTCCTCTCCCGGCGCCATGCTGGTCCGGAATCCAAGCGGTACGGCGAACTGGAACGTCCGGAAGGCCGGTGCCTGGTCGCGCGGGCACCCGCACTGCGGGCAGGCGGCATCAGCAGGTTCCGTGTCACTGGTCTGGGTGAAATGGCAGCGCTCGCAACGCGCCATCCAGCGCCGCCCGGCGAGGGGGTCATTCTGTGAAGGCTCCCAACGGCCGTTGCGGTACAAGAGCGGGGCGGTGAACCCGATGGCCCGGTGGATCCTCTTGTCCTTGGTCCGCTCCGCCCCTGGCGCAAACTCCGTCACCGCTAGCTCGAGATCCCGTTCGATGGTGTGAGGCGTCTCGCCTCTCAGCTGGTGGTAGAGCAGGCGGCTCCGTGATGGCATCCCGTACATCGGGAGGACGGTGCCCTCTGCTAGCCGCTCGCCAAGGCCCGAGCCGATCAACTCGGGGTCAGCCGCGGCGAGGCAGACGCGATCGAAGAGCACTTCCCGGGCGAACGTCTCAAGCTGGCCAGCGGGCACGGTGCCCGGCCCGGCAGCGATCGCGGTGGCGATCTCGTGGACCTCGTCGGACTGGACAAGCCACTGGCGGACTTGTTCCCGGCGGTCGGGATCATCGATCCAGGCTTGGGCCAGCCCGAACTCACCGTGGCTGTCGGGTGGTACCGGGCTTTCCCACCAGGTCACGCCTACGGCAAGGAAAGCCCGCCGCAGGCACTCCTTGGCCATCAGCCGCTGGGCGATCTCCGAGCGGGCCATGGAGAGGAACGGGACAGGTGGCCGGTCTCCGGTGATGCGCTCGGGGTGCCGGTAGTAGAACTCGTCGTGGCTCCGGCCCCGGCAGAGCGTGAGCACGACCGCAAAGGCCTGCCCGCGGCGCCCCGCCCGCCCCGCCCGTTGCTGGTAGTTGAACCGCATCGGCGGCATGTTTCCGAGAACGACAGCCTGGAGGTCACCGATGTCGATCCCGACCTCCATGGTGGTCGTCACGCTCAGGACGTCGATCTCGTCCACTGCTGGGACGAGAGGCTCATCGTCAAACGAGACGGTGACACCCCGGAAGAGTCGCTGGCGCTGGGCTTGGTCGTCCGTCTGTGCGGTGAGCTCTTCGCAATGCAGCCGCAATGGCTGGCGGAACTCGACCGCTTCTCGCGCGTAGTAGTTACGGGCGTAGAGGTCACTGCACGTGGCGGCCGGCTCGGGCGGGAGTGAGGTCCTGCAGTTCGTGCATACCCCGGCGCTGTGGAGGTGCTCGCGCTGGCAGTTCGGGCAGATCCAGACGGGATCGCTAGCAACAGCGATCCGGACGTCAAGCCTGCGGGGGGTAAGGATCAGGTTCCCATGCCCGCCGTCCTGGCAGATGGCACGCCACACGGCGCGGAGCGTCGCCTGCTCGCCGAGGTTGTTCGCGGATGCGCACTCTCGGACGAAGTTCCGTAGCTTCGCCCTCGCCTGGTTCCAGTCCGGCCACCCGAACAGCGGGTAGTCGTCTGGCTCCTGGTGGTAACGGTAGAGAGCGCCCATGACTCGTAGCGTCGCGTCGCAGATGCTGGAAAACCGCATGGGCTCTGCCCCGCATTCTCCAGCGATCTCGGCGAGGGACGCCTCGGGGAGGTCGAGGCGGACGTAGCCGAGACCGGCCGATTCGAATCCGAAGTAGAGGCGGCTGAACAGGACGCCAGAGATCTCAGAGAGGACCTTCCGCCGCAGCAGCTCGCGCCGCTCGCGGCCGTCCGGCGAGAGATCGGCATTCCAGCCTGCGCCCGGTTGGGAGAAGTCGAAGAAATCGGTCCACCGGTGCCAGCCGCCGTCGTAGCGGAAGTCCTGGTACAAGACGTCGTTCCCGGCAGGGTTCACGCCCAACGCTTTCAGCCTCGTAAGGAGGCGGCCCGGGGCGGAGGGGTCGTCGGGGCTGCCCTCGAAGAGTTCTCGGAGGGGAAGGGTGCGGTTCTCGCCGAGGGCGCGGATCACGGCGACCTCGGCGGCCGCGCTGCGCTGGCGAGCTTCGAGGACGGCCCGCATGTCGGGATCGTCGAGTTGCGGGACCGGCGCGCCGGCAGCCCGGATGGCGGTACTCAGGCGCTCGATCGCGCCGGGATGCGTGGCGGCGAAGCGGGCAGCCTCTACCGAGAGCGCTCCGCCGCCGTCCTGGAGATCATCGAGCAGCCGTGGCTCGCCGACGGCGATGGTCGAGAGCTCGTCGTAGAGCGCCTCTCGCAGGAGGTCGAGGTAGTGCGAGCGCTCGACGCCGTTCGCGAGAGAAGCAGCCTCTTCACGGCTGTCGGAGAACATGACGAGCTTCTGGTGGGACCCGCGATCGCTCTCAGGAATCAGGTAGAAGAGTTCCTTCGACAGGAGCTGCGTGAGCTTGGAGAAACCGGTCCTGAAGCCCCGCACAGGCGAGCGCCGGAACTTCCGCCGGGTGTAATCCTCGCCGCACGAAGGGCATACCGCGGGGAGTGCCGGGACCTGGTTGTGATCGGCGGGGCTGGAGAGCATGTAGAGGTAGCCGGGCACGGCTCCGGTGCTGGCAGCTACCCCGAGCTCCACCCTGCCGTTCGCGGGGTTCAAGGTCGCTGGCCGCCATCGGGACTCCACGGTGCCGCCCACGAGCTGGGGCTGCATCCAGCGCCCGGCGTCCTGGTGCAGGGCGGCCGCACCCTGCGGCCAGAACACGGCGAAGTCGGCGAAGGTGCGGCGCTCGACGAAGCGGGCAGCCTGGCGGTCTGGGATTCCCTCGATGTCGGGATCGGTGGTGAGAAGCTCCCAGCCCCCACCGGCGGCGAGGGTCATCCGGCTTCCCCCGAAGAACGTCGTCCCGCACTGCTCGCAGTAGAGGAGTTCGAGGACGCGGTGGTGTCCGGGCTCTTCGCAGAGGATGCGGGCGTCGGGATAGAGCTGCCCGGCGGTCCGGGCATCCTCCAGCGGTCCGGCTGGGTCGTTACCGCACTCGGCGTTCGTGCACGCCCATAGACCCTCGATGTTGCGGAAGAACCAGTGGATGCGAAAAGACGGGAGCGATGAGGGGAGGCCCGGCTGCTCGCAGAGGGCGCGTGCTTGCAAGAGACCGCGACCCGCTGTCTCGGCCTCCGGCGAGGGTCCGAACAGAGCGCTCGCGAACCGCGAGAACGGGACAGCTTTGATCTCGTCACCAACGGCGCAGGCTGCGAGCATCCGTGCGGTCATTCCGAGGTCGTCGGATTCGAGGGCCTGCGCCAGCACTGCCTGGGGGTGGTCCTCGCTGCCGGGCGCACCGAGACTGCGCGCGAGGTCGGTGCATGCGCGGTCGAGAGCTTCAGCAGTGCCCTCGCCGGTGGCGGTTGCCAGGTTGGCAAACGGGCCCGGATCGAGTGCTTCCGCGGGTGCCCCCGGGACAGGCGCAGGGTAGCCGGGGACGATCTGGCCGGCTGTCCAGTCCTGGCCGAAGAACTCCGACAGGAATCGCAAGCTGACCGGGTCGTCGGGTTCTAGCGATGCCGAGGAGGCGAGGACCCGCAACCGCGGATCCCCGGGGGGCGAGTCCCAGGCGGTTCAGCAGCAGGCGCAGGAGGTACGCGACCTCGGTGCCCGCCGTCCCGCGGTACAGGTGCAGCTCGTCTACGACGAGATGGAAGACGCTGCCGTCTTGCTGTAGCCAGTCGCGGGTCTGCTCGAAGACTTGAGCGTCGGCATCTCGCATGAGCATGATGCCGAGCATGCTGAAGTTCGTGATGAGGATATCTGGCGGCGCGTCCTGCATGTCCCACCGCGAGCGCATCTCGGCACCGTCGAGGGTGGGGAAGAAGTACCGCACGTCCTCCCGCCCCGCTTCCGCGGCATGGGTGCGAGCGATCTGCGCCGCCCGGTCTGCCTCTTGCAGGCTGCGGACGAGCCGTTCGATCCTCTCTCGGTCGACGCTCGTGTGGCCGGTCCGTGAGGGTGCGCGGTACTCATGGCCGGGCACTGGCGTCACGCTGTTGTACCGGCCGATGTAGATGCGATTGCCGTTGCGATGTTCCGCGAGCCAGCCCCGGGCGAGCGGCGAATCGAGGGCGCGCCGCAGGCGCGTGAGCTGGTCTTCGACGAGTGCGTTCATCGGGTAGACCACCAGGGCTCGCACGGCAGCGGGACGCGATTCGTGGCTCCTCTGCGGCACGCGGAGGCTCAGGCGGGCGCGCCGCTGGTTCCCGACGAGCGGCCAGCACTGGTCGCGCCACTCGTCGCTCCACCACCAGTCGTTGGCATGCGGTGCCAGCGGACCCGGTGCTGCCCAGGTCGCTGACTCCCTTGCGAGGTACGCGAAGATCGGCAGGAGGAAGGCCTCGGTCTTCCCGGAGCCGGTCCCCGCCGTGACGACGCAGCTCTGGCCGCCCAGCGCGGTCGACAGCATCTCAAGTTGGTGGCGGTGAAGGGCGTACTGGCCCATGAGCCCGCACGACGCCAGCGATTGGAAATCGGCGATCTCCGGCGGTGCAAAGCCCGGAAGGTCCGGTTGCCCCAGCTCGGTGATGGTTTTCCCTGACGACTGGTACCTGGGCAACGGTTCGAGCCAAGGTTCCTGGCTGATGGCACCAGGCATGCGGAGTAAGCGAGCCCGCTCCGCTTCCAGTCCCGGGAACTGGGTGCCGAAGGCGGTCTGGATGTACGAGATCACGCTCTCTCGCACGGAGGCGAAGGCCCCTACGGGATCGTTCACTTGCTCTCCTCGCTCACGTGACTGGGATGGGTTCGGCCATGACGAGCTTCCTTGCAACCACGGATGCCAGACCCCCGGGAACGCTCGCGTAGGCTCGCATCGCGGGCCCCGCCCGATCGGCTGTTTCTCGGGGAGCCAGTCCGGATGACAGCCCGAGTGACCGGGCGAAGAGCCGTGGGAGCGGGGTGGTCACTGGCACGAACACGGTCCCGGAGCGCCGGTCGTAGCGCAGGGGCTGGATCTCGGAGTCCGAGAGGACCGCGAACCGCCCCCACGACCGGTCCGTGGCCGCCCCGAGACCGTCTCTCCAGAGGTAGTCCCTTACGGAGTAGCCGTCTGGGTGCCGGTACTGGCTCAGCCGGAGGTTGCCCTCGCACCGGTCCCGCTGGTCGAAACGGAGCTTTCCGGGAATGAAATCACTTCGGGGCCAGTCGAGCTCGGTGTCCGCGGTCCACTCCAGGCTGCTGAGGTAGTCGCCAACTGATGCACCAACCGACGCCATTGAGAGGGCCGGTGCGGGCTGCCCGACCGCGCAACCGGCCGCGCTAGCGGTTCCTTCGAGATCCCTGAGGCACTCGGCGCCGACTTCTATCCTCGCAGGCGCTGGGGAATCCGACGAACCCTGGGCGGTGCTCGTTACCCGTACCCCGTACTGGTGAGCAACCTCCTGCAACGATGTAAGCGTCTCGGGCGATCGGGCGCCGCAGAGCACAGCGCGCGGGAGCCCGGGCCACGGGAGGAGCGCGAGCGTTGCCGGTGCCACGCTGAGCTCGCCACCGGCGCCTTGCTCGCAATGACCGAGCGCATCGAAAGTCTCGATCGCCGACCTAACGGCGTAGGCGAGGGAGCGACCACCGGGGTCAGCCTCGGGCTGCCAGAGGCTCTCGTACGCGCCGCGGAACGAGGCCCGAGACATCGTCCGGCGGGCCGACAGCACGAAGAGCAGGGCGTCACCGATGGCCGTCATGGCGCGCAGCCTCCTGGTACTGGTTCCATAGGGAGGAGGCAGCGCTTCCAAGCGGCGGTACTACCCTGCGCCGCCACCGCCACAGCACCTGCCGCCACAGTGGGTCGCGGTCGCGGCCCGGTACCAGCGGCAGCGGGCTGGCATCTACCGTGCTGGGTCCGCAGTACACGGCGCGCCCCCGGCGGGTGATGGAGATTGCCCAGATCGGTGACCAGTCCTCTGGTGCCGGCTCGGCCGGCCAGCACCGGACTTGGTCGGGATGCCGTCCGATGAAGAAGATCCGGCGTGAGGTCAGCCGAAGGCCTGGTGCGCGGAGCGGATCGGCAGGGATGTCCGGGACTGCCGGCGCGCCGGTGACGACCGCCCCGCTGATCCAGGGTTCGGTACCATCGTGCGAGAGTCCGAACCGGTCTATCCGTTCGATCGGTTCCTTCACGTGCCAGTTGAACCCGGAAGCGGAGAAGAGCGAGGCGCGGGCGAGGATCGTCTCGGCGCGCCGGACCTCGAGCGTGATGCGGGATTCTGAAGGATGCGCAGGGATCTGATGGGCGCGCCCTGCCTCGAGATCGGGAAGTCGCGTACCGTCACACCTGTTGAGCGCCACGCAGGATGAGCATGGTCCCGTCACCGGGGATGGGCATTGGGGCGTGCACGACCGAACGACCAAACGATCCAACGCGCTCTGGCGAAGCGGCAAAAGCGCGAACAAGGGACCGGGCAGCGGTGCTGCCCGGTCCCGGGATCGATGATGGAGTCCTCGGAGACATTGGGGCGCCGGCGTCAAGCCCCGGTGTAGGGGTCTGCGGTCCGGGGGCAATGCTCGTGGGGGGTGTGGGGGCCGGGGCTTGACCCCGGCTTGTTCAGCTGCGGGTCGGCAAGGAGCCCGCGATCCACGTGTGCGGAAGCCGACCGGCGGCACGGGAGCCGTCGGGCCTCGAGTCATCTTGGTGCGCTGTCCCGTTCGTGGCGAGCTCGGCGAGTGCTGCGTCGATCTCGGCACCGGCGTGGTTGCGTCCGAGGACGTCTCGGATCTGGGTCCTCGTGAGGCCGCTTCGTCCGGCGGCGACAAGCGCGTCGGCGATGCGGTGAGCGACCGGCCCGGCGGTGGCTCGGCTCGCTGCAAAGATCGCCGAGCGCTCCCCATAGCCCCACAGGGCGAGCCCGGAGCGCAGGTGTCCCGGACCGATCGAGCGAGCGCCGTCTGAGAGGGCGTAGAGCAGGGCCAGGCGCAAGGCGTGGGCCTCGCTCCTCGCGGTGAGGGCGCCAGTCGGTCCCGGGCCGGCCTCAGAGAGGCTCGGGTATGCCTCCCACCACAGCTTGCGCCCGGCAGGGCTGAACAAGAGGCGCCCGGCGCCTCTCGCCATCTCGAGGTGTGAAGCGAGCTTGTCGGGAAGGCCCGTGCCTGCAAGGGGGTTCAGTCGGCCCCCCTCGGGGAGGAGCTGGGCTCTCCGGGCAGCGATGAAGACGAAGCGGTTCAAGAGCCCGTTGGCGGCCTCGAGGCCGACGACGTGCTGGGAAAGCTCCGCCGCGGTGATGTGACCGATGACCGACAGGTGCGCGGCCTTCGCGCGAGCGGGCGCCGTGCGGGTGAGAAGGGCGAGCGGGCGTCCGTCCCACGCCGAGCGCAGCACCGGCGAGAGGGTGTTGACGTCCCGAGCGGTCATCTTCAGCACCGAGGCGAACTCGGGCTCGACGACGAGCAGGCGAGGATCGGCCGCTCCGGGGTCCGGCCCGGCGGGGTCGCGCAGCGCCCAGACGAGGCCCTCGCCCGAGGAGAGCCCGGTCGAGGTGCGCGCCGAGAAACCGGGATCGACCATGTCCATGAGCCGGGCGACGTGATCCCACGAGGATCCCTTGCGTGCCTTCGCGGACTCGCCGACGATCAGCACGTACTCGTTCGGGTGATGCAAGGTGGCCTCGACAGCGACATGCACGCCCCGGCCGATCGCAGCGCCGGCGGCGACGAGTGCCTGGGCCAAGATGGCGACCGGGTCCGCCTCGGTGTGGGGGGCGAGGCAGGAAACGATCTCGCCGAGCAAGCCGCTGTAGGCCTCGGGAGCGGGCGCCTCGGGCCAACCCGGCGGGGCTTCGCCGACAGCGAGCGCGGCCGGGCCGGTCTGGCGGGCCCGGCTCGCGTCCCGAACGGGCGCCCCCTCGCCGAGGGCGAACAAGGCTTGCTGGCCTGGATCCTTGCCGCTCAGCACTCGGTCACCTCGGCGACCGCAGCGCGTGCCGAGCTCTCGTCGACGATCGCCTTGCGCTCGGCGAAGGCCGCGACGAGAGCTTGGACCGCGAGGTTGTTCACCATCCGGGGAAGACCCCGGGACACCTGGTGGATCAGCGCGACAGCATCGTCGGAGAACAACGTGTCCGAGCGCCCGGCGAGCGACAGATGATGCGAGATATATGGACCGGTCTCGGATCTCTCGAGCCCCGACATCACATAGCGCAATCCGACGCGCTGGTCGAGGGC
>JAJZBS010000080.1 GCA_021851885.1 Actinomycetes bacterium | reverse complement strand
CCTCGGCCGGCCGCGGTCACGATGCGGCGGCGGCCGGCCACGCCGGTTTGGGCCGCTCGGGGGCGGCCGGCCTTCTCACACGCACCACGGCCGGCGGGGCCGCAGCCGGCACTGCCCGCGGCTGGGACAGCGGAGTTGGCGGCGGAGCCACCGGCGGGCCGGGACCAGGGATGGGCGCGGGGTCTCCTGCGGCGAGCACTCCGAGCGCCGGCGGTGCCGCGCAACGACGAGCGGGCAGTGGCGGCGGCCGGCGGGTCGCGCCCCCATCCCGCCCCGGAGGTGCCACCACCGCGACGCCGCCAGGCCAGGCCCGCGCGGGACCGGCCGTGACATACCGCCCGTCGCCGCATGCGTACTCAGGCGGGGGCGTCTACGCCTTCGGCGACGCCAATGCGTCCATCGGCGGCTTTCTCGCACACGTCACGGCCCCTGCGCCGGCAGTGGCCATCGCGTCGGCATCCAACGGCGGCGGCTACTGGGTCGCCGGTGCCGACGGCTCGGTCTTTCCGGCCGGTCGGGTGCGGACCTACGGGTCGCTCGCCGGGATCGCCCTCGACGCACCGATCGTCGGGATCGCCGGGACACCGGACGCGCGCGGGTACTGGCTGGTCGACGCCGCCGGGCAGGTCTTCGCCTTCGGTGACGCCATCTTTGCGGGGCAAGTCCCCCCGGCATGGTCGCAGGTGCCTGTCGTGGGCATTGCCGCCAACCCGCGCGGTCCCGGCTACTGGGTGGTGAACCGTGACGGTCGTGTCTTCGCGTTCGGGAAGGCGCCGAACCTCGGATCGCTCGACGGGACGCGCCTTGCCTACCCGATCGTCGGCATCGCCGCCGTGCCGCGAGGTGGCGGGTACTGGATGGCGGACATCCACGGCACCGTCTACGGCTTCGGCGACGCCCCGACCGTCGGATCGACGACCGCGATGCCGATCGTCGCCCCGATCGTCGGCATCGCCGCGGCATCAAGCGGCGACGGGTACTGGCTGGCGGGCGCTGACGGCTCGGTCTTCCAGTTCGGGCACGCCGCGTACCAGGGATCTCTCGGTGCGATCCTTCCGAACATACCGATCAAAGGAATCGCCGCGACAACCGACGGCGGCGGCTACTGGCTGCTTGCCCCGAACGGGATCCCGACCTCTTTCACCTCCCCGGGGGCATCCTGGTCCCCCATACCCCAGGCGCGCGCGATCGTCTCGGCGGCCGCGGGCCAGGTCGCTCCTGCGGAGGAGCCCGGGACGTTCTGCAATCCCTACGGCCCCTGTGAGCAGTGGTGCGCCCTCTTCGCGACGTGGGCGTGGCAGCAGGCAGGCATCCCCATCCCCTCCTACGGCTTTACGGGCAGCATCTACTGGTGGGCCCTCGCGAACTCGAGCGTGCTGCCACCAACGGCGAAGCCCGAGCCCGGCGACATCGTCCTCTACGGAACCGGCCCCCAGGAGGACGGTCACAGCTCCTTGCACGTCGGGGTGGTGGCACAGGTGTGGCCGAACGGCGAGATCGACACCGTCGAGGGGGACGCCGGGCCGGGCCCGGGCGGGTACCTCGGGGTCATCATCAACGGTCCCTACGACGTCGCCCAGTCCTCCATCTACAACGGCATGCCCATCTACGCCTTCGCCGTCCCCTAGCCGGACCGGGGCTCGGCGGCCTTGCGAGGCTGGGCTCGGCGGCCTTGCGAGGCTGGGCCGAATGGGTCTTCAGGAGCCCTTCCGAGGCAGTCCCAGAATTTGACCACAAAGAATGGCGAATTGACCACGGAGGGTGTACTCTTCCCCTCACCAACGACGTTGCCGCATGGAGCCAATGGGGTGGGAGCCGGCGGGAACCTGACCCATGTGGGGGTGACCCTATGAAGTACAGGTCGGCAGTATCGACAGGCCTTGTCGGTGCCGTGAGCCTCGTGGCGGCAGGCGCGATGGCCCTGGCCTTGAGCGTCGGCTCGTCGGGGCTGAGCGCCTCGTCAAGTGCGAGGGACGGCCTTTTCGCCCGATCCACAGGCGTCGGTTCGCAGGGAGGCAATCCGGGCACCGGTACGTCCGGCGGCTCCCGCAAGGGCGGTGCGACACAGACGGCGGGTGACGTGTCCGCCGACGTCGCCCTCACGGTGAAAGTCGACGGCAATCTCCGCCTCGCCTCCCTCGAACAGTTCGTCGGAGCACTGCTCGGCGTGACGCCGAGCGGCTCGACCGGCGGCTCGACCGGCGGCTCGACGGCCAGCCCCCAGGACAACGGCGCGGGGATTCCGGTCAACGGAACCTTCACCGCGACTGGCGGGGTCGATCTCACGAGCGGCGTCGGCGAGCTGTCGGGCACCCTTCCGCCGACGCTGCCCGCCGTCGGAGGAGCGCCCGTCGCCCTGCGGGTGATCGGGAACCAGCTCTACGTCCAGCTCCCCTTGGTGAGCTCGATAGACGGTGGCGCGAACTGGGTCAACGCGACACTGCCGAGCGGCGTCACCTCGGTCCTCCAGGTGTTGCTCTCCGCCGTCATGACCGGCAGCCCGTCGATCGTCACGGCGCTGCAACACGTCGCCAAGGTCGAGAACCTCGGAGCCCAGACCGTCGGAGGGGTCGCGACGACGGAGTACGCGGCACAAGTCAACCTCGGCCGGGTCCTCGAAGTCATCCGGGGCGACCGTGGCGGGAGCAAGGATCACCTCCAGGCACCGCCATCGCCCAGCGACAACGGCGGGCCGCCTCCGGCGAACGCCGTCCTGCGCGACTTCCTCGACAACCTGACAGTTCCCGTGGCCGTCTGGCTCGACTCCAGCGGTCGCCTCGTCCAGGGCGAGGCCCGAGCGCATCTGTTCGGCTTGAATGTCGATCTCCAGCTCGCCCTGTCCAACTTCGGAGCGGGTGGCGTCGAGGTCTCGGCTCCGCCGGCGTCGGACACGGCAAGCCTGTCCACTGTCCTCGCCGCGCTCAAGACGCTCCTCCAGGGCGTGCTGACGGGACCGACCCAGTGCACGACCAACTCCGGAGACGCGCACGCAGGGTTGAGCCCGGCCGACAGCAACGGCCCGTCGCAGTGCTGCCCGCCGCCCAATGGTGGACCGACGGGTTCCGGCTCATCGGCCAACGATCAAACCTGCGGCCCGCCGCCCCCACCGCCGCCACCCGACAGTGGAGCGAATGGCATCCCCAAGCTGATCCGCCTGGGCGCGGGCGTCTTCCTCGTCTGATCCGGCACGCCACAGTCTTTCGCCGCCGAGGTCCGGCTTGCCGGGCCTCGGCGAGACAAGACCGGTCACCAGAAGAGGTACGTGCGATCAGAAGGCACGCGCATCACGTCGTCCAACCTCGCCAAGCCCGGCTGTGCACAGGCCCACGTGAGGCGCCGCTGCGCATGCGTTGACAGGGCCGTCAGCAAGACGTCGCGTCCCGCGCGGTGACGCTCGTTCCGGGGGGAGGGATCGAACCTCCATTCTGGGAACCAAAATCCCATGTCCTGCCATTAGACGACCCCGGAGCGGCCACCGGCCACCCATGATGGCCCAACCGGACCACCGGGGCGGTCACCTTTACCCCGGCGTCGTCGCGGTCCCGCATGGCGCGCGACACGCCGTCGCGAGTAGCCTGCCCCTTCGGCCATGGGATCCCTCATCAAGAAACGTCGCAAGCGCATGCGCAAGAAGAAGCACAAGAAGCTTCTGAAGGCCACGCGCTGGCAGCGCCGCGCCGCAGGCAAGTAGCGCCGAAACGATCCCGACCCGCTACGCGGGATGCGGCCTGAGGGTCGTGGCGGGAACCGTGGCGGCCTCGACCAACAAGCCTTGGCGGGCACGCGCCCGTGTGCCTGCCTCTGCAAGCGCAGCGGGCTCGATACCTCCCTCGACGAACCACGTCCCGCCGCTGCCGGCAAGCCGGGGGCGCCGACCGGTCAGCGCCCAGAGGCGGTCACGGTACGCGCCAAGGCGAGGCTCGACGCCAAGAGCAGCCCGCTCGAGGTCGTTAACGGAGTCTCCGCGGGCGGCGGATCCATCGCCGCCTGCGGCAGCTTCGTCCCACGCGGCGAACACCGCCGCGGTGGACACGGGGAACGGGGGGCTCAACAGCACGAAGTGCCTCTCCTCGTAGGGGAGGGCTTCGACCACCTCGCCGATCCCCGAGACGCGCGCCCGGCCGCCGGCGACGCAGAAGGGAACGTCCGCGCCGAGCCGCAGCGCGACCCCGGCGTCCGAGCACCCCGCCCAGCGCAAGATCGCGGCCGCGTCCGCCGAACCACCGCCCAGGCCGGCTGCCGCGGGAATCCGCTTCGTCAGGACGACGTGAGCCCTGCGCCCCGCCGCGACAAGGGCTCGTCGCACGAGGTTGTCGTCTCCGAGCTCCTCCAAGGCGATCGATCCGCCCTGCGGCATGCCTGTCGCGTCGACGACGTCGAGGCCGTCGCCGTCGCCGATGAGGAGCGCATCGGCGAGGTCGAGCGTGACCATCTCGGCGTCGATGAGGTGGTAGCCGTCGGGGCGCACCCCGACGACCCGAAGAGACAGCGTGAGTTTGGCGGGAGCGTCGACGGCGACGGCGACGGGCGCAGCCCAAGCGTGGCCTCCCGATCGGTGCGCCTGGTCCGAGCACCCGGAGCCGGCCGCAGCACTCACCGTTGCCCGGTCTCCTCGTTTGTTGCGCCCTCGTCCCGGCCGTCTGCGGGCGGCTGGGCTGTTGCGGGGTCGGCCACGGCGGCCGCCAGGCGACCCCAATCGTCAAGCGATAGGGTCTCGGCACGGGCCTCGGGACTCACTCGTGCGGCGGCGAAGGCAGCGGGTCCGACGAGCCCTGCGAGCGACCCGCGGAGCATCTTGCGCCGGAGCCCGAATCCGGCGTTGACGAGCCGCACGAGCGCGCCGTAGGAGGCGACTGCAGGATCGATGGCGGGTGCGCTGTTCCTCCGCATCCGCACGATAACCGACGCGACCCGCGGCCGGGGGAGGAAGACCGACGGCGAGACGGATCCCACGATCTCGCTCGTCGCAAAGTACGCGATCTTGACGGAAACGGCCCCGAACGCTTCGTCGCCCACATGTGCCACATAGCGCAGCCCGACCTCTCGCTGCACCATGACGAGCAACGTCGTGACGGCCGGAGCGCGCTCCAAGACGCCGAGGACAAGAGGTGTGGCGATGTTGTAGGGCAGGTTGGCGACAAGCGACCACCCCTCACCAGGTGCCGACGCGCACAGCTCGCCCCAGTCGACACGCAGGGCGTCTGCGCAGAGGATGTCGACATTCCTGCCTTCGACGGCTTCGCCGAGCGGTGCGAGAAGATGACGATCACGCTCGATCGCGGTGACGAGGGCGCCCGTGTCGGCGAGGGCGACGGTCAGGGCGCCGAGCCCGGCTCCGATCTCGACCACCCTCTGGCCGGCCGTCAGCTCCGCCAAGCGGGCGATGCGCTCGACGGTCGCCGGGTCGACCACGAAGTTCTGCCCGAGCGCCCTGCTGGGGTGGAGGCCGTAGCGCTCCAAGACGGCCGCGACCGCAGCGCGGCCGCGCATTGTCATGGGGCAATCCCGAACGCGGCGTGCGCGGCTGCGGTCGACGAGGCGGCAAGCTCCTCGGGGCTGACACCGCGCACTTGGGCCACGACGGCACCGACATATGGGACGAAGGCGGGCTCGTTCGGGCGCCCCCGATGGGGCACCGGCGTCAGGTACGGCGCATCGGTCTCGACGCAGAGGCGATCGGTCGGGCACAAAGCCGCCGCCTCCCGCACTTCGGGCGCGTTCGGGAACGTGACGATGCCGCTGAAGGACACCCAGGCGCCCGCGGCGAGGCAACGGCGCAACTCGTCGGGTCCTCCCGTGAAACAGTGGAAGACGACGCGCTCGGGCACGCCTTCCGCCGCAAGGACAGCCAGCGTCTCGTCCCAAGCTTGGCGGGTGTGGATGACGAGCGTGAGCCCGTGGCGGTTTGCGAGGGCGACCTGCGCCGCGAACGCTTCCCGCTGGGCGTCGCGGGGAGAGTGCTCGTAGTGGAGGTCGAAGCCGCACTCGCCGATACCGACGACCCTGGCCCCGGCGAGTCCGCCGGGGCCGGCCGCCAGGCGCTCCACAAGGGTGGTGACCTCGGCGACGCCGGACGACGCCTCGTGCGGGTGGAGCCCGGCGGTCGCCCAGACCGTGCCGTCGCCGCAGTTGCCGGCGAGGTCGACGGCGGTGGCCGAGGAGGGGGCGGACGTGCCGACGCAGACGATGCCCCCGACGCCGGCGGCCCGGGCGCGTGCGACGACGGCGGGGACGTCCGCTTCGTCCTGGAGGTGGCAGTGGCTGTCGAACCACCCCTGCACAGCTGGCGCCGTCACCCGAGGGCCTTCTTGCGCGGGAACAGCGGGTCGCCGCGGGTGACGGCCACCCCGCCGGGATAGCCGCCCCAGGCGACCCCCTGGGGAACGACGACCGAGGCGGGATCGCCCTCGACGCCAATGCGTTGCCAGATCTCCGCGCCGGCCCCGGGCATCGCCGGTGACGCGAGGACGGCGACGATGCGGAGCACCTCGAGGGCATCGCCGAGCACGGCGTCGACCTCGGGGCCCGGCTCGGCCTTCCAGGGGGCGGCTTTCTCGAGGGCGGCGTTCGCAGCGCGCACCAGCTTCCACGTGGCTTCGAGGGCATCGTGGGGGGCGAACCTCTCCCATGCCGCCGTCGCCGCCGCGACGGCCTCGGCGGCGACGGCGGCGAGGTTGCTCGCAGGGTCTGGGGCCGGTCCGGTGCCACCGCACTTGGACCCCACGACGGTCGCGACGCGCGAGACCAGGTTGCCGAGATTGTTCGCGAGGTCTGCGTTGTAGCGGGCCACCATTCCTTCGTAGGAGAAGTCCCCATCGGGGCCGAGCGGCGCGTCGCGCAGGAGGTGGTAGCGCACGGCGTCGACGCCGAAGTCCTCGATGAGGTCTTTCGGGGCGATCTTGTTGAGCTTCGTCTTCGACATCTTCTCGCCGCCGACGAGAAGCCAGCCGTGAATGAACAGGTGCGCCGGTGGGTCAATGCCCGCGGCCATGCACATCGCCGGCCACCAGACGGCGTGAAAGCGGAGGATGTCCTTGGCGAGGAGGTGGTGGACCGCCGGCCACCAGGCCGCGAAAGACGCTTCGTCACTTCCGTAGCCGATCGCCGTCAGGTAGTTCACGAGCGCGTCGTACCAGACGTAGAAGACGTGGTCGGCGTTCCAGGGAACCCGCACCCCCCACGCGAAAGAGGTGCGGGTGATGGAGATGTCGCGCAGTCCCGAGCGGATGAAGCCGACCGCCTCGTTGTGCCGTGTGACAGGTTGGACGGCCCCCGGGTTGCGTGTGTACCAGTCCAGGAGCTGGTCTTCGAAGTGGCTGAGCGCGAAGAAGTAGTTCTGCTCACGCATGACCTCGACGGGTGTCCCGTGGATCGGGCAGCGCCCCTCGTCGAGCTCGTCGTCTCCGTAGTAGGTCTCGCACCCGACGCAGTAGAGGCCCTCGAAGTCGCCAAGGTAGATGTGGCCGTTGTCGTAGATCCGCTGTAGGAAGCTGCGCACGGTCGCGTGGTGGCGCTCCTCGGTCGTGCGGATGAAGTCGTCGTTGGAGATGCGCAGCGCCTCCCAGGCATCCGCGAAGCGCCGGGAGGTCTGGTCCGCCCACGCGCCGGGCTCGAAGCCGTTCTCCGACGCGGCTTCGGCGATCTTGCGCCCGTGCTCGTCGGTGCCGGTGAGGAAGAACACGTCGTCGCCCGCCAAGCGGTGCCAGCGTGCCAGGGCGTCAGCGTTGACCGTCGTGTACGCATGGCCGATATGGGGAACGTCGTTCACGTAGAAGATCGGCGTCGTGATGTAGAAGCGGGACATCGCCCCGTAGCGTACCGACGAGCGCGGTGGCTGCCCGCCACGCCGCCACGCCGTCACCCCGGTGCGCTCCCGGTCGGCCGCGCACAGGCGTCGCCGGACGTTGCGCCGTGACCGCCGCGGCCGGGAGCGGTCAGTCGATGCCCGATCGGGAACGGCCCTGCAGCTGCACGTCGTAGACCCGGCGCCGGGCAAGGCCGAGCTCGCGGGCAACGGCGTCCACGACGTCGCGCGTCGTCCCCGGGCTGTCGTGCTCGGACCTTCGCTCTAGGGCGGCGGCGATCTCCTCGTCGGCAACCTCACGGGGAACGCTCCGCCGGCCCTCGACCACGATCGTGCACTCCCCGCGGACCCTGCCTTCGCCTGCCCACTGAGCGGCGCCGGCGAGGTCGCCGCGCCAGACCTCCTCGTACAGCTTGGTGAGCTCCCGGGCCACCGCCACCCGGCGCGTCGGGCCACACACACCTGCGAGCTCCTCCAGGGTCGCACCGAGACGCACCGGCGACTCGAACATGACCGTGGTGCGGGTCTCAGAGGCGAGCTCGGCGAGACGGCGACGGCGTTGGGCCCCGCGCCGCGGCAGGAAGCCCTCGAAACAGAAGCGAGCAGTGTCGAAGCCACTGAGCACGAGGGCTAGCAGGACCGCCGATGCCCCGGGGATCGCGCTGACGGCGATGCCGGCTGCGACCGCCGCTTCGACGAGGCGGGAACCGGGGTCCGACACGGTCGGGGTGCCCGCGTCCGAGACGAGCGCAACGGTGGCACCGCTTTGCACGAGCTTGATCAGCTCGGGCGTGCGCTCGCGTTCGTTGTGGGCGTGAAGCGAGACGAGGCGGCGCGCCTTCAAGCCCGTTCCCGCCAAGAGCTTCGCCGTGCGACGTGTGTCCTCGCACGCGACGGTGTCGGCTTCTTCGATCGCCCGGGCCGCGCGCGGCGAGAGGTCGCCGAGGTTCCCGACCGGGGTCGCGACGACGAGGAGGCTCCCCTCGGCTGTCACGAGCGCACCTCGAGCCGGTCACCCGGCCGGAGGTTCCAGCGCCCGAACGATCCGGACTCCGCCTCGACGACCGAGCGTGCCCGCAGGCAGGGCCTACCGATCCGGTTGGGTCGCAGGCGCGCGGTGCGCACGACGGCCATCTCCTTGTCGAGGTAGGCCACGTCGATCGCGAAGCGCATCCCGATGCTATGCACGGCCCGGGTGCGCGTGAGCAAGACAGCGCCGTCGACGCCGTCCCGCCCCAGCAGGCCCCGCGCACGTGCCCAGGTCCCGTTGGCCACCTCGACGGACCCGAGAACCTCACCTTCCCTGAGCAACCAGCCCACAGTCCACCCCGCTTTTGCGCCAACGACTTCCGCTGCATCGGCGCCGCGTTCCCCACACGGGCCTGGCGGGCGCCGCCTGCCGTCAGACGTTGAATCGGATCTCGAGCACGTCACCGTCGACGACCACGTAGTCCTTACCCTCGACGCGCAGCCTACCTGCGGCCTTGGCGGCCGCCCAGGAGCCGATCTCGAGCAGCTCGTCCCAGCGGACCACCTCGGCGCGGATGAAGCCGCGCTGCAGGTCGGAATGGATAACGCCCGCGCACTCCGGCGCCGTCGAGCCTTCGCGGAAGGTCCAGGCGCGCGACTCCTTGTCCCCCGTCGTCAGGAACGTCCTCCGCCCGAGACGGTGGTAGGCGGCGCGCGCGGCCCGGAGGAGGACGCCCTCGCCGAGCCCGAGCCCTTCACGCAGCTCGTCCCTCTCGGCCTCGTCGACCTGCGCGGCTTCGGCCTCGAGGCGCACGGGTGCAGCGACCACGGCATCTTCGTCTCCGCCTGCGGGAGTCTCCCCGTCCGCGGCGCCGGAGCTGGGCGGCCGGGTGCCTTGGAGGGCCGCGGCTACCTCGGCGACGAGCGCCGGGGCGCGGTCGACGTCGTCCTCGCCGATGTTGACGACGGCGATCACCGGCTTGGCGGTCAGCAGGAACAGGCCCGATGCCTCCGCGCGCTCCTCGTCGCTCAGTGGCGCACGGTAGAGGGGAGTCCCCTCGCCCAGCAGGGATGCGAACGCCTCGAGGCGGGCGGCGCCACGGGCGGCACCCTTGTCGGCCTTCGCGGCCCTGCGCCGCTTGTCGAGCTGCACGTCGACGGCAGCAGCGTCGGCGAGGACGAGCTCGAGCTCGAGAACCTCCAGCGCCGCGACCGGGTCCGTCTCGCCCGGAATCTCGGCATCGTCGAAGGCCCGGAGGACGAAGCAGAGGCCGTCGGCCTCGCGCAAGCCACCGAGGAACCGATTCCCAAGGCCCTCTCCCGTCGACGATCCGGCGACGAGGCCGGCGATGTCGACGACTTCGATGGTCGCGTGGACAACCTTGCGGCTCTTGCTCATCGCGGCCAGCGCGTCGAGGCGGTGGTCAGGGACGCGAGCGACGCCGGAGCTCGTCTCCGTCGTCGAGAACGGGTGGGACGCGACAAGCGCATGACCCGTCGTCAACGCGTTGAACAGCGAGGACTTCCCCGCGTTCGGCAGGCCGACGAGACCGAGACGTTCCACCCGGACGAGGCTACTGGTGCGCCGGCACCGGGCTGTCCGCTCGACACGCCGGGTGCCAACCCGCTAGCGTCGCTGCGCTGTGTCCAAGCGCACGACCAAGCGGAAGATCCGCTCGAAAAAGAAGGCCAACCACGGCAAGCGGCCGAACTGCGGCCGCGGGTAGCTGCCGGGCTGCGGCCGCGGGTAGCTGCCGGGCTGCTGCCGCGGATGGCTGCCGGGCTGCTGCCGGGCCCGCCGCCGGGGGGGCGTCAGCGCTCCCAGGCCGTCCCGGTGCGCCGTAGCACCGTGGCAAGCGTGGTCGGGACGTCGGTGATGATCCCGTCGACCCCGGTTGCGACCAGGCTCTCCATCTCCGCCTGCTCGTTGACCGTCCAGACGTGCACGGCGAGGCCGGCTTCGTGCGCGGCCGCGACGAGCGCCTCGTCGACGATTGCCACGCCCTGGAACGTCGCCGGCACCTGGAGCGCCGCGTAGGGCATCGCCGGAAGGGGTTGTCCGGAGTGGACGGCCCGCACGAACGCCGTCGTGGCGTTGGTGCCCGCAGACGTCGCGAACTCCGGCGCATAGGCAGAAAAAGCGGCGGTTGCCGCGTCGCGGAACGACGCGACGATGACGTCGTCTTGCCTCCCGCGGCTGCGGAGCAGATCAGCGAGCGCGGATTCGTAGGGCTCGACGTCGGGTGCGGTCTGCTTGATATCGAGATTGAGGCAGACGCCGGGGAAGGCGTCGAGGATCTCTGCGAGCGTGCAGATGCGGAGGTCGTGGTCGGCCGGCGCCCGGCCGCGCAGCAGGTACTCGTGCGCAGGCCTGCCGGGAGAGACGTCCGCCCCGGGGACGAACCAGAAGGCCGCGTCGAGGGATTGCACCTCGGCGAGCGTGAGCTCGGCGATGACGCCCGACCCGTTCGTCGTCCGGTCCACGGTCTCGTCGTGGCTCACCACGAGATGGCCGTCTGCGGTGGCGTGGACATCCAGTTCGATCGCGGTGGCACCGACGTCGAGCGCGTGCCGGACGGCTTGCATCGTGCTGGAGGGCTCCTCCCACGCACCACCCTGGTGCGCGTAGCAGAGGATCCTGCGTTCAAGCCAAGGGTTGGCCATCGCCGTTCGGCCCTTCGGGGCGGGCAGGCCAGGTGAGCCCCGCCCCCTCGGCGAGCCGGCGCAGCGGAACCTGGGGGCGCGCCCCGAGGTGACCGATGACTTCGGCCGCGCACAGCCCTCCGAGACGGGCGCAATCTCCAGGTCCTGCGCCCGACTGGAGCGCGTGGAGGAAGCCGGCCGCGTAGAGGTCGCCGGCACCCGTCGTGTCGACAAGGTGGGCGACCGGTGCTGCCGGCACGCGCTCTGTGCCGTTGTCCGTCACGACGACGGAGCCCGCGGCGCCCAGCGTCACAGCTGTGACGGCCACCGGAGTGGCCTTGACGCGCACCAGCGCTTCGTCGACAGACTCCGTCCCGTGGAGAAGGCAGATCTCCGCTTCGTTGGCGAACAAGATATCGACCGATCCTGCGACGAGATCGATCATCTCGTCGCGATGCCGCTCGACACAGAACGGATCGGAAAGCGACAGTGCGACACTGCCACCGGCGGAGCGCACCGCCCCCATCGCCTCCCGCAAGGCCTCCTTGGTCTGCGGGTCGTCCCAGAGATACCCCTCGATGTAGACGTGACGCGCGGAACGCAGCTCGTCGAAGTCCAGGTGCTCGATGCGCAGATGGGCCGCCGCGCCCAGGTACGTTGCCATAGTCCGTTCGGCGTCCTCGGTCACCATGACGAGGCAGCGGCCCGTGCCGGCGCGGTCATCGTCACCGTCGTCCGGGCCTTCGTCCGGGCCTTCGTTCGGGCCTTCGTTCGGGCCTTCGTTCGGCCGTGACCCCGCAGCACGACCGTGCGGGTCGAAGGTGACCCCCGCCGCGCGCAGGTCGTGCGTGTAGATCCTCCCGAGCTCGTCGTCGGCCACCCGCGCGTGGAACGCGACCTTGCTCCCGAGTTCTGCGAGGCCGACCGCCGTGTTGCCGGCAGAGCCGCCGGAGACCTCCGTCGCCGGGCCCAGCGATGCGTAGATCTTCTCGGCGCGCCCGCGGTCGACGAGTGACATCGTGCCCTTGGACAACCCTTGGCGGCTGATCTGTTCGTCGTCGACGGTTGCAAGGATGTCGACGATGGCGTGACCGATCGCGACGACGTCGAAGGAAGACCCGGGTTCGCTCACCCCGGCGACCGTACTACGTTGCACCCATGAGCAGCCCTGACGATTCGGCGGTGGGCGGCGGGCCCGCCACAGGCGGCGACCCTTCTGCGAAATTCCGGGTCCCCCGACCGGCGCTACCGGTGCGCTACGAGCTGTGTATCTCCCCCGATCTCGATGCGGCGACGTTCTCCGGCGACGTCGCCATCCACCTCGACGTCCGCCAGGCCTGCACCGGCGTCGTGCTCCACGCCGCCGACCTGGAGATCACGGAGGCGGCGATCTTTCCCGAGCACCGCTCCCTCGCCGAGGCCGGAGCCGGCGGCGCCGAAGGGGAACGGGCCTGCGACATCACACTCGCCGCCGGGGACGAGCAGGTCACCTTCGCCGTTGCCGGCCCGCCGCTCGCTCCCGGGGCCTGGACCCTCCGCACGCGCTTTGCAGGGGTGCTCAACGACCAGCTGCACGGCTTCTACCGCTCGACGTTTACGGATCCGGGCGGTGCCTCCCACACGATCGCGACCACCCAGTTCGAAGCGACCGACGCCCGCCGGGCCTTCCCGTGCCTGGACGAACCCGACGCCAAGGCGGTCTTCTCGGTCGCGCTCGACGTGCCGGATGGCCTCACGGCCGTGTCGAACGGCGCAGTCGTCAGCGAGGTCGACCTCGGCGGCGGACGGCGGCGCGTCCAGTTCGAGGACACCCCTCGTATGTCGACCTATCTCGTCGCCTTCATCGTTGGCCCCCTCGAGGCGACGGAACCGATCGACGTTGACGGAGTGCCTCTGCGCGTCGTCCACGCGCCCGGCAAGAGCGACCTGACGTCGTTCGCGCTGGAGACAGGGGCCCACGCCCTCCGCTACTTCACCGAGTACTTCGGCCGTCCCTATCCGGGTGGCAAGCTCGACCTCGTCGCCATCCCGGATTTCGCCTTCGGGGCCATGGAGAACCTCGGCTGCGTCACCTTCCGCGAGTCGGCCTTGCTCGTCGACCCGGCGCGCGCGGCCCGCGTCGAGCTCGAGCGGGTCGCCGACGTCGTCTCCCACGAGATCGCCCACATGTGGTTTGGCGACCTCGTCACGATGCGCTGGTGGAACGGGTTGTGGCTGAACGAGGCGTTCGCAACCTTCATGGAGCTGTCCTGCGTCGACCACTTCCGCCCCGAGTGGGAGAGATGGGTGTCGTTCGGCCTTGAGCGCGAGGCGGCCCTCGGTGTCGACGGCCTGCACACGACTCGCCCGGTCGAGTTCCCGGTCGGCCGCCCCGAAGAGGCGCAGGGCATGTTCGACGTCCTCACCTACCAGAAGGGCGGAAGCGTCCTGCGCATGCTCGAGCAGTACCTCGGGAGCGACGTCTTCCGGGCGGGCATCCGCACATATCTCAATCGTCATGCTTTCGCCAACGCCGAGACAACGGACCTGTGGGACGCCCTTGGCGACGCCGCCGGTGCGGCCATCCCGGTGCGGCGCATGATGGACTCGTGGATCTTCCAAGGCGGCTATCCCCTCGTCTCGGTCTCGGCTGCCGAAGATGCGGACACTGTGCGCCTTGACCAGCAGCCGTTCTCCTACGGCCCCGTCGTGGCCGGTGCGCCTTCGGCTATCGGGGAGCGTTGGCTCGTGCCGCTCGCGCTCCGTGCCGTCGGCTCTGACGGCGCCGAGAGCCGCATCATCCTCGGCGACGACGGGCCAAGCCGGACCGGAGCGGGCGGTGCCACAGCCGGCAGCGGCACAACGGCG
>JAJZBS010000079.1 GCA_021851885.1 Actinomycetes bacterium | reverse complement strand
CTCGAGGACACCGCAGAACGCACCCCGGCGACGAGGAAGGCCGCCGCGGGCACCAGGACGACAACCAAGATGGCGAGGGCGAGGACGACCTCGACGAGGCTCGCCCCGACGGAGGACCGGCGCGCCGCTCCGTCGAGGGTGCGGATGCGGCGGTGGGTCGTCATCCCCGGCTCCCTAGGTCGGGATCGTCGTGTACCAGACCTGCCCGAAGTAGGCGGCCGTGTTCGCGGCGCTGAGGCCGCAGCACGCAGAGGGCATCATCATCACCTGGAGCGAGTGCTGGAAGGTGATGCCGCCAGGCGGGAACCAGTGCATCGTGGAGCACTGCCCGCAAGGGCTCTGGAACGTTCCGCCGAGGATCGAGCCTGTCGTGTCCCACGTCCCCCCGACCCAGGAGAACCACATGTAAAAGACCTGCTGCCCGTCGACGATGACCTGGACGAGCCCGTCCTCCGCAGGGCCGCAGTTGTAGTTGCAGAAGCTCGATATGTCGAGTGCCATGCCGCGGAAGATCCCTGGTCCGGTCGCGCTCCACGGCGTGATCCAGCAGCCGTTGCAATCGCTCTGCCACGGCGTTTGGATGAGATATCCCGGCCCGCCGGCCGTATCGGCGAAGCCCCCCGGGAGCGCCACCCGTATGCGCCCGGCCGCGTTCAGGTTCTGCTCGATGACGGGTACCGGTGCGGTTCTTGCTGTCGCTGCGCCCGCCACGTGCGCAGGGCCGAACGCGGTGATCCCGACGGCGGCTCCGATCCCAAGGACCGCCCCCAGCGCGAAAGCCATCCAGACTCGCAGCACGCGAAGTGCACCAAAGACCGTCATTATTCCCCCCGTGCAAGCCCTTACAGTGGCCCGCGGCCAGGGTAGATCAATCTGCGCGGACTTGGAAGAGCGCGCGTCGTGCGCCGGACAGAGGAGCCGGCGCATGCCAACGGGCGTCCGGCGGTATGGCCTCGGCGGCCCGGGGACGTCCCGCCGACGCGTAGCCTCGGCGCCATGCCCAAGCTCATCGAGTCCGAAGTCATCAACGACGTCGTCGTGGTCGTTCCTGAAGCCCACGGAGATGCCCGTGGCCGTTTCGTCGAGACGTACCGCCGTTCCTGGTTCCCGATGGGGCGAGAGATGATCCAAGGGAATAGGTCGGAGAAGCAGGCCGGAGCTCTCGTCGGCCTCCACTACCACCTCCATCAGGCCGATTACTGGTACGTGACTCGAGGGCGCGCCCGGGTGGTGCTCCACGATCTGCGGACCGGCTCGCCGACGGAGGGGGCCACCCAGGTCACCGAGATCGGGGATCACGACGATCGGGGCATCTTCATCCCGCCCGGCGTCGCGCATGGCTTCGCCGCCGTCACCGACCTCACACTGACCTATCTGGTGGACAGCTACTACAACCCTGCAGACGAGCTCGGGGTGGCATGGGACGACCCCGAGATCGGGGCCGACTGGGGGGTGGGCGACCCGATCATCTCCGACAGGGACCGCTCGAACCCGTCGCGGGCCGGCATCGACCCGGCACGGCGCCCCGCGCACGGACTCCGCACCTGAAGCGGGCACCTGAAGCGGGCACTCCTGCACATGGTTGTCGCCACGAGGCTGTGCCTCATGGGGCGCAGACGAGCAACAGCGCCGGTTCACTGGACGGCGAGGGTCGAAATGGCCAGTCTTAAGGCAGTGGACGAAGCGCAGCGCTGGATTGACTTTGGGCACTGGATGGTCGCCCAAAGGGACCGGCTCGGGCTCCGCCGACGCGAGGCGGCCCGTCGCGCCAAGGTCGCCGAGAGCGTCTGGCGTGACCTCGAGACAGGCCGCAAGCAGTCCATCGGGGCGATCAAGCTTCTCCCCAATCCGTCGATCGACGTCCTACGCCGCGTGGCCACGGCCCTCGAGGTCTCCTTCGAGGAGCTTCTCGACCATGCCGGCCGGGTCTCTGGCGACGGCAACGGGTCCGCAAGTCACACCCGCAGCGGGGGCGCGTCCCCCGGCACGGCTCTCAGCGTCAAGATCCTGCGGTTGGGGGACCGCGACCGCAAGATCGTCGAAATGCTCGTCGACGCCCTCTTGGAGGACGACCAGGACTGATCTGCCGGGTGCGGGCCCCGCGGACACAACGAGGGGGCTTTCCTGGGAGACTGGAGGCTCATGACTGTCCTGCTCGGGATCGTCGTCATCGTCGTCGTTGGCGCCGTCGTCGCCCGTTATGCCTGGTATCGCCACACGGACGAGGAGCACTCGATCGAGGGATACTCGAGCGCGCTCGGGACGCTCCGGGATATCCAGCAACGCCAGGCAGGCAACGGCCTGGCGCAGGGCGGACCGTCCGGGTCCGGTCTCAACGGGCGCCAGGTGATCCACGACGCAGAAGCGACCGCCCGACTTGCGGGCGGCCACGTGAAACAGCCCGCGGAGAATGCCCTGCCGGCGCAGCACCGCCAAGTGCTCGCACACACACCCGGCGCGTCCACCCCGGCGCATCTCGAAATCGGTGACCCGGAGCACCTCGTGTTCGGCGAGGCCGACGACCCCTCGGCATTCTCCTTCCACGCTCGCGATGACGCCGGAGGGGCGAGGGCCCGCTGGGGTGGGATGCGGCGGTTGCTCGAGGCTGTCCACACCCGCCGGGCGCTTGGCCGGCATCTCTCCCGGCAGCCTCGATTCGGGTCGAAGGGGCCGTCGGACGGGCGCCCCATGGGCTGGGGCACGGCGGTGGCGGTCGCTGTGGTCGTGGTCGCAGCCGTGGTCATCGTGGTGGCATCCGTCCACCCGAATCCGACGAAAGCGTCCTCGGACCGCACGCATGCCGCGGGGTCGTCGCCGGCGGCCCGCTCGGCGACGACGACCGGGCGCACCTCCACCTCGCGAGTCGCCAGGACGCGTCCCAGGCAAGCAAGCACGTCGAAGAGCACGTCGACCACTTCGTCGAGCAGGCGTTCCCGCACGACCAAACGCGGGAACAAGGGCTCGAGCACGTCGACGACGAAGCCGCCGGCCGTGCTGAGCATGGTGTCATCGACGAGCTCGGCGGCCACCTACCAGGCGCCCAATGGGACCTACACGGTTGCGTTCGCGACGACCGGCCGCTGCTGGATCGAAGTACGTTCCGGCGGGTCGAGCGGAGCGGTGACCTGGGCACAGACCCTGACGAGCGGTGGCAGCTATTCGTTCTCCACCCAGGGTCCTCTGTGGATCCAACTCGGTGCCGCGCAGCTCGCCTCGGTCACGGTCAACGGCACCGCATTGGCCCTTCCGCAGGGCTTCTCATCGCCATTTGACGTGACCCTCCAGGGCTGACCGCGAATCGCGCGCCTAGTCTCGCAGCGTGTCTTCGCGCGCCGGCCCGGGCACGTCATGCGGCGACAGGGCGTCGACCAGGAAGGCAGAGATGAGGGCTTCGTCCCTCCATGCGTCGTAACGTCCCGACGGCCCCTGGTGCCCGGCACCAAGCTCCGTCTTGAGCACGACATCGTTCGCCGGGTTGGCCGCGCGCATGCGCGCAACCCACTTCGCCGGCTCCCAAAAGGCCACGCGGGGATCGTTGAGGCCGGCCGTGACGAACATCTTCGGGTACGTCACGTCATCGCGGACATTGTCGTAGGGGGAGTAGGTCTTCATGTACGCGTAGACCGCCGGGTCATCGACCGGATTGCCCCATTCCTCCCACTCGGTCACGGTGAGCGGCAGGCTCTCGTCCAAGATGGTCGTCAGGCAGTCGACGAAGGGGACCTCCGCGACCAGGGCAGCGAAGGCTTCGGGGGCAAGATTGGCCACGGCGCCGATGAGCAGGCCGCCTGCGCTCCCCCCGCGAGCGGCCAATTGGCCTGGAGTCGTCCACCCGCCCTCGACGAGATGGCGTGCGCAGGCAAGGAAATCGGTGAAGGTGTGCCTCTTGTTCAGCAGCTTCCCGTCCTCGTACCAGTGCCGCCCCATTTCGCCACCACCTCTGACGTGGGCGATCGCGAACGCGAAGCCGCGGTCGAGCAAGCTCAGGCGCAAAGACGAGAACGAGGGGTCGATGCTGATCTCGTAGGAGCCGTACCCGTAGAGAAGGAGGGGGCCTGGTTCCGCCCGGTCGGTACGCGAGACGATGGAGATGGGGACGCGCTCCCCGTCGTCCGCTCGGGCCCACAGCCGGGAGGTGCGGTAGCGGGAGGCGTCGAAGTCGCCGAGGACTGGTTGGCGCTTGCGCAGCGTCGCGTGACGCGATCCGACGTCGTAGTCGAATACGGAAGCTGGCGTGACGAGAGAGGTGTAGACGTAGCGGTAGGTCTGCGTCGCGAACTCCGGGTTGAGCGTTCCGGCAATCGTCGAAGGGTGCTCGGGTTGGGCCACCAAGTGTGCCTGTGCCGTCGCGACGTCGATGACGCGCAAGCGGGTCTCGGCATCCGCACGCTCGTGCACGACGACGTGCCCAGCGAAGGCCTCGGCGTGCTCGATGCGGACCTCGGCCTGCCCGGGGACGATGTCGCGCCAGTTCTCCCGTCCCGTCTCTTCGTCCGGGGTGACCGCCAAACGGAAGTTCTCCGCGCCGTCGTTGGTGAGGACGAGGAAGACGCCGCCGGCGGGCAGGAGCCCGTCCGATGCTTCCCGGGGGGCACCGGGGTGGTGGTCGATCGAGTACTCGATCCCGTCGCGCCGCGGCTCGATCACCCGCAATGGTGCGTCCAGGTCCCCGCACGGCAGGACATGGACCTCGGAAGTGACTTTGCTTTGGATGTCGACGACAACGTATGCGTCGTCGCGGGTCCGGGCCACGCCGACGAAGAAGCGTTCGTCGTCCTCTTGGAGGACGAGGACGTCGGACGCCGAGTCGGTGGCGACCCGATGTCTCCACACCTGGAACGGGCGCATCGCCTCGTCCGGACGGACGTAGTACAGCATCGTCCCGTCGTCGCCCCAGGCGGTGCCGTAGGAGGTGTTGGCGACGACGTCGGCGATGTCGTTGCCCGTCGTCAGGTCGCAAAAGCGAAGCTCGAAGCGCTCGCCTCCAGTGGTGTCGACCGAGTAGGCGAGCATGCAGTGATCGGGGCTGACGTCGAAGGTGCCAAGGGAGAGATGCTCGTGGCCTTCCGCCAGGAGGTTCTCGTCGAGGAGGACCTGCTCGTCGTCGTGTGCGGGCGCCAGCCCCGCATGCCGACCGGATGCGCCCTCCTGGCCCCTGCCGCTGCCCGCATCTTCGCCGGCTGCGTCCCCGGGCCCGCCGCCTGGGCCTGCGGATCCACCAGGGCCGGCGCCGGCGTCGCTCGGCGCAGGACGGCGGCAGTGCAGCGCGTAGTTCCTGCCCTGGATCGTCCGCGAGTAGTAGAGCCAAGGGCCCTTGCGCACCGGGACGGACAGGTCCGTCTCCTGGATGCGGGCGACCATCTCGGCGTAGAGCTCGTCTCGAAGGGCCCGCAGGTGCGCGAGAGCCGAGTCGGTGTAGGCGTTCTCGCTCTCGAGATAGGCGAGCACCTCGGGGTCGTCGCGATCGCTCAACCAGCCGTAATCGTCGATACGGCGGTCACCGTGCGCCCCAACGTCGACGGGCCGGCGAGGCGGAACGGGGGGAGAGGCGCCCGCGCGGCTCGTCGCGGACTTGGCGTGGTGTGTTGGTCCGTTCACGCAGCGAGGATCGCAGAGGCTGTGCCGCCGTGTCGACCACGCCCGCCGCAGACGCCGGCGACGGGACCTGGCAGACGCCGGCGGCGGGGCCTGGCAGACGCCGGCGGCGGGGCCCCGTGGCGGCCCCCACCGGCGACCTTGCGGCGCCTGCCCTGAGAAAAGCCCGGTGAACGACCCTGTCGACCGTCCCGTTGGCAGTTGTTACTATGTCGGTAGTGCAAATTCCGGCTTCAACGATCGAACGGAAGGGGTGACGGCATGGCCACCACCGCTCTCGACCTTGGCCGCTACAAGCTCGGATGGAGCGACGCCGAGGACTACGTCTTCAAGCCGAAGAAGGGCTTGAACGAGGAGATCGTCCGGGAGATATCGGCGATGAAAGGTGAGCCGGCGTGGATGCGGGACTTCCGCCTTCGCTCACTTCGCCGCTTCGAAGCCAAACCGATGGCGGCCTGGTTCGCCGTCAACATGCCGGACCTCGACTTCGACGACATCTACTACTACATCAAGCCGACGGAGAAGCAGGCCCACTCCTGGGATGACCTCCCCGCGGCCGTGAAGTCGACCTACGAGAAGCTCGGCATCCCCGAGGCCGAACGGCGTTATCTGGCGGGCGTCACGGCCCAGTACGAGTCCGAGGTCGTCTACCACCGCAACAGGGCGGACTTGGAGGCCCAAGGGGTGCTCTTCTGCGACATGGACTCGGCTCTTCGGGACTACCCGGACATCGTGCGCGAGTACTTCGGCACTGTGATCCCCCCGAACGACAACAAGTTCGCCGCCTTGAACTCGGCAGTGTGGTCCGGAGGCTCGTTCATCTACGTGCCGCCGGGTGTGACGGTGGACATGCCGCTCCAGGCGTACTTCCGTATCAACGCCGAGAACATGGGCCAGTTCGAACGGACGCTCATCATCGCCGACGAAGGTGCGCAGGTTCACTACATCGAAGGTTGCTCGGCCCCGGTGTACTCGACCGATTCGCTCCACTCTGCGGTCGTCGAGCTCATTGCCAAGCCAGGGGCACGGATCACCTACACGACCATCCAGAACTGGTCGAACAACGTCTACAACCTGGTGACCAAACGTGCGCGGGCCGAGTCGGAGGCCCACGTCGAGTGGATCGACGGCAACATCGGCTCCCGCCTGACAATGAAGTACCCATCGGTGTACCTGATGGGTCGGGGCGCGTCCGGCGAGGTGCTCTCGGTCGCCTATGCCGGGCGAGGCCAGCACCAGGACGCCGGCGCGAAGATGGTGCACGCGGCGCCGGACACGACGTCGACGATCGTCTCCAAGTCGATCTCCCAGGACACTGGCGTTGCCACGTACCGGGGCCTGGTTCGCGTGGACGAGGGAGCGACGGGAGCCAAGAGCTTCGTCCGGTGTGACGCACTTCTGCTCGACGACACGGCGGTGTCCGAGACGAAGCCGTACATGGAGGTCGCCGAACGCGACGCACGCATCGGCCACGAAGCAACGGTTGCGAAGGTGAACGACGACCAGCTGTTCTACCTGATGAGCCGTGGCCTGTCCGAGAGCCAGGCCATGGGCATGATCGTCAACGGCTTCATCGAGCCGGTGACGAGGACGCTGCCAATGGAGTACGCCGTCGAGTGGAGCCGCTTGATCGAGCTCCAGATGGAGGGCTCGGTCGGCTGACCGCTCCCGGTGGTACCCCGCCGGGACGTGGCGAGCGACGAATAAGGTGGTGCACCGATGCCCATGCGCGAGGAGTGCAAGCACTTTCAGTCCCGGACCTACTCCGATGGCGAGACCGCCCGGTTCTGTGTCCTCGATCTGGCCCCGGAGGCGCCGTGGCGCTGTCCGGACGACTGCCCTAAGTACGAGCGCCGGCTCGCCGACGTGGGATGGGTTCACGGCAGCCTGGTGTCTCCGCACGTCGAGGACGAGCCCGATGTGCCCGCCCCAGATGCCATCGATCTGCTCGACGCAGCAGAGGGGATCGTCACCTCCGTCGCACCAGAGGTGCTCTCCGAGGTCGAGCGTGATGAGCAGCGGGCCGAACGCGCACGCGGCTTTGGCCGCGGGCAGCGCTTCCGCAGCCGCCTGCCCTGGCGAAGGCGGGAGCGCTGACCGGCTGGGTCGCGCGGCCAACGGCGCCCGTCAGCGGCCCGTGAAGCGTGCCGGCCGGTTCTCGAGCTGAGCCTCCACGGCTTCGGTCAGATCGTCAGAACGTATGAACGCCGCGTTCCACGCAGCGACGTAGCGGAGCCCCTGCGCGACGGCGTCCTCGCTGGCCGCTGCGAGGACGGCTTTCGTGCCCTGCACGGCGAGGGGGGAGCAGGCGGCGATCTCCCGGGCAAGACCGTGGGCCGCCGCCGCCGCCGCACCGGCGTCGGCGAACACGCCGTTGACCAACCCGATCTCCTTGGCGCGGGCCGCGTCGATGTCCTTGCCGGTGAACGCAAGCTCGGCGAGGTGCCCCTGGCCGATGATGCGGGGTAGGCGCTGCAGGCTGCCGAGGTCGGCGACGATGGCCATCTTCGTCTCGCGCAGCGAGAACACCGCGTCGGCGGCGGCGATCCGGATGTCGCACGAAGCGATCAGGTCGACGCCCCCGCCGATGCAGGAGCCCCAGATCGCAGCGATGACCGGCTTCGGGCAGCGTGCGACGGCGTCGAATGCCCGTTGCATGTGCCGGACCGCCCGGAGGGTCGATCCGGCCACGGAGGCGGGCGAACGGTGCCTGGCGTCGGAGCCACCTCCCGCGAGCTCGTCCGAAGCGAGCATCGCGAGGTCGATGCCGGCACTGAAGTGCGCTCCGCGCCCGGCGACGACAATGGCCCGCACTCCCGGGTCGTCTCCGAGCTCGCCCATCATGGCGGGCAGGTCGCTCCAGAAGGCGGGGCCCATCGCATTGCGCTTCGCCGGCCGGTCGAGCCACAGCGTGGCCACGTCGCCGGCTGATTCGACGGTCAAGACCTCAGAGGTCGTCGTCATGGCCCCGTCCTAGCACCGCCGGCGGTCGCGCGCCCGTCCGGGAACGCGAAGCGAGCCGGGTAAGGTTGGCGTGACTTGCCGCGCCGGCAATCTTCTCGACGCGAGGTTCCATCCTGTCCAGTTTCACCGTCGACACTGCCGCCTCCCTCCCGGGCCCCGGGTGGCTTGGCGCGCGCCGGGTGGCTGCTGCGCAGAGCGCCTCCGGGCGGCCCATGCCGACCGATGCGGAGGAGATCTGGCGCTACAGCCGGATCGGCGACTGCACCATCGATGCGTTCGTTCCGGCTGTGCCCGCAACGGACCCGGTCGACGCCGGCGAAGTCGCCGGCTCCCTCCCGGCGCCCGTCGCGCAGATGCTGCGTGCGATCGGTGCCCCGAGCGCCTTCGCCGTGACGCGCAACGGCTCCTTGGGGGGGATCGAGGTGGCTCCGGAGCTCGTGCACGACGGCGTTTCCGTGGCCGGAGTGGCCTCCCGTTCTCCCGGCGACAACGTGCTCGGATCCGTCGCGCGGGGTGCCACCGACCTCTTCGTCGAGCTGAACGACGGGTTCTTGCACGATGCCCTTGTCGTCGACATCCCGCCGAAGGTGCGATGCGCTGCCCCGATCGTCATCGTCCACTGGGTCGACGCAGACGGTGCGGCGGTCTTCCCCCGGACAGTCGTGCGCGCCGGGGCGGGTGCCGAGGCCGTCGTGGTGGAGGTCGTCGCTTCGGACGACGTGACGGCGCTCGTCGTCCCCGTGGTCGAGCTGGACATTGCCGACGACGCGCGCGTCGGCCACCTCGGCATCCAGCACCTCGGCAGGCAGGTCTGGCAGCTGGGTTACCAGGCGAGCCGGATCGCGGCCGGTGCCGAGCTCCTGTCGTTCACCGGCGCCTTCGGCGGGTTCTACGCGCGCCAGCGCATCGACTCGGTCCTCGCAGGGGAGCGGGGGGTCTCGAACCTGCTCGCCGCGTCGTTCGGCGACGACGACCAGATGCTCGACTTCCGTACCTTCCAGCGCCACGACGCCGTGCGCACCACGTCCGACTTGCTGTTCAAAGGGGCCTTGGCGGGGCACGCCCGCTCGGTCTACAGCGGTCTCATCCGGATCTCACCCGGTGCGCGGCGCTCCGATGCTCTGCAGACGAATCGCAACCTCGTTCTGTCGGAAGGGGCTCATGCCGATTCGGTCCCGAACCTCGACATCCAGGAGAACGACGTGCGCTGCAGCCACGCGTCGGCGGTCGGCCCGGTCGACGAGGACCAGCGCTACTACCTCGAGTCGCGCGGCGTTCCTCCGGCGGAGGCTGAGCGACTGATCGTGCTGGGTTTCTTCTCCGAGGTGCTCGACCGCCTGCCGGTGCCTGCGGTGCGCGACCTCGCCATAGGCCAGGTGGCCGCGAAGTTCGCCGGCACAAGCGTCGAGGGGCAGCCCGGTGGGTGACTGGGTGCGCGTCTGCGCGCGCGACGACGTGGACCCGGGCACGGCCCGCAAGGTCGAAGTTGCCGGGATGAAAGTGGCGCTTGTCCGTATCGGGGACGACTTCTACGCGGTCGGCGACGTGTGCAGTCACGAGGACTATTCCCTTTCGGAAGGCGAGGTGCTGTCCGAAGACTGTGAGATCGAGTGCTGGAAGCACGGGAGCACGTTCTCCTTGAAGACGGGCGAGCCACGGGTCCTTCCGGCGACTGCCGCGGTGCCGACCTTCGCGGTGCGTGTCGACGGTGACGACGTGATGGTGTCCGTTCCATGAGCGTCCTCGAGATTCGCGAGCTTGTCGCCGGCGTCGCGGGACGCGAGATCCTTCACGGGATCGACCTGTCCGTCGAGGCGGGCACCGTCCATGCCGTCATGGGGCCGAACGGGTCGGGCAAGTCGACTCTGGCTCATGTCCTCATGGGACGCCCCGGCTACACCGTTCTCGGGGGATCGGCGACCCTCGATGGCGTCGACCTCCTCGAGCTCGCACCGTGGGAACGCTCGCGAGCCGGGCTCTTCCTCGGCATGCAGGACCCCATCGAAGTGCCTGGTGTGAGCGCGATGGCGATGCTTGCCGCCTCGACGGCCCGGCACGCGACCGCAGGGGACCTCGGCGCCATCCTCGACGCGGAGGCGACCAGGGTCGGCTACGACGTCTCGTTGCTGTCCCGTTCGCTCAACCTCGGGCTGTCAGGTGGGGAGCGTAAGCGCAACGAGATGGTCCAGCTCGCCGCTCTCCGCCCTCGCATCGCCGTTCTCGACGAGGTCGACTCGGGCCTCGACGTCGACGCGCTCCGCAGCGTCTCGGCGCGTGTCGAAGCCGCGACCGAAGAGTGGGGCCTTGGGGTCCTCGCCATCACGCACTGGAGCCGGCTCCTCGACGTGTTGCGTGCCGACGTGGTCCACGTCATGGCCGACGGCCGGATCGTGGCGAACGGCGGGCCGGAGCTCGCAAGCGAGCTCGAAGAGACCGGGTACGCCGCGTACGCTCAACACGCCGGCACCTGACGCCGGCTGTCGCCGACCGGCGAGCGCCGGCACTCAGGCTTGCTCGCCGGCTTCGGCCTCGTTCAAACCCTGGGCAAGGGTGTTCCACGGCAACGTGGCGCACTTGATCCGGACGGGGAACTTCACGACACCTTGGAGTGCGGCAAGCTCGCCCATGTCCTCGATCGAGACCGTTCCCCCGGCCGCGTCGTCCTCGTCCGTGCCGCCGGCCTCTCCGCCCTCGCCATCGCCGTCATTGCCGAGGGACGCTTCATGAATCGACATCATCGCTTTGAACGAGCGGATGAGCGCCCGCGCCTGCGTGACGGGCTTCCCTTTGACTGCGGCCGACATGAGCGACGCCGACGACTGGCTGATCGAGCACCCTTGTCCACCGATCTTGATGTCGGCGACGGCGCCGTCTTCGACGAGGAGGTGGACGACGACCTCGTCCCCACAGAGCGGGTTGAATCCCTCGCTGCGGTGCGCGGGCGGCGATGGGAGCTCTCCACGGTTCCGCGGGCTGCGGTAGTGATCGAGAATGATCTCCCGGTAGAGGTCCTCGAGTCCGGCCATCAGTGTCGTGCAGCTCCCTCGGTTGTCGGCTTCGCCCGCATCAGTGGCGCGCGAAGAGGCTAGCGGCAGCTTCGAGCGCGTCGGCGAGTGCGTCGATGTCGGCCTCGGTGTTGTAGACGTAGACCGAGGCGCGCGCCGTGGCCGCGACGCCGAGCCGGCGCATGAGCGGCTTGGCGCAGTGGTGTCCCGCCCTGACGCACACCCCGGCCTCGTCGAGGACCTGGGCGACGTCGTGGGGGTGGACGTCGTCGAGCGCGAGGGACAAGACGCCGCTGCGCGCGTCGGGATCGGTCGGCCCGAAGATGCGCAGGTCACCGCCGTAGCGTGCCCCGAGGGTGCGTATCGCATAAGCGCACAGCTCGCGTTCGTGGGCACGCACCCGCTCCATCCCGATGCCGCGCAGGTAGTCCACGGCCGCGCTCAAGCCGATGGCCTCGGCGATCGGGGGAGTGCCGGCTTCGAACTTCCACGGAAGCTCCGTCGGCGTGAAGCCGTCCAGGCGCACGTCGCTGATCATCTCCCCGCCGCCGAGGAACGGAGGCATCGCGTCGAGGCGGTCTTCGCGCCCCCAGAGAACGCCGATACCCGTGGGCCCGAGCATCTTGTGCCCGGTGAAGGCGAGGAAGTCGCACCCGAGGGCCCGGACGTCGGTGGGGCTGTGCGGCACGTACTGCGAACCGTCGGCGAGGACGACGGCCCCGGCCGACCGTGCGGCTTCGATGATCGCAGGCAGCCCGCGGTCCTGATCGACGATGGTGCCGAGCACGTTCGAGGTGAGAGTGATCCCGACGAGCTTGGTGCCGTTCATCAGACGGTCGAGGTTGGAGAGGTCGAGATACCCGGAGTCGTCGACGTCGAGGTAGCGCAGTTCAAGGCCCTTCTCGGCTGCGAGCATCTGCCACGGGACGAGATTGGCGTGGTGCTCCATGATCGTGAGCAGGATGGCGTCCCCCGCCTTCATGAACCGGCGCCCCCAGCTCTGGGCCACGAGGTTGATCGCTTCGGTCGCGTTCTTGGTGAAGATGATCTCCGTCGCGGGACGGGGCGCATTGACGAACCTTCCCACGTTGGTCCGCGCCGCCTCGAACTGGGTGGTGGCCTCCTCCGCGAGCGCGTACACCCCGCGGTGGACGTTGGCGTGCGTCGTCTCGTAATAGCGGTCCATGGCATCGAGAACGGCGCTCGGGTGCTGGGAGGACGCCGCCGAGTCGAGATAGACGAGCGGGCGCTCCCTGTCCCGACGGTTGAGGAGGGGGAAGTCCTTGGCGACGACGATCGGGTCGAGCGGGTCGGTCATCGTCGCCATGCCTCGTACCCCTCGTGCTCGAGCGTGGTCGCGAGCTCCTTGCCTCCGCTCGCCACGACAGCTCCGTCGACGAGGATATGGACGTGGTCCGGGTCGATCTCGTCGAGGATGCGGCGGTAATGGGTGATGATCAGGACCCCCAGGGAGGGTCGCTCCTTGCGGACCTCCTCGACCCCGCGCGCGACGACATGCAGGGCGTCGATGTCGAGGCCCGAGTCGGTCTCGTCGAGGATCGCCACCTCGGGCTCGAGCATGGCCATCTGGAGGATCTCGTTGCGCTTGCGCTCTCCACCGGAGAACCCCTCGTTCAAGTGGCGCTCCCCGAAGGCAGGGTCCATGCCGAGCCGCTTCATCCACTCCGTCATGGCGACACGCACCTCGATGATGGAGACCTCGTCGCCGCGACGGGCGGCGACCGCCTGGCGCAGGAACTGCACGACCGGAACGCCGGTGATTGCCTCGGGATGCTGGAAGGCGAGGAACATGCCAGCCTTGGCCCGGACGTCGGGCGGCCAGGCGGTGACGTCCTCGCCGCGCAGCAGGACACGCCCTTGCGTGACCGTGTAGCCGGGGCTCCCGGCAAGTGCGCGGGCAAGCGTCGACTTGCCCGACCCGTTCGGGCCCATCAGGGCGTGGACCTCGCCGGGGCGGACCGCCAAGTTGACCCCCCGGACGATCTCACCGCCGTCCTCCGCGCGGACGTGCAGGTCCTCGACGGCAAGGAGGGCGGGGGCGGTGTCCACCGGGTCAGTTTACGCGCCTGGCCTTGGTTTCCATCATGTCCATAGGAGAAACGCTGGTGGCCCAGGCCGTCCGCGTTCGCGCGGGTGGGTTGGGTAGGCTGCCCGCCTTGTGAGCGATCCCTGGGCTGGCATGGCCCCCGTGACCTCCCTCGGCGGCCGAGAGGGACTCGTCACCCTTGTCGACGAGTCCACCTTCTGCATCTCGCATAGCTCCGGCGACATGGTGCCCGGCCGGGCGCACGGCCTGTTCATGCAGGACATGCGGATCATCTCCCGCTGGGAGCTGCGCGTGAACGGTTCGCCCACCGAGTCGCTGGCCGAAGTCGGCGAGAACCCGACCAGTTCCGTCTTCGTCCTGCGGGCTCGGCCGAGCTCCGGCCGGGCCGACTCGACCCTGCTCGTGCGGCGCGAGCGGTACATCGGCAGGGGTATGCGGGAGGACCTCCGCATCAAGAACTTCGCGACCGAAGCGGCGTTCTGCTCCGTCGAGCTCTTCGTCGACGCCGATTTCGCCGACGTCTTCGCCGTCAAAGAGGGAAGGGCCACCGACCCCGACGGCGAGGTCACACACAACTCCGCCGAAGACCGCATCTCGTTCAGTTACCGCCGGGGGGGCGTCCAGCGCGGTGTCGAGCTC
>JAJZBS010000078.1 GCA_021851885.1 Actinomycetes bacterium | reverse complement strand
ACCCGACGACGATTTCACGGAGGCCCTGCGCCGCTACGCGGGTGCCGTGGCACTCGAGATGGAATCAACGGGCCAGCACCGGACTGTCTACGCAGAGAAGCGACAGCGCTATCTGCAGGACATGGTTGCCTGGCTCAAGAAGCACATGGGCGACGCCGTCACCGTCACCTACCAGGGAAACATCAAGCCGCTTGCGTCCTGGCTGGCCAGCGCTCAGGGCCCACGGTCCACAGTCAAGGAACAGATCGACACGATCGCGGCGTCGGTGCTGGCCAATCACTTCGAGGGCCGTTACCCGGGATACCCGACCTTCGGGGTGCAGGTCACGCGCGAGAACCTGGCGGAAACGGTTAAGCAGTCGCTGAGCCAAGTCGTGAGTGGCCGCCCCAACGCTCTCGGGGGCAAGGTCCTTGCCGCTCTCAACCTCGTCGACGTGCAAGGCAGCCTCGTCGACGACGGTCCCTTCGCCGCGCACCTCCTCGATCAAGTGGCGAACGCAGGCGGGCGTGCGGTCAACCGCAGTGAACTCTTCGCCGAGCGGGACCCAGATGTCCCCACCTGGGGCCCTTGGCACCTGGAGCCGGCGTGGTTCGTGGTCGTCGCAGCCGGACTGGCTCAGCTTGGGCGCCTCGAGATCGGGTTCAGCAATGGACAACTCGATGCGCTCGGGCTCGAACGGCTCACCCGGATGAGCCTCGACGATCTCGAAGGGGTCACCCACGTCGCGCCGCCCAAGGAGCTCCCACTCGTCATTCTGAAGGATGCGATCAAGCTGATCGATCTGCCTCCTGGAGCAGTCGGGGCGCAGGGCGCCAACGAAGCGCTGATCCAATCCGTCGCCACCAAGTGCCACGAGTGGGGCGAGCGCATCGTCAAAGCCCGGGGCGCACTCAGTGACGGGATCAACCTCTGGGGCGCCCAGATCGTCGAGAACCAAGCTGAGCGGTCCGTCGCATTGAAGGCCCTCGACGATGCCGTCAACAACCTCAAGGCCCGCAACACCGCCGGGAAGCTCAACAAGCTCGACCTCACCAAGGACCAGATCACAAAGGCCAACGATGGCAAGGCCGTGCTGCAATGGGTCGAGGCAGCGGTCGCCGCTACAGGTCACGTTGCGGACGTTGTCGGCTACCTGAGGGAGGCCGTCGACGTCTTCGGCGCTACCGATCCGGTCAGCACGGATGCCCTCGTGCTTCGCGGTGACCTTCTCGAACTCTTCCGCACCAACAGTCCGATCGACGCCAGCAAGGTTTCGGCGCTCAAGGCCACCGGTGAAGACCTGCGCCGGCGGTACGCCGAAGCGGCAGTAGCTGCTCACGAGCGCGACCGCCTCGATGGCGCCGGTGACGAGAGGAAGCGCCGGCTTCTCGAGGGCGCCGCCTACGCCGACTTGGGCCAGCTCTCGGCCATCGACCTGCTCCCGGGAGGCAAGTACGCAGGTCTGCAGCAGAAGCTCGCAGACCTGCGCACCTGCAAGACCTTCGACCCTTCGCTCCTCAGTCGGAGCGTCACCTGCCCCGAGTGCGGTTACCGGCCCCGGCCGACCGGGGGCCCGACCGCTCAAGCAATGCTCGAGCAGATCGAAGAACAGATCGTCAGCCTCCGCTCCGAATGGGAGAAGGCGCTCGCGGACTCGATCACCGCTCCCGAGATGGCCGAGCAGGTCAACCTTCTCAAGGCTGCGGACAAGAGCATCGTGAACGGCTTCGTCACGTCTCGACAGCTGCCGGAACCCGTGACGGAGGACTTCGTTCGGGCAGTGGGCCAGGTGCTCACTCGCTTCGAAGTGCGCCGCGTCGCTCCCCACGAGGTCTGGGTTGCGCTCTTCCCCGAAGCGGCACCTGCGACGATCGAGGAACTCACCGATCGCTTCCGCGTCCTGCTCGATGGCATGAAGGAAGGCGCAAGTACCGAGCGCATCCGGGTGGTGCCCACCGAGGAGCCGGCGTCGTGAGCGATCGGTTGTTTGAGGATCCGGATTCGCTGTTTGGGCTGCTGGGGTCGGGGGATGCGGCTGCGGAGGTGGCGCGCGTTGAGGCGGCGCGTGAGGAGTTGCGGCGGCGGTTGCCGGAGCTGAGGAAGTTGCCGGGGTGCCCGCAGGGCAGTGATGACGACATCGTGGCGATGTCCTATCCGCCCTTCTACACGGCGTGTCCCAATCCGTTCATCGAGGAGTGGCTGGAGGGGCTCGATCGGCCGAGCGATGAAGGTCGGGTGGATCCGGGGCCATTCGCGTCGGACGTGAGCGAGGGGAAGGGCAACCCGTTCTACAAGGCGCACTCGTATCCGACGAAGGTGCCACACCCGGCGATCATGCGGTTCATCCTGCATTACACCAAGCCGGGTGATGTCGTCCTGGACGGGTTCGCGGGGACGGGCATGACCGGGGTGGCGGCACAGGCGTGCGGGAAGCCGGATCCGAAGACGAAGGCGGCGATCGAGGCGGCGATGGGGGCGGGGAACGTCGAGTGGGGTGCGCGTCGGGCGATCCTTGGTGACCTGGGTCCGTCGGCGACGTTCATTGCTGCTGGGGTGAATCTGCCGGTTAACGCCAACAAGTTCGACGCGGCATCGAAGCGGTTGTTGGAGCGGTTCGAGGCCGAGTTCGGGTGGATGTACAAGACGACGGTGACGCCGGAGAAGGGTGAGCCGTTCGAGGCCGACATCGACTACACGATTTGGTCAGAGGTGTTCACCTGCCCGCACTGCGGCGGGGAGGTCGTCTTCTACGACGCCGCCTTCAACGAGGCAACTGAGAAGATTACCGATCCGTTCGACTGCCGTTCCTGTGGTGCGGCGACGACAAAGCGGCAAAGCATCAAGAGGAAGGTTCAGGTCAGGACTCTGGCGGGTGACATCATCGAGCGGACAGAGATGAGACCGGTCAAGATCTATTGGAGCTCCGGGAAGACCAAGGGCTCAAAACGTCCTGAAGCGAACGACCTCCTCACCATTGAACGAATTAACGGGATATCGGTCGAGAGCTTTCCAACCGACTTGCTCCCACATATGCACATGACTCATGAACGGAACAACCTTCCAGCTTGGGGAATCACTTCGGTACACCACTTCTACTGTGACCGGGCTCTGGTGGCCTTGTCTGCTCTGTGGTCGTGGATTGCTGAAGAGGGGGACCCTCTAACCAGACTGGCGCTCCGCTTCTGGGTCGAACAAGCGCACTGGGGCCTTGCGTGGATGAATCAGTACGCCGCCGCGACGTTCTCCCGCGTCAACCAGTTTCGCAAGGGGGCTTACTACCTTCCGTCACTAAGTGCCGAGTGCTCTGTCGAGACGAATCTCAATACTTCGAAGAGGAAGGCTCTTGTCGGGCTCTGGCGGGAGGCTGCGTCAGGAAGTGGGTTGTGCATGATCAGCACCGCCTCTTCGACCTCGTTGTCTCTATCGGACAACTCAGTTGACTATGTCTTCGTTGATCCTCCCTTTGGCGAGAACCTGTACTACGCGGATCTTGGGTTCCTGACCGAGAGTTGGCATGGTGTCATTGAGGCGAAGGATGAAGAGGCGATTGAGGATCGGAATCGTGAAGCCACGAAGGATCTCGATCAATATGCCCGCCTGATATCTAAATGCTTTGACGAGTTCTTCCGCGTCCTCAAGCCGGGGCGATGGATGACGGTTGAATTCTCGAATCACTCCAATGATGTATGGCTCAGGATCCAGCATGCACTTGCGAGCGCGGGGTTCGTGGTGGCTGACACGCGAGTGCTCGACAAACAGCACAAGAGCCACCGCCAACGTACGGCTAGGAACGTCGTCGTGAACGACATTCTCATATCCGCATACAAGCCAGCAGCTGGAACCGAGCAAGCGTTCGGCGTGGCGGCGGGGGGTACGGATGGGGCGTGGGCGTTCGTTCGGGAGCATCTGTCGAGGATCCCAGCGACCGAGGGTGTGCGTGGTCAGGCGCTTGTGGTTCGGGAGCGGCAGGCGGACCGAATCTACGAGCGGATGGTCGGCTATCACGTGGCGCGGAACACGTTGGTGCCAATGACAGCGGCGGAGTTCTACTCCGGTCTCGAACAGCGGTTCCCGGTGCGTGATGGGATGTACTTCCTGGCCGACCAGGTGGAGGCCTACGAGCGGTTCCGGATCACGTTCAAGGAGCTGGCTGCGCAGGAGCTGTTCATCCGAGACGAGTCCACCGCGGTGCAGTGGCTGCGCCAACTGCTTCGTGACCGGCCGCGAACATTCGCCGACGTGCAGCCGGAGTTCATGCGGGAGATGCAGAACGGTGTCGCGTCGTGGGAGGACCTCCCTGATCTTCGCGAGATGTTGGAGATGAACTTCGTCACGGACGACAAGGGCCGTTGGATGGTGCCGGATCCGAAGAAATCCGCGGATCTCGACCAGCTCCGCACTCGCGCGTTGCTGAAGGAGTTCGAGGGGTATCGGGCGGGCAAGGGTCCGTTGGTTCGGTTCCGGTCGGAGGCGGTAAGGGCCGGGTTCAAGGACGCGTGGGCCCGCAAGGACTTCGCCACGATCGTCGATGTCGGCCGACGCCTCCCAAGCGACGTCTTCATCGAAGACTCCGCCCTGCTCCACTACTTCCGCAACGCCGAACGGCTGGCGTCGTAGGAGATGGCGATGGAGCGGGAGTGGGCGTGGTTTCCTGCGGCGGGCGAACCGGTCGAGGTCCTGCAGCGATCGGACCTCTGGGGCAGACAAATGGCCGGAGTCATCGTGCCGTCCGCTCAGCGGCGACTGCGAGTGTCCGTTTCGGAACTTGCCGACATCGCGACCCATCGCTGGGGCGAGGCTGAAGTTGTATGGCGTGCCGCCGCCACCCGCGCCCTAGCCCTTGCTGCTGATGGAGATCCGCTGGTTGCTGCCCGAGGCGGCGTCACCCTGCTGCCGCATCAGACGGCGACGCTCGAGCGAGCGCTGGCGATGGAGCCGGTCCGCCTGGCCATCTGTGATGAGGTCGGTCTCGGCAAGACGATTACTGCAGGGGCGATCTTCGCGGAGTTGAAGGCTCGCGGCCGGCTCCGCCGAGCCGTCGTTGTCGCCCCGAAGGGCGTTCAACTGCAGTGGGTCGCCGAGATGGCCAGCCGGTTCGGTGAGGAGTTCGTTCGCGTCGGCCCAGAAGGCCTGCCCGTCGACAGCGGCATCGATCCATGGCGAGCCTTCGACCAAGTGATCTGCTCGCTCGATGCGGTGAAGCCGCTCCGTCGGCGTGCGGGTTGGAGCCCCGAGGAGGTTGATGCCCACAACGCGTCGCGGTTCCACGCGTTGGTAGACGCCGGTTGGGACATGGTGATTATCGACGAGGCTCATCACGTAGCGGGCTCGAGTGAGGAAGTCGCACGCCATCGTCTGGCCGTCGAACTCGCAGCGGCCGCGCCACACGTCCTCCTCCTCTCGGCCACTCCACACTCGGGCAAGAGCGACGGCTTCCGTCGCTTCTTGGGGCTGCTCGATGATCGGTTCGTGCACGGGCAGCCGGTCGAGCGGTCAACGGTGGCGCCCGTCGTTTCCCGCACGGAGAAGCGAAAGGCCGTCGACGAGGCTGGTAGAGCCCTCTTCCAGCCTCGTGCGACGGCGATCCGTATCGCCCCATATGCGGACAGGACGCTGGAGAGAGAGCTATACGACGCGGTGACGGAGTACGTCCGCACCGGGTGGAACGCGGCGAAGCGGCAGGGAAGGAACTCAGCCGCGTTTCTGGTGCTGTTGATGCAACGGCTGGTGTCGTCGAGCACTGCGGCGATCCTGGCGGCGCTGGAGAAGCGATCGGCCGCCCTCGGCGAGGAAGGGGAACAGCTGACGCTGTTCGTCGATCGCGGTGAGGAATGGGCGGAACTTTCCGGCGAGGAGCAATACGAGCTGCTCGTGAACTCCCGAGGGCCAGCCTGGGCAACCGAGCGAGCCGAGCTGTCGGGCTTGCTGCGGCTGGCACGCGAGGCAGCATCAGCGGGAGCCGACGCCAAGGTGCGCACCTTCTTCGAGCTACTCGGTGAGTTGCGCCGGACAGAGCGGGACCCAGGCGTGAAGGTGTTGGTGTTCACTGAGTTCGTCCCGACCCAGGACATGCTGCTCCGCCTACTGGAAGAGGCGGGTGTTCCCGCCGTCGCCATCAACGGGTCAATGGGTCTGGCCGAACGAGCGTTGGCGCAACAGGCATTCCGTGAGTCGGCCCAGGTGCTGGTTTCCACCGATGCAGGTGGCGAGGGCATCAACCTCCAGTTCGCGCATGTCGTCGTCAACTGGGACCTGCCGTGGTCGCCAAGTCGACTCGAGCAACGCATCGGACGTGTCGACCGGATCGGCCAGACCCATGCTGTGCAGGCGTTCAACCTCGTCTGCGAGCATTCTGTCGAGGCGCGAGTGCTTGACGTGCTGAACCAGAAGCTCGCGGTGATCCTTGACGAGCTCGGTGCCGACAAGCGAGGTGACGTGCTCGAGTCGGCGAGCCAGCGGGCCGACGAACTCTGGACGACAGCGATCGTTGACCCGAGCCGCCTCGAGCGACAGGCCGACGACTTCGCAACCGGCACCCAGACAGAAGCGCGAGAGGCTGGACATCTGGCCGACCTCGTCGACGAGACCGGACCCGCTCTTCCTATTGTCTCGCCTGAGCGCCTGTCGGCACTCGTGGCGTCGGCCGCGTCGGCCAGGACGGATCTTGGTCGGCCGGTGGTCGATCCCCTTGATGCGCTCGCGGAGTTGCCGGAAGTGGCGCCGGGCGAGCCATGTCCTGTCGTTCGGCTGCCCGAAGCCCCGCCCGGATGGCTTTCGGTGTGGGAGGTGACGCCCGACGGGGCGCTTCGTAGCGCCGTGTCCGTGTTTCAGCCCGATTCCGGCTTGGTCAGGCCAGATGTCGCGATTGCAGCGTGGGACCGGTGCTGCGTGAACCCTTCGATCGTAGATCACCAAACGCCGAGTAGCGATCAGTGGGCATCGATCACTGAGAGCGGGATCGACCACGCCTACCAAGCAGTCGTTCGGATCTCGGGTGGTGCCTGCATTTCGCTTCCCGATGCCCGGCTTCGGTTGCTTGTCCGGATCGCACCGTGAAGCGCTGGGTTCAGTGGCAGATCGGCTCCGAGATCGAGGGAATCTCAGGCACTGTCGTTCTCCTCGACCCTGATTCGGCGCTCACGACTTCCGACATAGAAGACATTGCGGATCGAATCGAGCTCATCGTGGTGAGCGACTGGCTGGAGCTTCGCCGACTCTGGGACCTTGATGTTCGTCGAAGTCCGGGCACGTCATCTCGAGCGGTCCTGGTCGTCAGCCCGGAGTTTGAGACTCCACGCGATCTGCCGTGGGATATCGAACATGAGGCGTCAGCCGTGCTGCGGGTTCGGTTCCCAGTGCCTGCGGACCTGCGCCCACTCTTCCGGGCTGCCGGTGACCAAGCAGATTGCCTTGTCGAAGCCGCTGCCGAACATCGTGATCCGGCGACCGCAGTAGCGGTTGCCTACGGCATCCGAACCGGGAACAGCAAGGACGAGCTCGACGCCATCGCTCGACTGCGCCTCGATCCCACCACACCCTCGGAGCTGTGGTCCATGCTCGCCCCCCAGTTCGAGACTCGACTGCCGCGACAGATCGCCAACGACGGCGGCAACCTAAAGGGACTGCAAGCAGCGTGGGAGGAATGGCTGCGCCTCGGCGAGGCTGCGCCCGACGCCCACGCGCTCACGCAGGCAACTGGGCCGCTCATCGCGCTTCTCAGCAACGGACTGATCCGCCCCGCCCCGGCGTCGGCTCCTGACCTGCCGACTTGGGTGAGCATCGGCAGCGTCGGACCCGATCCGAGCTTGCTACTCGACGAGCTACTCGACGCTTGCCCACCAACTCCCTCGGACCTAACCGGCTGGATCGAGCTTGCCTCATGGTGGGGACAGGTCCGCGCCGGTATCGCAGCCCACGCGACTCCTCCCGATTCGGCCGAGCACGCGTGGAAGACCTGGGATCACCTCGATCTGGTGTTCCTCGCATGGCTGAGGAACACCTACGGAGGCAGTCTCCTGGCTTCCGCTTCGTTCCCAAGAGGGGTGCACCAGATCGCACCGTTCCTCGCCCGGCGAGTGGACGCTGGCGCATCGATCGCCTTGGTGGTCCTCGACGGAATGGGCTTCGCTCAGTGGCACCAGCTGCGGCTCACTTGCCGGCTCGAGGTCGTTCAAGCCACAGCTTGTCTTGCGATGATTCCGACGCTGACAGGCATCTCTCGGCAAGCAATCTTCGCCGGTGAGCTCCCATCGGACTTCGCAGACACGCTCTCCACTACCAGCGCTGAGCCGAAGCACTGGGCCAGGTTTTGGGATGGGCAAGGGCTCGCCGGACAAGACGTCGAGTACTTCAAGACCGTCGGGCGCGGCCCTGAAGATCTCCCGGCGATGCGGGGCAGAGCAGTAGGCATCGTGGTCAACGCCGTGGACGAGATGCTCCATGGCGCCGAGGTACTCGGCGACCGCCAGGTGTCGGCGGGCGTCGATCTCTGGGCGCGTGCCGGATTCCTCGACGCACTCGTGGCCGCGGCCGCCGAACAGGGGCGCGAGGTGTGGATCACGTCGGACCACGGGAACCTCCCTGCCAATCCAGCTGCGGTCCCGAAGGAGGGGCAGACCGTCGAGTCGGCTGGAACGCGGGTGCGGATGTACCCGAACGAGGTCCTCCGCCAAGCGGCAGCCGACTTCGGTGAGGTCTGGGACCCGCCCGGCTATCCCCGGGGGAAGCCGTGCCCTCTGTTCGCTCGTGGTCGTGCCGGCTTCCACTCGACCGGCACCCGGGTGACCCACGGCGGTTTATCGCTCGACGAGGTGATCGTCCCGTTCGTGCAGGTGACGGCATGACAGAGCGAAAGAGCATGATCTTCGACCGCACGCTTTGGCCCGAAGTCTTTGAGGTCGCCTACCACGTCGCCGGATCCGGCCATCCGTTCGAAGAACAGCGGCCGCTACTCATGGTGGCGCTCCGAGATCACACGACTGAGCAAGAGGCCGGAAACAAGACGAAGAAGCTGCTCACCCGAGTGTGGATCAACCCGCCGCCCGAAGCCGCTCCCATGATCAAATGGGCGGTGGAACACCCAGAGCACTTCCCCGACCGACGAGTGCTGCACCTCGGCGCGCTCATCGCGACCTTCCCGTTCGTCGGATCCGTTGCCGCCATCCTGGGTCGCGCCTTCGCCCTGGATGGGTCGATCACTGGGATCGAGCTTCGTCGACGCGTCGTGGCCGTATGGGGGGGCCGCACGATGGTTAACCTCGGTGCCAGCAAGTCTGCGGGGACGCTCCGGAAATTCGACGTTGTCTCCGGCGGAGGGCTGAACCCAATGGTGCCAGGAGACAAGCTGCGGGTCGTCGGCGAGCCTGCGGCATGGCTCGTTCACGCAGTGGCGCTCACTCGGGAGCAACAGGCGCTCGGGTCCACCGAGATCGAGGATGCACCGGAGTTGTTCTGGGCTGAGCTTGGGTCGGTCTCCAGCGCCTATCCGTTCCTCGAGGTGCATCGTGAAGGGAGCAACCGAGATGTCTACGCCATCCGCTGACTCGATGAGACACGAATCCGGCCCACCAGTCGGAATTGCCTACGCCCGTCCCGTCGCAATTTCGCGACGACCGCGAGGAGGGGACGGCGATGTCCGAAACTGATCTGCCGCTGCGACACCTCTCGGTTCGCGTCCCCTGGCACGACGCGTTGTGGCAAGGGACGGTGTGTGCAAACCCCGTGGCCAACTCGTCGTGCCTGCGTCTGGCGAACATCCACATGAGGCGTGACGATGCTTCCGAGGTGCGGCTTGCCGGCCGTTCGATTGCGGACCTCCAGGACGATGAGCTGCCGCCATGCGTCGCAGAGCGGGCGACGTTCATGACGCCGTTCCCGGTGAGCCGCCCAGTTCAACACCCGTACCATGCAACGTCGAAGGCTTACTCTCACTACAAGCCGACAATCCTCACGATTCCCCCGTATTCGGCGGGTTGCGTCCCGTTTCGATGGCTGCTGCGCGAGAACGCTCTGGTGATCGCCGAGGACCTCGATCTCGTGTACCACGACCAGGCTGAGGCGGATGCCCGGGACGTCATGGGATTCGACAGTGCCTGGGTGCAGAACGTTGACAATCAGCGAAGACTGCTCGACGGGTTCTTCTCTGGTGTTCAACCCGAGAGTTCGCTGGCCTTCTTCTACGCCAAGGAGGTGCCATTCGTCGAAGACCCTCGCCGGGTACTTGTCGGCGTCGGCCGAGTCACCTCAGTCGGGAAGAACATCGAGTACGAGTACACGGAAGCAGGGTCGAGTCGCTCCCTCATCTGGGAACGCCCCGTCGGGCATTCGATCAGACCTGCTCTTGCTGACGGGCTGCTACTCCCGTATCACGCCGCAGTGGCGCGCGCACATGAGGATCCGGACTTCGATCCCGCGGAGCTTGTGGTCTTCGTTCCCGACGAAGCATTCGACCAGTACTCGTACGGGTCGGAGCACGTCAGCCACGACCAGGCCATCGGTTCGTTGCTCAACGTCATCGACGGGCTGGAGCGAGCCGAGCGGTTGCTCGGGTCGACCCATCAGAACGAGCTCCGTTGGGCGGGTGAGCGACTCGGCGAACTCTGGCGGTTTCGCGGGCCGTTTCCGGGTCTCGGTGCAGCGCTCCATGCGTTTGGGCTCGACCACGCCAACCTGTTTGCCCATCGTGTCGCGCAGACGTTGGGAGCCAACGAGAACCCATGGCCGCTCGTCGCGCAGTCAATCGAGGACCCCGGGAAGCTGGGCGCAGAGTGGACGGCTCGGATCGGCGCCACCACCGCGAAGAAGTTCGCTGCACTGCCAGCCGAACGTCGGGCTCTCCTCGAGCTGTTGGCACGCTTTGATCTCCAGGGTGAACAGGCCGAACGGTTCTTCGTCGCCGAGGAGCGCGCGAAGGCCGGCATCGCATGGTCGGACGCCGACCTGCTCTCGAATCCCTATCTGCTATACGAAGCGGATCGGCACGCGATTGATCCCATACCGGTTCGCACCGTCGACCGAGGGGTCTATCCGGACCCTGCCGTCCGGGATCACCACCCCGTTCCCGAGCCGTCCCGGATGACTGAGGCAGTCGACGCCCGAAGAGTGCGGGCGCACCTCGTAGCGGCGCTCGAGAGACGGGCGGCCAACGGGGACACGTTGGCGACGCAGGACTCACTGATGCTTGACGTACGCGACGCTCCGCTCGACCCGCCATGTCCCATCGATGCTGATCTGATCAATATCCTCCACGACGACTTCGGGCCCGTATTGCGGTCGGTAGCGCTTAGCGATGGCCGACCTGGGCTACAGCTCGACCGACTGGCGCTGGTGGGGGATGGCATCCGGACGGAGTTCACCCACCGGGCCAAGGCGAAGAAGCGGCACGTCGTCCAGGCCGACTGGGCTTCCGAACTCAATGAGCTACTTGGGTCGCCCGATCCCACCGACGCAGAAGAACTCCTCGCCCGAGCGGAGAAGGTCGCTGCGCTGACAGAACTTGCCGCTGCCCGAGCATCAGTTCTGATCGGCCCGGCAGGTACGGGAAAGACCACGCTTCTTGCCGCCTTGTGCCGGCAACCCTCGGTCAAGGCGAGCGGCGTGCTCTTGCTGGCCCCGACTGGGAAGGCACGGGTTCAGCTGGAGAAGGGGTTTGCTCGCGCAGGCGACAGCCCAAGGGCGCGGACAATCGCTGAGTTCCTCGTTCGGTCAGATCGATACCTGCCAGATACCGGGGCCTACTGCCGCTCGGACAAGCCGCCAGCGGCGGACTTCGGAACGGTGATCATCGACGAGGCATCGATGCTCACTGAAGAACAGCTCGACGCGGTGCTCGACGCGGTGACGAACGTTCAGCGACTGATCCTCGTCGGTGACCCGCGCCAGTTGCCGCCCATCGGAGCAGGCCGACCTTTCGTCGACCTCGTGGCGTTCCTCGGCGGCGGGGCTCGAGAGTCCTTTCCGCGAGTCGGGCCGTCCTATGCCGAGCTCACCGTGCGGCGACGCCAGGCAGGTGCCGAAAGAGACGATCTCGCGCTCGCAGAGTGGTTCGGGGGTGAATCGCCGAGCGCCCTCGCTGACGAGGTGTGGGCACGGATCCTTGCCGGCGAGTCGAGCAACACGGTGCGATTCGAACGGTGGACCGACCAGCCAGACGTCTTCCCGCTTCTGCTTCGTCTTCTCTGCGAGGAGATCGAGATGATCGGCGGCCCAGATGATGAAGAGGGCTTTGGCGTCTCACTTGGCGGCGTGCGCGGGAAGAACGGAGGCGTCTTCTTCAATAACGCGTGGAAGGGCCGGCGAGGTGCAGGAGAGGTCGTCGAGTCCTGGCAAGTGCTCTCACCGGTGAGGGGCGGCGCCCACGGGGTCACGGAGCTGAATCGAAGCGTCCAACGCCAGTTCCGTAGCAAGGCGATCGAGTTCGCCACTATGACTGGGTGGGGTCGCCGAACACCCAAGCCGATGGGGCCCGAAGGCATCGTGTACGGCGACAAGGTCATGAACGTTGTCAACCACCGACACAAGCATGTGTGGCCGGAACAGCGAACCGACGTCGACCCGCCGACCGAATCGTTGCGCTACATCGCCAACGGTGAAATAGGGGTCGTGGTCGGCTACTTCAAGAAGGATAGGGGCGGGCCACTTCCGAAGAACCTGGAGGTGGAGTTCAGCACGCAGCCCGGATTCAGCTACAAGTTCTGGCCACGAGATCTGCCCGAAGAGGGTGGTGGGAAGCTCGAACTAGCCTACGCCGTCACGATCCACAAGTCCCAGGGGTCGGAGTTCGGAACGACCTTCCTCATCGTGCCGAATCCCTGCCGCATGCTCTCCCGAGAGCTCCTCTACACGGCACTGACCAGGCAAACCGAGAAGGTTGTCGTCCTTCACCAAGGTCCGCTCGCAGAGTTGCTCGCCTACTCGTCTGTCGGGAACTCTGAAACGGCCGGCCGTCTGACGAACCTCTTCGACCAACCGCTTCCCATTGAGGTGCAGGGTCGCTACCTGGAAGACCGACTGATCCACCGCACCGCTGATGGCACCTTGGTCAGGTCGAAGAGCGAAGTCATCATCGCCGACGCCCTTGTCGCCAACGGCATCCCGTATTCCTACGAGGCCCCGTTCGTTGGCGACGACGGCACTCAACGTCTGCCCGACTTCACGATCGAAGATGCGGCAACTGGTGAGCTCTACCTGTGGGAGCACCTGGGGATGTTGTCGGTGCCCAAGTACAAGAAGTCGTGGGAGCGCAAGGTCAAATGGTACGCCCAGAATGGCGTGCTACCGCAATCCGAGGGTGGCGGCGAGCGGGGGATGCTTCTCGTGACGACTGACGACGACGGAGGCGGCATCGACTCAGCTTCCGTACACGAGCTCATCCGAACGGTGCTGGCATGAGATACGGAGGCCCGTGGCGAAAAGATCGCTCACGCGTCGGTACGGTTTACGATTGCGAGAGTCCGCATAACCCATCAGGAATCACTAATTTGCGGAGTATTGGGGTTCGTCCACGTTGCAGCAACGACCTGCACGAGGGGTTCACGCGGGCACTAGGGGCCAACATGAACGAAGACGCCTCGGCCACTTTGTACCGGGCCGTGAGCCGGTCTTCCCCAAGCGGGATGTCTGCAGGATTGCCGTCTTGGTCGTCAACTATTGGGGTAACGACGTCATTCAGTCCGTCGCGGTATATGGCATGAAACTCTCGCGGGTGCAGGTCAAGAACTACCGTTCCCTATTTCATGACTACACGAGCGACAAGAGCTTCCATATGGATGTGACCGATGGAGTCAATGCCATTACTGGGCCGAACAACTCAGGCAAGTCGAATATTCTCCGAGCGCTCGCACTCGCACTCGATCCCGAGTTCGAATTCAATCGGCAGCTCGATATGCCGGCCGTATGGGATGCCTGGTCGAAACCGGTTGTCACGCTGACATTTCAAGTTCCGTTGGCCGCGGTTCCGAGCCGCGAGAAGACCCTCCTCAAGCGACTCGAGCAGTACGAGCAGCAAGTGAAGCCTGGGAGCAAGACCTACGCGTCGATGGGGGAGGTGCGGCTACGGGTCACAATCGAGCAAGGGGCCGACAGCCGGGGAGTGCGGCGCCGAACCTTCGTGGCTCGCGGCGCCGGCGCGAAGCAGCTCGGATACGAGGACGCTGTGACACTGGCGGCGCTCGAACAGTTCGACAGGTGTCTCCAGTTCGTCATGATCCGCTCGGGCGAGTCACTGGACAGTCTCCTCCGCGGGCGCTTCCGGGAGGTTCTTGAGACGGTGCTTCGAGACGAACTGCGTCCCCAGTTCGAGG
>JAJZBS010000077.1 GCA_021851885.1 Actinomycetes bacterium | reverse complement strand
GGCCGGCTGCCGAGAGTCCTCAGCCACGCCGAGATGACGCACCTCCTGGACGGGGGCGTCCTGCCTGCGCACGGAAGCATCGCCGGTGCCGGTGCCGGTGCCGGTGCCCCGGAGGTTGCCGCAGCTGTGGCCCTGCGTGACGCGGCCCTGCTCGAGCTCCTCTACAGCAGCGGGCTCAGGGTTGCCGAGCTCTGCGGGCTCGACGTCGGCGACCTGGACCTCGACGCGGGTACCGTGACCGTCTGGGGCAAAGGCGGCAAACAGCGCCGGCTCCCGATGCACGACGTGTGCGTCGCACGGCTGCGCGCGTGGCTCGCGCACGGTCGTGCAGTGCTTCTGCCGGCTTCCGGCGATGCCACCTTCGTCTTCGTCAACCGGCACGGCCGGCGTCTCGGCCCCCGCGACGTCCGCAGGGTCCTGGACCGGCGTTCGCCGGTGCCGACGCATCCCCACGCCCTGCGCCACAGCTTCGCGACCCACCTGCTGGACGGGGGCGCTGACCTGCGTGTCGTCCAGGAGCTCCTCGGGCACGCAAGCCTGTCGACCACGCAGGTCTACACTCATGTCAGCAGGGAGCGGCTGCTCGACGTCTACAGGGGGAGCCACCCCCGTGCATAGGAGCGACGTGGCAGGGACGGATACCGCAGCGCCAGAGCAAGCCCATCCGAGCATCGACGTCGACGACGTCGAAGTTGCCGACAGCAGCGGGGGGACGGCGCGGATCTGGTCGGAGTTCAAGGCCGCGGGGTCCCGCCAGCTGCGCGATCAGCTGATCGTCCACTACTCGCCGCTTGTCAAGTACGTCGCCGCGCGGGTCGCCGTCGGGCTTCCCCGCTACGTGGACCAGGCCGATCTCGTGAGCTACGGGGTCATCGGGCTCATCGACGCCATCGACAAGTTCGATCCGCAGCGCCACGTCAAGTTCGAGACGTACGCCATCCAGCGCATCAAAGGGGCGATCCTCGACGAGCTGCGCTCCATCGACTGGGTTCCCCGCACCGTCCGCTCCAAGGCGCGGGCCATCGAGGAGGCATACGCCAAGCTGGAGACCGCCCTGCTGCGCACGCCCACCGACGCCGAAGTCGCCGCAGAGCTGGACATGACCGACGAGGAGTTCAACCAGGCGCTCAGCCAGGTCTCCTTCTTGGGCGTGGCCGCCCTCGACGAAGTCCTGGGAACCCCCGGGGACCGGGCGGAGCCGGTCACCTTGGGCGACACGATCCCCGACTCCGGCGCGAACCCCGGGGCCGCCCTGGAGGTCAAAGAGGCCAGGCGCCTGCTCGCCGAGGCAATCGGGCGCCTGGCCGAGCGGGAACGGGCCATCTTGACCTTCTACTACTACGAGGGCCTGACCCTGGCGGAGATCGGGGAGATCTTCGGGATCAGCGAGTCCCGGGTCTGCCAGATCCACACCAAGGCGGTCCTCCAGCTGCGGTCCCGCATGTCGATGCGACGCAGGGACGGCTCCGACCTCAAGACCGACCTGGCCGGCAACTGACGGGTCCGCCGCGACGCCTGGTGACGGCGACCAGGGCTTCGGCGCGCTACATTGGCGCCCGAGAACGCCATCGGAGATCTCCGGTGGCCCGAGCACCCGCACCGGACGATTCCACGGTCGCCTCTTTCCAGAGGTGCGCGCCCGGGTGGACCAACCGATGGAAGGAGAGCCGGTGGCTGTCGTCACCATGAAGCAACTGCTCGAGGCCGGAGTGCATTTCGGGCACCAGACGCGCCGGTGGAACCCGAAGATGCGGCGCTACATCTTCGGCGAGCGCAACGGCATCTACATCATCGACCTCCGCCAGACCCTTGCGTCGATCGACAGCGCGTACTCCTTCGTCCGGGATCTCGTCGCACGCGGCGGGACGATCCTGTTCGTCGGCACCAAGAAGCAGACCCAGGACCCTGTCGAGGAGTTCGCGGCGCGCTGCGGCATGCCCTACGTGAGCCACCGGTGGCTGGGCGGGATGCTGACAAACTTCGAGACGGTCTCTGCTCGCGTCAAGAAGCTCCAGGAGTACGAGGCGATGCGCGACAACGGGGATCTGAGCGCGATGCCGAAGAAGGAAGCTCTCCGTTACACCCGCGAGCTCGAGAAGCTGCAGCGGAACCTCGGAGGGATCCGGGACATGACGAAGGTCCCCGATGCCATCTTCGTCATCGACACGAAGAAGGAGCACATCGCGGTGACCGAGGCCAATAAGCTTGGCCTCGCCGTCGTCGCCGTCGTCGACACCAACTGCGACCCGGACGTCGTCTCCCACGTGATCCCGGGCAACGACGATGCGATCCGCTCCGGTGCCCTGCTATGCCGGATCTTCGCTGAGGCGGTGGCCGAGGGCCGGTACATATCGGAGTCGGTGCGCACCCGTGTCGGAGGCACACCAGCAGCCACGGCACAGGCAGGGGAGTAGCCGCCGTGGCCGGATTCACTGCAAAGGATGTCCAAGCACTCCGCAAGGAGACCGGCGCGGGCATGCTCGACGCAAAGCGGGCATTGACCGAAGCCAACGGCGACGTCGAAGCGGCGCGCCAGTGGCTGCGGGTGAACGGCCTTGCGGGCATCTCGGCGCGCCAGGGCCGGGAGAGCTCCGAGGGCGCCGTCGCGCTCGCCGAGTCGGCCGGGACGGTCGCGATGGTGGAGTTGCGCTGCGAGACGGACTTCGTCGCAAAGTCGGACGAGTTCGTGAACTTCGCGGCCGAGCTGGCCGCTGCCGTCGCCGGCGAGGGCGAGGAGGCGGCTGCAAGCCGAGGCGACGAGCTCGAGCGCCTGCGCGTGTCGCTGCGCGAGAACATCCAGGTCGGGCGCGTCGTCCGCTTTGCCACCGGCGCAGGGGGACGGGTCGGCAGCTACCTGCACGTCCAAAGCGGCCGGGGCGTCAACGGGGTGATCGTCGAAGTCGACGGAGCCGACGGCGACCTCGCTCACGACGTCGCCCTCCACATCGCCTTCGCCCGCCCCGCCTACGTCAGTCGCGACGAGGTCCCCACCGATGACGTCGCGGGCGAGCGGAAGACGATCGAGGAGATCGTGCGCAAAGAGGGCAAGCCGGAGGCGGCATGGCCGAAGATCATCGAGGGCCGCCTCGCGAGCTGGTACCGGGAGCGATGCCTGCTCGACCAGCCCTTCGTGCGTGACGACAAACGCAAGGTCGCCGAGATGCTCGGCGGCGCCACAGTCGTGCGCTTCGCCCAGATCGTCGTCGGGAGCTAGATGATCCCGCCGGACCGGTGGCGCCGGGTGGTCCTCAAGATGTCGGGAGAGGCGTTGGCGAGCCCGGCGTCCGACGAGACCATCGACGCCTCCGTCGTGCGGCGCGTCTCGAAGGAGATCGCGGCCAGCAGGGCCGACCTCGGGACCGAGCTCGCCATCGTCGTCGGGGGCGGCAACATCTGGCGCGGCACGACCGGTGCCGGTGAGGGGATGGACCGGGCGACCTCGGACACGATGGGGATGCTCGCCACGGTCATCAACGCCCTGGCCCTCCAAGACGCCCTCGAACGTGAGGGCCAGCCGACACGGGTGCTCACCGCCATCGAGATGGCCGAGGTTGCCGAGCCCTACATCCGCCGGCGCGCCATCCGCCACCTGGAGAAGGGCCGGGTCGTCATCCTCGCGGCCGGCATGGGCAACCCGTACTTCACGACGGACACCCCGGCCGCGCTCCGGGCTGCCGAGATCGAGGCGGACATCCTCCTCAAAGGCACGCACTCCGGGGTCGACGGTGTGTACTCGGCCGATCCGATGCTCGACTCCGAGGCGGTGCGCTACGACGAGATCAGCTTCATGGACGTCGTCTCCCGTGACCTGCGGGTGATGGACCTGACCGCCATCACCTTCTGCAAGGACAACAAGCTGCCCATCCTGGTATTCGACCTGATGAAGGAGGGCAACATCGCGCTCGCCCTCGCCGGCCGGGAGATCGGTACGCTTATCCGGTGATGGCCGATTCGATTGTCGACGTCGTCCTGGAAGAGAGCCGGGACAAGATGGGCAAGGCGACCCGGCACACCCAGGACTCCTTTGCCGGCGTGCGGTCGGGGCGGGCGACGCCGGCTCTCGTGGAGAAGATCCCCGTCGAGTACTTCGGATCGGCGGTGCCGCTGCGCCAGCTTGCGGCCTTCAGCGTTCCCGAGGCCCGCCTCCTCGTCGTCACCCCGTACGACAAGTCGGCGATCGCCGCCATCGAAAAGGCACTCATGGCATCGGACCTCGGCATCATGCCGTCCAACGACGGCCAGGTCGTCCGCCTCGCCTTCCCGACATTGAGCGCCGAGAGACGCCAGGAGCTCGTACGGGTCGTGCGGAACAAAGCCGAGGAGGGCCGCGTCTCCGTTCGCAACATCCGGCGCGCGGCTCGCCATGATCTCGAGGAGCTCGAGAAGGAGGGCGAGATCTCCGAGGGAGAGCTGGACAGGGCGGAGAAGCAGCTCGAGAAGCTCACCCACGAGAGCATCGAGGAGATCGACAGGCACCTCGCCCACAAGGAGCAGGAGTTGCTCGAGGCGTGACTGCCGGAGGCCGCAAAGGCGTGCGCGGGCGCGGATCCGGCGACTGGTTCGACGACGATCCCTGGGACATCGCCAAGCCCTCGTGGGAGAGCGAGACCACCGAGGTGCCCGCCCGCCCCTGGGACGACGAAGGCGCCGGGGAAGCGGAACCCGGCGGCGACACCTGGTCCAGCCGGAGCACGTGGGACGACGCCCTACCGCAAGAAGATGACCCGGCTGACGGGCACCTCGCAACCGATCGTATGAACGGGGACCCGGAGCGACCCGGTGCCTCCTGGACCGACCCCCGGCGCGAGGAGCCGGCGGCCGGATCCTGGACCGACCCCCGGGCATCGGAGCCGCGCTCGGGCCGCGTCCGCATCATCGGGGCCTTCGAAGCCGGGGGGGGCGCCGAGCGGGACGACGCGGCCTCCTCCGAGGTGGGCGACGTGGAGGGCCCCGGGACCGCGGGTGCCGACGAGCCGATGGAGCTCCCGCACTGGACCGAGCCGGCAACCGGTGAGGTCCCGGCGGTGCTCCTCGACGAGGGTGCCGATGGGGACGCGTGGGCCACGACAACCCAGCAGGCCCCGGTGTGGCGCGAGCACCAAAGTGAGTGGGAGGAGGTCGACGAGATCCTGGTCGAGTTGGCGAGCGACGAGCCGCCCGAGGGAGCCCTCGACGGCGCGGCCGGCTCGCAGAGGCCAGGGGACTTCGACGACCTGGAGGACGTCTCGCGCGAGAAGGTCGAGCAGGACCAGGGACGCCGCCACGGGGCGACGATGCGACCGCACGCCCGCCGGGCCCCGCGCGAGCGGGAAGCCGAGCCGACCGCTGCGGCCGCCGAGGGCCTTGCCGAACGCCGCGTCGGTGCGAGCATCGCGAGCGGTGTCGCGTTCGGAGCTGTCGCGTTGGTCTGTCTTGTCGCAGGCCCGCTCGCGACGGCGGTGCTGTCGGCCGCGGTACTGACGGTGGCGGCGGCTGAGCTTCTCGGCGTGCTGCGCCGCGGCGGGTTCAAGCCGGCGACTCTGCTCATCCTGCTCGCCACGCCGCTGTCGGTCTTCGCCGGTTATAGCAAGGGCGAGCCGGCAGTCGTCCTCGTCGTGGCGCTCGTCGTCGCCTTCTCCTTCCTGTGGAGTCTCGCCGGGATCTCCCGGGAACGGCCCCTCATCGACACTGGCGTCTCGCTGCTCACCTTCGCATGGATCGGCTTTCTCGGTGCCTTCGCCGGTCTTCTTCTCGCGCCAGGATATTTTCCGCATCGCCACGGGATCGCGTACTTCGGTGGGGTCGCCCTCCTGACCGTCGCCTACGACATCGGCGCCTTGGTGGTCGGCCGCTGGATCGGGCATCGCCAGCTGGCGCCCGTGGTGAGCCCCGGCAAGACCTGGGAGGGCGCTGCCGGCGGGACGTTGCTCGCCATCGTCGTCGCCGTGGCCGTCGTCGGAAGGATCGCGCCGTGGTCGATGGGGCGCGCCGCTGTGCTCGCCATCGTCGTCGCCGTCGCCGCTCCGTTCGGCGACCTTGTCGAGTCGCTCGTCAAGCGGGACCTCGCCCTCAAGGACATGGGTTCCTTCCTGCCCGGGCACGGGGGCATCCTCGATCGCATCGACGGGTTGCTCTTCGCCATGCCTGCCGCCTTCTACATCCTGCGGCTCCTGCACGCCGGATGAGGAGACGGGCGTCCTCGGCGGCGGGCGCGTGACCCGGGTCAGCCTCGTCGGCTCGACGGGTTCGGTCGGCCGCCAGGCTCTCGACGTCGTCGAGGCGTCGCAAGGACGCCTCGAGGTCGTCGCACTCGGTGCCGGAAGCGACATCGCGGCCCTTGCGGCCCAGGCGGTCGCAGTTCGCCCCCAGGCCGTCGCCGTCGCCGACGCCACCCGCGCCCCGGAGCTCGCCGAGACGCTCAAGCGCTCGGTACCCGGCTGTGAGGTGCTGGCTGGCCCCGAAGGCCTGGCAGTGGTTGCCCGCATGGGCGACGTCGTCCTCAACGCCGTCGTCGGTTTCGCGGGCCTGCCCGTGACGCTTGCCGCGCTGTCGGCGGGCCGGCGCCTGGCCCTGGCCAACAAGGAGTCGCTCATCGCCGCCGCCCCCCTGGTCCAGCGGGCCCGCGCGACGCCCGGGGCCCTGATCGTGCCCGTGGACTCGGAGCACTGTGCTATCCATCAGTGCTTGGGCTGCCTCGCCGGCGAGGAGCAACCGGGGGAACGGTCGCCCGGCCCGGCGGGGACAGGCTCCACGCACGGCGGCGCGCTCGCGGCGCGCTCGCACAGTGCGATGGTGCGCCGGCTCGTCCTGACGGCCAGCGGTGGGCCGTTCCGGGGGAGGAGCGCGGAAGAGTTGGGCGCGGTGACCGTCGAAGACGCTCTCGCCCACCCGACGTGGTCGATGGGCCCGAAGATCACCGTCGACTCGTCGACTTTGATGAACAAGGGGCTCGAGGTCATCGAGGCGCACGAGCTCTTCGGCGTCGACTACGACCGGATCGAGGTGGTGGTCCACCCGCAGTCGGTCGTCCACTCCATGGTGGAGACGACGGACGGAGCGACACTCGCCCAGCTGTCCATGCCGGACATGCGCCTGCCGATCGGCTACGCACTGATGTGGCCGGACAGGCTCGCCGCCGCCTTCGGGGCGGTCGACTGGGCGCGCCTCGGCCGGCTCGACTTCGAAGACGTGGACCGTGCGCTGTTCCGGTGCCTCGACCTCGCGTACGGGGCCGGCCGCGAGGGCAAGAGCGCACCGGCGTGGCTCAACGCCGCCAACGAAGTTGCCGTCGCGGCGTTCCTCGCCGGCCGGATCCCCTGGACCGGGATCGCCGATGTCGTCGAGGAGGTCCTCACAATCTCCGCCCCGACACCACTGGAGACGCTGGACGACGTCCTCGACGCCGACCGCAGGGCGCGTGCGGTGGCCGCCGAAGCCGCCGCCCGTCTCGGCCAGGCTGCATGAGCTCGTCCTCCGAAAGCGCGCCCGCACAGGCCGCCCCGCAGGGCGCGCCCGACGCCCGCGCCGCCCTGGCGCGCCTCGCCGCGGTGGTCGTCGGCCTCGTCGTCCTCGCCGCGGTCTTCCACTCCCTCGACCTCTTGGGGGTGATCGCGGCGATCGTCGCCATCGTCATGCTCCACGAAGCCGGGCACTTCGCCATGGCCAAGCTGGGTGGCATGAAGGTGACCGAGTACTTCTTCGGCTTCGGGCCAACCGTCTGGTCGATCCGGCGGGGCGAGACGACCTACGGGGTCAAGGCGATCCCCGCGGGCGGCTACGTCCGCATCCCGGGGATGTCCAGCATCGAGGAGGTCGACGAGAGCGACGAGCCCCATACCTATCGGCAGGCGAGCTTCCCGCGCCGCCTTGGCGTCGCCGTCGCCGGTTCTGTGGTCCACTTCCTCATCGCCTTCGTGCTCCTATGGTGCGTCCTCGTCTTCGCCGGCGTCGGCGCCGCGACGGGCACAGCCGTCGCCGAACTGCCGGCAGTGACGGGGCCGGCAGTGTCGCCGGCCGGGAGCCCTGCACACTTGGCTGGGCTGCGCACCGGTGACCTCATCGTCTCCATCGACGGCAAGAAGGCGACCGATCCCAATCGCGCGACGAGCTTGCTCGGTGACGCCCGCCCCGGAGCCACGCTGTCCGTCGTCGTCGAGCGTGACGGACGGCGCCTGACCCTCCACATCGTCCCCGTCCCGGCGGCCGGTACCAAGATCGGGGGGCAGGCGCCTGCACACGACGCGCGCGCCGTCGTCGGGGTCCGGCTCGCGACCCCCATCGTGCGTTCCTCCCCCCTTGCCGCCTTCGGGCAGTCAGCCGTCGACCTCGGGCGGTTCTCCGGCCAGCTGTTCTCCTACCTCGGCCACTTCTTCTCCATCCACGGCCTGTCCAACTTCACCCACCAGCTCACGAGCCCGTCCTATGCGCAGAAGGCATCACAACAGCCGAGCTCGCGCCCGGAGTCGATCATCGGTGCCGTCCGCACGGCGACGCAGGCCGCCCAGGCCGGCTGGGCCTACATATTCCTGGTGCTCGTGAGCCTCAACTTGTTCCTCGGTATCTTCAACATGTTCCCGCTGCCCCCGCTCGACGGCGGCCATGTCGCCGTAGCCGTCTACGAGCGCATCCGCTCCCGGCGCGGCAAGCGCTACCACGCCGACGCGGAGAAGCTGCTGCCGCTGACCTACGCCGTCGTGGCACTGCTCGTCGTCCTCGGGCTGAGCGTTGCCTATCTCGACTTGGCGCATCCGCTGGCCAACCCGTTTCGCTGAGCCACCGCTATGGTGGAAGTCGTCCGATGCCCCGTTCAGCGCCTGCCCTGACTCCTCGCCGTCTCACGCGACAGATCCACGTCGGCTCGGTGGCGGTCGGTGGCGGCGCTCCCGTGAGCGTGCAATCGATGACGACGACCAAGACCGCCGACGTCGAAGGAACCCTCACCCAGATCTACGGCTTGGCCGCGGGCGGTGCCGACATAGTCCGCTGCACCTGCAACGAGGAGGAGGCGGCCGAAGGCCTTGCCCACATCGTCCCGCGCTCGCCTGTGCCCATCATCGCCGACGTCCATTTCCATCACGAGATGGCCCTCGCCGCGCTTGACGCTGGTGTCCACGGGCTGCGGCTCAACCCGGGGAACCTTCGTAAGCCCGAAGAGATCCGCTTGGTCGCAGCAGAGGCACGTGACCGGGGGGTGCCGATACGGATCGGGGTGAACGCAGGGTCCCTGCACCCCGAGCTGTACCGGCGATTTGGCGGAGCGACGCCTGAGGCACTGGTCGAGTCGGCCCGCATGGAGCTTGCCTACTTTGCGGAGGTGGGCTTCTCAGACGTCAAGATCTCGGTCAAGGCCTCGAGTGTCCCGCTCATGATCGCCGCCTACCGCCTCGCGGCCGAGACCTTCGATCACCCCCTCCACCTTGGGGTCACCGAAGCCGGCCCACCGCCGGCCGGCCTCATCAAAGGCACCGCCGGCATCGCGACCCTCCTCGCCGAAGGGATCGGGGACACGATCCGCTACTCGCTCACCGACGACCCGGTGTCCGAAGCCCGCGCCGGCCGCCAGCTCCTCGAGGCCCTCGGGTTGCGCGAGAGGCGGGGTCTCGACCTGATCGCCTGCCCGTCGTGCGGGCGGGCCGAGATCGACGTCATCGCCGTGGCGCGCCAAGCACAGGAAGCTCTGGAGAACAGGAACCTGCCGATCCAGGTCGCGGTCATGGGCTGTGTCGTCAACGGGCCCGGTGAGGCCCGCGAGGCCGATCTCGGCATCGCGGCAGGCCGTCGCCGGGGGCACCTGTTCATCCGCGGCAAGATCGTCCGGGTCGTCCCGGAGGACGAGATGGTCTCCGAACTCGTCGCCGAAGCAGAGCGCCTCGTCGCCGAAGGAGTCGAGGCGCGCCTGGCGGCGGCCGATGCCCACGCAGAGGCCGAGGCGGCTGCCGATCGTGCGGAGCTCCTGGACGCGCGCGGTTCCGACGCCAATGCCGCGCAGGTGCGCATCGCCGAGATCCACCACCGTTTCGGCAACGACGCGCAGAGCTGACCAGTCCAGCGGCGCGGGCGGGCCGTGGGCGGCACGCAGCGCACTATCCTCGCCGGATGCGCATGTCCCGCTTGCTCGTGCGCACTTTGCGGGAGGCACCGTCCGACGCAGAGGTCGCGAGCCACCGCCTCCTCGTACGCGGCGCGTATGTTCGTCGCCTGGCGTCCGGGGTCTACACCTATCTGCCGCTCGGCCTGCGCCTCGTGCGCCAGATCGAGCGTGTCGTGCGCGAGGAGCTCGACGCCGCCGGCGCGCAGGAGGTCCTCCTTCCCGCCTTGCACCCGATCGAGCTCTGGCAGCAGTCGGGGCGCGCGGCCCTCGTCGGGGACGCGCTTCCCGCCTTCCAGGTCCGCGGCCGCGGAGGAGACTTCCTGCTCGGGCCAACCCATGAAGAGGTCGCAACGGCGACCGTCGCCGCCGAGGTTGACTCCTACAAACAGCTCCCTTTGACCATCTACCAGATCCAGACGAAGTTCCGGGACGAAGCGCGGCCGCGATTCGGCTTGTTGCGGACGCGCGAGTTCATCATGGCCGATGCCTACTCCTTCGACATCGGCAAGGCCCAGATGGCCGAGTCCTACGTGGCGATGTACGAGGCCTACGTCCGCATCTTCGCCCGCCTCGGCCTCGACGCGGTGCCCGTGGAGGCAGAGGCGGGGGCGATGGGCGGGGACGTGAACCACGAGTTCATGCTCCCGAGCGTCGTCGGAGAGGACCACTTCGTCTCCTGCGGCTCCTGCGGCTATGCGGCGAACGTCGAAGCGGCCGTCGCCGGCGCCGGCGCAACCGGCGGCGGGGGAGTGAACGGCGAGGCTGGGGCGAACGTCGAAGCTGGAGCGAACGGCGAGGCTGGGGCGAACGGCGAGGCTGGGGCGAACGCCGGCGTCGTCACGCACAGCACGCCGGGGCGTCCCGGGATCGACGCCGTCGTCGCCTACTTCCGGGACCAGAGCTTGGTCCCGGGGCTCGACGCAACGGGGATGCTCAAGTGCATCGCCCTCGTCGACCCCGACGGCGCCGCTGTCGTCGTGCTGGTCCCCGGGGATCGCGAGGTCCGCGTTCCTGCCGGATGGCGCCCCTTCGACGATGACGACTTCGCAAGCCACCCGGGACTTGTCAGAGGGTACATCGGCCCGATGGGCCTGAAGGGCGCCGGGGTGCGCGTCGTCGCCGACCACTCCGTGGCCCGGCGACCCGGTCCGTGGGTCACCGGGGCGAACCGCGCCGATCACCACGTGAGCGGGGTCCAGGCCGGCCGCGACTTCTCGGTCGACGAGTGGGGCTCCTGGGCGGCGGTCGCGGCGGGGGATCCGTGCCCACGCTGCGGCGGGCCCCTCGATCTCGTGCGCGCCGTCGAGGCGGGTCACACCTTCCAGCTCGGGCTCACCTACTCGTCGAAGATCGAAGGGGCGAAGGCACTCGACGCCGAGGGGAACGAGACTCCGTACTGGATGGGCTGCTACGGGATCGGCCTGAGCCGCCTCGTGGCCGTCGTCGCGGAGGCGTGCCACGACGACAAAGGGCTCATCTGGCCGGGTGTGGTGGCGCCGTTCCAGGTGCACCTGATCGCCCTGGCGCCCTCCGGCGGCGATCCGACCGTGACCGGAGCGGCCGAGCGCCTCTACGGCGACCTGGCCGCCGCGGGGGTGAGCGTCCTCCTCGACGACCGGGACGTGTCGGCCGGCGTCAAGTTCGCCGACGCCGATCTCCTCGGGATGCCGCTGCAGGTCATCGTGGGGCATCGGGGCCTCGGTCGCGGTGTGGTCGAGACGAAGCAACGGGCGACGGGCGAGCGTGCCGAGGTCGCCCTGGACGCCGCCGCCGAGGTCGCCGTGGCCGCCGTATCGCAGCTCTGAAAGGGCCCCACGCAGGCAGAAGAGGGGTGAGACCGTCGAGGTCGCGGGCGCTATACTTCGGTCGGCACCGGATTCGCCGGGGCCGGGAAGCGTGGGCGTTGCCCACGCTTTTGATTTGACACGACGGGACCAGCCATGAGTGCTGCCAACTTCGAGTTCTTTGACGCACTGGGCCAGATCGCGCGCGATAAGGGCATCTCTGTCGAGACTCTCCTGGACGCACTCGCGAACGCCCTCGTCGCCGCCTACAAGCGCCTTCCCAACGCCGCAGAAGAGGCGGTCGTCACGATCGACCCGGACTCGGGCGAGATCCGCGTCTACGGCCAGGAGCTCGACGAGGACGGCAACGTCGTCCGTGAGTGGGACGACACCCCCGACAACTTCGGGCGGATCGCCGCCCAGACGGCCAAGCAGGTGATCCTCCAGAGGATCCGCGACGCCGAGCGCGACCTCAAGTACGAGGAGTACGCGGGGCGCGAAGGGGACATCGTCACCGGCATCATCCAGCAGAGCGACAACCGCTACACCCTTCTCGACCTGGGGCGGGTGGAGGCGCTGATGCCCCAGGCCGAGCAGGTCCCCTACGAGCGCTACGAGCACGGATCGCGCGTCAAGGCCTACATCGTCGAGGTCCGCAAGACGACGAAGGGGCCACAGATCGTCGTCAGCCGGAGCCATCCGGGGCTCATCAAGCGCCTCTTCGAGCTCGAGGTCCCCGAGATGACGAGCGGCGTCGTCGAGATCAAGGCCGCTGCGCGCGAACCTGGCCACCGGACCAAGATCGCCGTGTGGTCGAACGACCCCAACGTCGACCCCGTGGGTGCATGCGTCGGAGCGCGCGGTGCCCGTGTGCGCATGGTCACCAACGAGCTGCGCGGAGAGAAGGTCGACATCGTCCCCTACTCGGACGACCCGGTCGAGTTCGTCGCGCGCGCCCTGCAGCCGGCCAAGGTGCGTGAAGTGCGCCTCGACGACGAGACGGGCACCGCGACGGTGATCGTCGGCGACTATCAGCTCTCGCTCGCCATTGGCAAGGAAGGCCAGAACGCGCGCCTGGCAGCGCGCTTGACGGGTTGGCGGATCGACATCAAGAGCGAGTCCCGCCTTGCCGAGGAGGAGGCCGGCTACTCCGGGGAGGAGTGGGCCGAAGGCGAGTGGATCGAGAACGAGGCAGGGGAGATGGTCTGGAAGCCTGCCGGTGGCGGCGAGGCCGTCTCGGCCGAGGAATGGTCGCGCCAGGTTGCCGACGACGACGGGCCCGCTGCCGCAGTGGCCGACGGCGCCCCGGAGGCGGCGCCTGACAGCGGGGATGCGCCCGGCAGCGCGGATGCGCCCGGCAGCGCGGATGCGCCCGGCAGCGGGGATGCGCCCGGCAGTGCGGCGCTCCCAGGGGCCGCGACAGAGGCTGTGGACGCTGCACCCTCCGGCGAGGCGGCACCATAGGCCCACTGCGGACATGCGTCGGGTGCCGGCGCACGGCCCCGGCGGACCTCCTCGTGCGTGTTGCCCGACGAGGGTCGGGAGTCGTGGCGGTCGGGCGGGCGGAACCCGGGCGGGGGGCGTGGCTCTGCCGTGGTTCGCTTACCTGCCTGGAGCGTGCGATCGCCCGCCGGGCACTGGCGCGTGCATTGCGCGGCGAGGTTCCCGACGAGACGTTCGGGGAGCTGCGCAGGGTGATCGGGAGCGAAAACGGGCACGGGTGCGAAGGGTCGCACGCTGTGTGCGAGGATAAATGGAGCAAATAAACGTGGGACGACCGGAATCGGGAAGCAGAGAGAGGATCGGCTGACCTTTTGGCAAAGAAGATCCGTGTCTACGAGCTGGCCAAAGAGCTCGGGCTGAGCAACAAAGAGGCGCTCGACCTGTGCCTCGCGCTGGGAATGGGTGTCAAGAGCCACTCCTCCAGCATCGAGGAGGCACAGGCCGATCGCGCGCGCCGCAAGGCGGATCGCGAGGGGCTGCGCCGGAGCGTCGCTCCTGAGGAGCCCGAGGCCGCGCCCGAGCGCCGTCCAGCGGGCAAGGCGCCGGCCAAGTCCGAAGCTCCCGACCGCTCGGCGGACACGGCGGCCACGCGGGAAGCAGGCGAGCCGGCGCGCGACGGTGAAACGCTCGCCGCAAAGCACGACGGGGGCGAGGAGGCGGCGACCCACGTTGCCGCGCGCCCGCGTCTGGTGCGCAGCCAGCCGGCGAGCCATCAGCCCCCTGTGCCCGTCAGCACCGGTGGCCCGGCGCGCCCGCGCCCGGCGACGCCGGCCCCACCACGGACGCCACCTCCGCCACCTCCGGCACCGCCGGTGCCCCCGGTGCCCCCGGCGAAGCGGGGAGGCGACAAGGCCGAGCAGCCGGCTCCGGAGACGCCCTCCGGCCCCGGGATTGCTCCCGCTGCCGCTCGTGCCGGCGTCGCTCCCCCCGTGGGCGCGTCTGGC
>JAJZBS010000076.1 GCA_021851885.1 Actinomycetes bacterium | reverse complement strand
ACGGACGGTCCACCAGCCGGCAGCCGCTGCGAGCTCGCCGTTCGACTGCTTCTACGTGTACCCCACGGTCAGCACGCAGGCGGCTGCCAACGCCGACCTGACCGTGCAATCCGCCGAGGTGGACGCGGCCATCGCCCAGGCGTCGCGGTTCTCGCAGGTCTGCCGGGTCTGGGCACCGATGTACCGCCAGCGGACCGAGGGATCCCTCGCCAAGGGCCTCGGTGCCGACCCCGCCGCCGACCAGGTCGCCTACGACAGCCTCCTCGCCGGGTGGCGGAGCTACCTCGCCCACGACAACCACGGACGGCCGGTCCTCTTCATCGGCCACTCGCAGGGTGCCGCCATGCTCATCCGGCTGCTGGCCGCCCAGGTCGACTCCGACCCCGCCCTGCGGGCCCGTACGGTGCTGGCCATCCTGGCCGGGGGCAACGTCACCGTGCCCGCCGGCCAGACCGTCGGTGCCAGCTTCCACCACCTGCCGCTGTGTACCGCGGCCGGCCAGGCGGGCTGCGTCATCGCCTACTCGAGCTTCCCCTCGGAGCCGCCCGCCAAGGCCGACTTCGGCCGACCGGGCCAGGGGGTCAGTCTGCAGTCGGGCCAGACGGCCACCACCGGCGTGCAGGTGGCGTGCGTCAACCCGGCCGCACCGGCCGGTGGAACGGCCGGCCTCGACCCCTACTTCCTGACGGCGACCTCCACCCCGCCTCCCCCACCGGTGACCACCCCCTGGGTGACCTACCCCGGCCTGTACACGGCCACCTGCCGGAGCGGTGGCGGCGCCACGTGGCTGCAGGTCGACGCTGCCGACCCGGCCGGACGACCGGTGGTGTCCCAGGTGCTGGGCCCGGCGTGCGGCTACCACCTCGACGACATCAACCTGGCCCTCGGCAACCTGGTCACGGACGTGGCGTCGGCCGAAGCCACCTACTCGGCCGGTCACTGACGCCCCCGGCCTCGGGCCGGCAGCTGCCAGGCCCCGCCCCAGCTCAGGTCGCCAGGCCCGACCCCGACCCCGCCTCCGCCTCCGACCACAGGTGGGCCAGGGCCGTCGCACGGGGGAGCAGCCAACGGGCCGACGGCCCCGCCGACCACACGTCGTCGTCGACCGCCACCAGGTCGAGGCCGACGAGGCAGGCGCGCACGCGGTAGAGGTCGCGCCGGATGTGGCCCTCGTCGACCGGTGTCCCGTCGCCTGTCACCCAGCCGTATCCGAGGTACGGGTGCACCAGCGCGGCCAACTGTCCGGTCGTGCACGGCCCGTTGGTGATGACGTGGGCCACGCAGGAACCAGCGAGGATGCACTCGTACCCGTTGTCGGGCCCGAACCACGACCGGAGGCGGCGGATGGTCTCGATGTCGTCGGCCGCTGCCCGGGTGGGCGAGAGGACGCCGTTGCGCATGCGGAGCAGCCCGACGTGGCGCATCAGGTCGTGGAGGATGGCCAGCGGCGGCAGGTCGTCCTCGATCCTGGCCGGGACGTCGGGCATCACGTGCCACTCGGGGTAGCGCTCCTGGACCTGGCGCACGACGGAGCGCGGCAGGCGCCCGCCCGGCGTCGGCCGCACCCCGTCCGCCGTCAGCTCGAGGAGGAGCCGCACCGGTCCGGGGACGGCCCCGGCCGTCTTGTGCCGCCCGACGTTGCTGCCGTCGTCGCCGCACCGCACCGGCTTCAGCTGGCTACATCGGGATCCGTGACCGCCACGGCGCCGGGGAGATTCGTGGCGGCCTGGAGTGCCACCTCGGCCGCGAGGTCTTTCGTTGCCTCGCAGACCCAGGGACCATCCCCGCTGGCGGACACTTCCGCGTCGCCTGCCCGGACGCCGGTCTCAGCCTTGTCGCCGTACCCCGCAAGCTCAGGGCCCCATCCATCCGGATCTCTCGGCTCACGCGACCCCCCGACCTCGTCATCGTGCTCGCCCACCGCGGCGAGGCACCGCTTGCTGGCGGGAATCGATCCCGACGCCTATCCGGAGGAAGACGCCGCTCGATGACCGACTCCGCTACGCGCGTCGTCAACCTCCGGCCGCCGTGACGGACCAACCGGCACGCGCCGCATTGGTGCTCCGATCTGTCGGGTTGGTAGACACAGTCGATGGCCGTCACCCGAGCATCAAGCCCAGCCGAGGGCGCCGATGACTGGGCCGCCCAGGGCACTTTCGAGGTTGCGCCTGGCGTCCACCGCATCCCACTGCCGCTGCCGAACGACGGGCTGAGAGCTGTCAACGTCTACGCGATCGAGGACGGCAACGGGCTGGCCCTGGTCGATGCGGGTTGGGATGTCCCCGAGACCCGGCCGGTGCTGGCCGCCGGGCTCGCCGCCATTGGGTGCTCGCTGGACGACATCGGTCAATTCCTGGTCACCCACGCACACCGCGACCACTACTCCGAGGCGGTCGCGCTCCGTCGCGAGCTGGGGACCACCGTGCGCCTCGGCCATGGCGAGGATGCCACGATCGACGTCCTGGCCTCGCCGGAGTGGGTGCCGCTGGCGCCGCAGCTGCAGCTACTGCGGTCCTGTGGCGCCGCCACCGTGGCCACCGAGTTGCAGGCCGCCGTCCGCCACCGGGGCGCCAACGAGCCCCTTGGCTGGGGCCCGCCCGACGAGTGGCTGTTCGAGGGCCCGCTCGAACTGGCCTCCGGTCGGCGGCTCGCCGTGGTCGAGACGCCCGGGCACACCCGGGGCCATGTCGTCTTCCACGACTCGGCGGCCGGTCTGCTGTTTGCCGGCGACCACGTGCTGCCGACCATCACTCCTTCGATCGGGTTCGAGCCGGCGCTCTCCCCCAACCCCCTGGGCGCTTTTCTCGGGTCCCTGGCCAAGGTGCGCCAGTTGCCCGACGCCGTGCTGCTCCCCGCACATGGCCCGGTGGCCCCCAGCGTCCACGCCCGCGTCGACGAGCTCGTCGACCACCACGGTCGACGTCTCGACGAGGTGGAGCGGGGAGTGGCTGCTGGGGCGTCCACGCCCTTCGAGGTTGCGGGCCGGCTGCGCTGGACGCGACGCGAACGGACCATGGACGAGCTCGACCCGTTCAACAAGATGCTGGCCGTCGCCGAGACGTGGGCCCACCTGGTGCTGCTGACGGCCCAGGGCCGTCTCGTGGCGAGCGGCGTGCTGGCGCCGCCCACCCCCGGCGAGGTCGACGAGCTTGCGCCCGTCGACGTGCTCCAGTACCGGGTTCCCTGACTCTGCCGCGAGCCCAGCTCCGAGGCGGGCCGACCTCGGTGTTCGGAGCGTCTCCTCGAGCACCTCGAGGGGATCGGTACCAGGTTCTCGAGTGGAACCGTGGACGCCCTGTTCGATGACGTCCCAGAGAAGGCGACCGACGAGCCCCGCGGAGCGGTGGGCGTCTGCGTCCTCGGCGCAGCCGGCTACGACGACGTCTGGCACCTCGAGCTCGCCACCCTTTTCTTCGGTGACCTTGGTTGACGAGACCTACCTCCACGGCCGCGGCGCCGCCGTGCCATCGGCGGACCTCGGAGCAGTCCCCGGACCAGCCCGGATGCTCATGCAATCCTGAGACCTTGGCGCACCGGTGGATCCCCCACGGGCGCTGGTGTTCCTCGTACGAACACTGCTGGCGCAGTACCTCCGAAGGGAGACGGCGGACAAGCACGGGATCGCCTACCCCAGTCACATGGCTCTTGACATTCCTCCGAAAGCAGGTAACTATCCGATGATTCCGAACGATACGAACTCTACGATGCCGTTCACCTTCACGCCGGAACCTTTCGGCCACGAGTCGACGGTGCCTGCGTTGGCCGAGCAGCTCCGCCTCGCGATCCTGCGCCAGCACCCAGCCGAGGGGACCCGGCTGTTCAGCGTCGGAGAGCTGGCGGAAAGCACGGGTTTCGCTCCAGGGGTGATCCGAGAGGCACTTCAGCACCTGAGCCAGAGCGGCCTCATCGAGATCCGCCAAGGAGCCAAGGGCGGCGTCTTTGCCCGTCAGGTCGGCTACGAGCTGCTGACACGCTCACTCGACAACCTGATCGCAAGCAACCGCATTCCCCACGCGTCATTGATCGAGGTCCGACAGGAGATCGAGGGCTACTGTGCCGACCTCGCTGCCACCCGGAGGACCGAAGACGACCTCGCGGCCATGGAGGCATCGGTCGAACGGACGGAGGGGATGATCGAGCGCCCCCGCCAGTTCGCGGAGGAGAACATCCACTTCCACCTGCTGATTCTTCGCGCGAGCAAGAACAAGATCCTGAGCGCGCTGGTGCGAGCCATGCGAGAGCTGTTCTTCGCCGAAACCACCGAATTGCACTACGGACCCGAGGCCCTTCATGCCGCCGTGGAAGCCCACCGCAAGGTGATGGAGGCGATCCGTGCGGGCGACGCAATGCGGGCACGGGCCGTCATGGGGGCGCACATCGGCGCCTTCGACGAGTACGTGTCCCGAACACACCAACGACGTGAGGACGCCCTGTGACGAGACGGGTTCGAATCGGTTCCGGCTCCGCCTATTGGGGAGACATGTTTGAACCAGCTGTGGCGCTGGCCGAACGCGGTGACGTCTCATATATAGGCTTCGACTTCCTGGCTGAGCTGACCATGAGCATCTTCCAGCGAGCTAAAGCCAAAGATCCGGAGAAGGGCTACATTCCGGACCTCCTCACACTTCTCCGCCTGATCCTTCCCGCGGCTCGGGAGCACGGCGTCAAGCTCATTCTCAACGGCGGCGCAGCCAATCCTGCTGCCGCCGGGAGGGCGGTAGCAGCGCTCGCTGCCGAACTGGGCTACAAGGGGCTGCGCGTCGGAACGGTCTCGGGTGACGACATCCTCGGTCAGCTGGACGACCTCGCCACCAGTGGCTGGGTATTCGAGAACCTCGACACCGGCGAGCGGGGGCTGGACAGCGTCCGAGGTGACGTCGTGGCTGCCCACGCATACATCGGGTCAGAGGGCATCGTGGGCGCCTTGGCCGATGGGGCCGACATCGTCATCACCGGGAGAGTCGCCGACAGCGCGCTCTATGTGGCGCCCCTCATGCACGAGTTCGGCTGGACTTTCGAAGATCCCGACTGGGACCGCATTGGTGCTGCCATCACGCTGGGCCACCTGGTCGAGTGTGCCGAGTGTGTGACAGGCGGGATGTCGAACGTGTGGGACTTGGCTCGCTGCCCCTGGGACATCGGGTTCCCGATCCTGGACGTCACCGATGCATCCGATGGCGTCAGCGCAGTGCTGGAGAAGACGCCCGGGAGCGGTGGGATCGTCAATCAGTGGACGGTGAAAGAGCACCTCCTCTACGAGACGCACGACCCAGCCTCGTACCTGATGCCGGACGGGATCGGCGACTTCACGACATTGCAGATCGAAGAGTTGGGTGACGACCGAGTCCGACTCACCGGCATGTCGGGCCGCGCCCGACCCGAGACGCTCAAGGCGCAGATCGGCTACCGCGACGGCTGGATCGGCGAAGGCCAGGTCGTGTTCTCATGGCCCGATGCGCCCGGCAAGGCCCGACGCGGAATGGAGTTCCTCCAACACCGCTTCGCTCAGGCCGGCATCGACCCCCTGGCGCTAGAGATGCGCTTTCTCGGTGTTGATGCGCTGCACGGTGACGTAGCCCCGCCGATGCCGACCGACCCCGACGAGCTCTGCCTCCGTGTGGCGGCTCGGACCCGGACGCGGGAGGAAGCCGACGTCGTGCGGCGCGAAGTCACCCACCTGTGGACGGTCGGTGGGCTGGGGACCGCGTTTGGAACGCCGTCCCCACCGAGACCGGTGATCGGCCTCTGGCCGACGCTGGTCCCCCGAGCCGCCGTGAACGTGAGTTGGAACGTCGAGGAGGTGCGCTGATGGAGCTGCTGGCAGATATCGCCTACGGGCGATCAGGCGACAAGGGCGATGTGTGCAACATCGGGATCATGGCAAAACGGCCAGACCTCTATCCGCGTGTCCTGCAGTGCGTCACCCCCGACTCCGTGCGCCGGCACCTGGCCGGGCTCGTAACGGGCGACATCACGGTGTACCGCCTTGACAACATCGAAGCGGTCAATGTCGTCATGCGTGGCGCACTGGGCGGGGGAGCCACCCGCACTACTCGCTTCGACCAGACAGGCAAGGCAATGGGAACTGCATTGCTGCGCATGCCCATCGGGGAACTGTCGTGATCACCGAGTCGTTCGACGACATCGAAGTCGGAGAGACTTGGGCTGGTCGGGGCCGCACCATCACAGAGACAGACGTCGTCAACTTCTGTTATCTGACCGGGAACTGGCTCGAGATCCACTCCAACGTCGAGGTCGCTGCCGCCACCCCGTTCGGAGAGCGCCTCGTCCAAGGCAGCCTGACGTTCAGTCTGATACCTGGGCTCGTCACTTGGGACTATCGGTATGTCATCGCCTTCTACGGCGTCGACCACTTGCGTTTCCTGCGCCCGGTCTTTATCGGTGACACCGTACATCCCGAATTGCGCGTCGTCGAAAAGACAGTCAAAGACGACGAGCGCGGTGTCGTAGCACTGGAAATCGAGGTGCGCAACCAACATCACGAAGTAGTACAGGCGGCCGTGTTCAAGCTCCTTGTCCGCCGTCGTGCGCTTCAGCTAGACGGCACCACCACGAACCCCACGACCGAAGGGCATGCCGATGGATGACGCACTCTTGAGTCCCGATCACATCGAATGGCGGAGGGTGGTCCGCGATTTTGTCGCCAAGGAGATCCCTCGCGAGTATGTCAGAGCCTGCGATGGGTCCCGAGAGTATCCGTATGAAGCCTACGACAAAGTTGTACAAGCCGGCTGGCTCGGCATGCTCGTACCGGAGTCATTCGGTGGATCGGACTTCGACCTGATCGCATACCTTCTCATGCTCTGGGAGCTCGGGCGCTTCAGCGTCGATTTCGGCACGGTGTTCGCTATCCCGGCGTTCTGTGTCATGAACATCGTGCGCCATGGAACCGCTGAGCAGCAGGAGCAGTACCTCCAAGCATTTCTGGAAGGTCGGGTTCGGTTCTCGATCTCGATCACGGAGCCTGAGGCTGGCTCCGACGTGGCTGCCGTGAGCACCCAGGCTGTCCTCGACGGCGACGAATACGTCATCAACGGCAACAAGATCTACGCCTCCGCTGCCCACGCCAAGGACAATGTGATCTGCATGCTCGTCCGGACCGGCCCGGCCGGGGAGCGCCACCGGGGGCTCAGCCTCATCCTGGTTCCGAACGACGCCACCGGTCTCACCATGGACCGACTGCCCACGGTGGCCCGCCGGGCCACCGGGACCAACCAGCTCTACCTGCAAGACGTCCGCGTCCCTGCGCTCAACGTCATCGGGGCCGCAGGAGACGGCTGGCGGCTCATCATGGAGCACCTCGAGCTGGAGCGGATCTCGGTGGCCACTCTGTACGCCGCCAACGCGCAGCAGGCCGTCGACGATGCGGTGGCCTTCGCGAAGGAGCGTGTCCAGTTCGGAAAGCCGATCGGGTCGTTCCAGGTGATCAAGCACACCCTGGCTCAGATGCAGACGGATGTCGATGCGGCGACGGCACTGGTCCAACGGGCAGCGATCCGGTTGGCTGCCGGGCTTCCGGCAGCCAAGGAGGTCAGCATGGCCAAACTCTGTGCCTCGGAGACGCTCTACAAGGTCGCCGGCGAAGGCATGCAGATCCTCGGTGGGGCTGCCCAGTTGCCCGACATGGACATGGAGCGGTACTGGCGGGAGGGCAAGCAGTCCATGGTGGGAGCAGGAAGCTCCCAGATCCACCGGTCGATCATCGCCAAGGAGATGGGGCTGTGATGCGCTGCGGCGTCCTGGTCGCACCACCAAATCCTGTGGACATGGCAGCCCTCGCCGCCTCCACCGAGGGGGCGGGCTTCGATCTCCTGGCGTTCGCGGACTCCCAGTCGCTGTTCCGGGAGCTGTACGTGTCCATGGCCGTGGCCGCGCAGGCGACGGAGCGCATCAAGCTCGTCCCCGGGGTGTCCAACGTCGTGACTCGGCACGTGGCCGTCACCGCCAGCGCGATGGCGACCGTCGACGAACTGTCTGGTGGCCGTGCGATCCTGGCCCTCGGCACCGGGGACAGCGCCGTCTACAACCTCGGCGAGCGAGCCGTGGGTCTCGCTGACATGGAAGAGGCCGTCCGCTCTCTGCGGTGCCTCTTCGCAGGCGAGCGTGTCGAGTTCCGCGGGCGCCAGATCCACGTCGGCTGGTCCCGTCGCCGAGTCCCGATCTACATGGCGGCCGAGGGGCCCAGGACCCTGGAGCTGGCGGGAATGATCGCCGACGGCGTCATCGTCGGCTCGGGGTTGGGACCCGGCCATGTCTCTGCTGCCTTGGAGCGCCTGGCCACTGGGGCCGAGCGCTCCGGACGGTCTCTTGCCGACCTCGACGTCTGGTTCTTCGCCAAGGCCAATCTCGGCAGTGACGACCAGACGGCCCTCGACGAGATCCGGATGGCGCTGGCCGCCAGCGCCAACCACGCGTTCCGGTTCACCAAGTCGGGCAAGGACCTGCCTGAGGACCTCAAGCCGGCAGTGGCCCGTCTTCAGCAGGAGTACGCCTTCCACCAACACGAGCAAGTTGGCGAGACCCGCAACGCCGAGCTTGTTGAAGAGCTGGGCCTCATTCCCTACTTGGCCGACCGTTTCGCCGTCGCCGGGACGCCCGCAACGGTCGTCTCTCGCCTTCTGGCGTTAGAAGAACTCGGCGTCAAGCAGGTTCTCCTCACGGCCCTGGTGCCCGATCCTCCGGGCTTCATCGACCTCTGGCGCGACGAGGTCGCGCCCAGACTCGCCGCCGGAATGCCGGAGCAGGAGCAATGACGTCGCAGTCCATTGGGGAGTCTGGGCGGCAGATGGACTCGCCGGCTCGCGCCGGCGTCCGGAGCGACCTCACGAGCTTGCTTGGCCCGCTTCTCGAGCTGGACACGAACTCGGGCGGACCTCTCCAGGGCGTGCGGGTGCTCGACCTGTCCCGGATCGTGGCCGCTCCGTTCGCGACCATGGCCCTGGGCGAGCTCGGTGCGACGGTCATCAAGGTCGAACGGGCTGGCATCGGGGACGACTGCCGAGCCTGGGGGCCACCGTTCCTCGAGGGCGAGTCCGCCTACTTCCTCTCGGTGAACCGGAACAAGCGGGGCATGACCATCGACTTCGCCACCGAAGAGGGTCGTTCGGTCGTTCGCCAGCTCGCGCTCGAGTGGGCCGATGTGATCGTCGAGAACTTCAAGGACGGAACACTCGAAGGCTGGGGCCTGGACCTGGCCGACCTTCGCCGGTCGAACCCCCGGCTCGTCACGGCTTCCGTCCGCGGCTACCCCGACGGCGATTCCCGTCCTGGCTACGATTTCATCACCCAGGCGTCGAGCGGACTGATGTCGCTCAATGGCCCCGTCGACGGCGAGTTCTACAAGGTCGGCATCCCCATCTCCGACCTCAGCAGTGGCCTGTATCTTCTGAGCGGCATCCTGGCTGCGTTGTGGCACCGTGAGCAGACAGGTTCCGGGCAGCACGTTTCGGTGTCGTTGTGGGAATCGCAGGTTTCCCTTCTGGTCAACGCCAACCAGGCCTACCTGGCGAGCGGCCAGGCTCCTCGGAGAATGGGAAACGCCCATCCACAGGTCGCGCCTTACGAGGTGTACCGGACCAAAGACGCACCCGTTGCCATCGCCGGAGGCAACCAGGCGCAGTTTGCCAGGATCGCTGAGTCCCTGGGGCACCCGGAGTGGGTGGAGGAACCGGCCTTCGCCAGCAATGCCGACCGGGTAGCTCATCGAACCGAACTGTTGGCGCGGATCGAAGCGGTCCTGGCGACTCGCGAGCGCGACGACGTCCTGGCAATGCTCACGGCTGCGGGCGTGCCCTGCGGACCGCTGCGCACCGTCGATGAAGTTCTCAACTCGCCCGAGGCGGAGGCTTCTGGAATTGTCACCTCCGTCACACATGAGCTGCTGGGTGAGGTGCCGGTGGTCCGGCTGCCGTGGCGGTTCTCCGACACCCCGGCCGAGCCCCGCTTCGGGCCGCCGACGTTGGGACAGGACACCGACGCGATCCTTTCGGCATTGGCCGAGGCCGGCGTGCATGCTGGACGCCGTTCGGGATCCGAGCGGGATGGCGCTTCCGTTCCCGACGCGGAGCATCGGACGTGATCGGGGTGCGCAGCCACCGTGGGAGCCGAGGCCCGGCGATGACGCCGTCCAGTGGAGCCGAAGCACCGTCGGAGTCCCATGCCGTGGCCTGCCGAGGCCTGACCAAGACGTACGGAAGCCAGGTAGCTCTCCGGAGCCTCGACTGGCAGTGCAATTTCGGCGAGATCCACGGTCTTGTGGGTCAGAACGGCGCTGGCAAGTCCACGCTCGTCGGGTCGATCACCGGAGGGCTCGTTCCTGACGCCGGCGAGGTGTGGGTAGCCGGACAGCGACTGCCCCTCGGTCGTCCCAGCGCCAGTCGGCGGTCGGGAGTGGCGGCTGTCTTCCAGGAGCTCGGAGTGGTGCCGGCCCTGTCCGCGTTGGAGAACGTGTTCCTCGGTCACACGCCGAATCGAAGGGGCATCGTTGACCGCCGGGAAATGCTGCGGCGCTTCACCGACCTGGCAGCGCGGTTCGGAGTCAGCATCGACCCCGATGATCCGGTCGGAGGCCTGCCGGTGGGGAAGCAACAGGTCATCGAGATCATGCGGTGCGTCAGCTCCGGTGCCGCCATCCTCTTGTTGGACGAACCCACCGCTGCTCTCTCGGAAGCCGAGCGAGAATCCTTCCATCGCATCATGATGGAATTGCGTGCCCAGCAGTTCACGGTGCTCTTCATAAGTCACAATCTCGATGAGGTCGAGGAACTGTGCGACGAGGTCACAGTGCTCGCCGAAGGTCAACTCGTCGGGACGCAACCCACGGGTTCGTGGGGCCGTGAGGAGCTGATCGCCTCGATCGCCGGGTCGGCCGCCCAAGGAACGTTCGTCGTCGACCCGGAGGCTGGCCCCACCCCCGACAGGGCAGATCGCGCGTCGTTCGCGGACCGGCCGCCATCTCCGGCCTCGACTCTTGGGGCGTCTAGCCGTGACCCCAACTGGTCGTTGACGGTCCGCGGGCTCTCGCTGCCCGGTGGAACGCTTGCCATCGAAGAGATGACCGTACGTGCCGGCGAGATCGTGGGTCTGGCCGGCCTCATGGGGTCGGGCCGCACCCGCCTACTGCGCTGCCTGGCCGGCATGGAGCCTTCCGCCCAGGCCGATATCGAGGTGAGCGGGGCAGCCACTGCCCTTCCTAGGACACCGCACCAGGCGCTCCGCCTAGGGGTCGCCCTGCTGCCCGAGGACCGCAAGAACGGCTTGGTCCTCGGAAGGAGCATCCGGGACAACATGCGCCTGGGATCACTGGCGACGGCGAAAGACCGCCTCGGAGCGGGCGAGATGATGCGGCAGGCGTTGGAACGAGTCGGTGCACCCGTCGCGCGGCTCTCCGAACCGGTGGGCGCTCTCTCGGGGGGAAACCAGCAGAAGGTCCTCATGGCCAAGTGGCTGGCACGAGGAGTCAAGTTGCTACTCGTTGACGAGCCCACCAGAGGCATCGACATCGGAGCGAAGACTCAGATCCTGACCCTGTTGCGGCAACTGACAGGCGAAGGATTAGCGGTAGTTGTTGTGTCATCCGAGCTCGAAGAGGTGCTGGCGATCGCCGACCGTGTCCTCGTAATGGCCGCAGGCCGGTCAATAGCCCACTTAGAGCGAGATGACCCGCGCTGGACGGTCCATGACATCCTCCGGATCGCCTTCGAAGGAATTGTTGGGGGGAATAGTGCATCAAGTACGCAATGAAGTAGCAACGATGCCGGCTCGTGTCGGAGGAGAGGCCAGTCCCGTCAGCATGACCTCCCGGCCGATCAGACGGCTCCTCGGCCTGCCCTCAGCCTCCGGCGGGCGGTGGTCCAGGTTCGCAATCGTCGGATTCTTGGTGGCTCTCCTAACTGTATCGGAGATCGTCTATCACGGTTTCTTGACGTGGACAAACCTTCGCAATCTCGTTGGCCAGAACTCATCAGTCGGTCTGATTGCTGTCGGGATGACCTTCGTGATCATCAGTGAAGGATTCGATCTATCGGTAGGTGGCATGGAGGCTCTATCAGGCGTTCTCTATGCCGGATTTGCTCTACACCACGGTGTCATCGTTGGCCTCATTGTCGCCCTTGTGGCGGGCATAGTGGGAGGTCTGGTCAATGCTGGCATCATCGTCGTCCTCAAAGTGAACCCGTTCATCGCGACCCTCGGAATGGCATCTGTATTTAGTGGTCTCGCGTACCTCTATTCGAGGTCGGCTCCCATCACCGTGAGTAGTTCGTCATTCTCAGCCCTCGGTACCGATTCGATATTCGGTATCCCCTGGACAGTTGTGATCCTCGCCGTAGTCATGGTCGTTGGTGGGTGCGTCCTCAAGTGGACCACGTTCGGACGAAACACCTACGCGATCGGCGGCAATGAAATGGCGACACGCCTGTCCGGAGTGCACACCGGACTGGTGCGAGGTGCCAGCTACGTGCTCACGGGGCTGTTGGCTGCCCTTGGTGGAATCATCCTCGCCTCGCAAATTGGTGTCGGGCAGGCCGATATCGGAGCGTCAACCGCTCTCACAAGCATCGCCATGGTCGTGGTCGGAGGGACCAGCCTCGGTGGGGGTGAGGGCGGGATGTGGCGGACCCTGGTCGGGTTCCTGACCCTGGCTGCCCTGGCCAATTTGTTCAACAGCGTGAACATCAATTCGAACTGGGAGCTACTCACGGAAGGGGTGATTCTTATCGGAGCTGTTGCCATCGACACGAAGGGAAGAAAGGGTTCGAGACGCCAAAGTAGAGCGATACTGAAGCGAATGGCCTACATCAAGAGCAGCTAGGCGCTCATTACGAGTGCAGGGGGATTCAGATGAATACGACCACCGAACAACGCCATCAATACAAGAGGAACCGCTCAAAGCGGCCGATGCTGGTGATGACTCTCCTGGGGATCGCTGCCATCTCGTTGGCAGCGTGCTCGAGTACGTCACCGAGCGCGTCATCCAAGTCAACTCAGAAAGCTGGGGCAGGCTCGGGCACGTCTGCAGCCAAGCCCGGCCTAAAGATCGCCTACTTCACGGCAGGGACCAACCTCACCTACTTCACGGTAGCGAATAGCGCGGCTGCTTCTGAGGCAGCCAAGCTTGGAGCGACGTTCCAGCTCTTCGACTCAGCTCAGAGTGTCACCACGCAGGTCGACCAGATGCAGAGCGCCCTGTCTCAAGGATTCAATGCATGGATTGTGCAGGCCAACTCAGGGCCGTCCGTGTGCAATGTCGTGAAGCAGGCCATAGCCAAGAAGGTACTGGTCGTCACGACTACGAATCCGATCTGCAACCTGTCTGCGGCCAACGGTGATGCCACCTGGCTGCCTGGGACGGTTGCGAATATCGGGGGCGAGACACCCGCATGGTGGACTGAGTTCTATCAGTACATCGCGCAGGCGAATCCAAATGGTGGGAACGTGGCGATCCTCACCGGACCGGCGATCAATCCGCTGACGATCAACAATAATGCCGCTGCCAATGCGGTGTTCGGTAAGAACCCGAAGTTCCACATCGTGGCTAATGAGGCAACCAACTACACGACGCCTCAGGGATTGTCGGCCATGCAGGACATTCTGCAGGCCAACCACAACGTCAACATCGTCGTGTCTACCTACTCGGGGCTCACGCAGGGAATCATTCCTGCCGTTAAGGCGGCGGGGTTGATGGGCAAGATCAAGATCTACGATGCCGGGGGTGCGACCACATCGCAGCAGTACATCGCATCTGGTGAGTTGCAGATGAGCTTTGTGCTCTTGCCCGGGCAGACAGCGATCGACGCAGTTGACGCGGTGGTCAATGCGTACAACGGCAAGTCCGTTGCCCACTTCATCAACCCGCTGACCCCGCAAGATCCGGCGGTGCCGGGAACGCTGTTCATCACCAAGAGCAACGTTGCGAAGTTCGCCAGCCTGGGTTACTGAGCCGAGTCACCAGGGAGATTCATGGCACGTAGCCCGATCCTTCGCCGAGTGGCGTGTGGATCGAGCGTGTGAGTGCGGCCGGGGCGGTGCACACGGGCACCGCCCCGGCCTGGGGCAGTCCTGCGGGTTCTCCTGCTCGATCCATGGGTCGCTTATGGACTCGCTTAGCCCGGCAGCGGTGGGCAGCAGGGCCCTTCGCGTTGCACCGGGGCGTGGTCGTTCCGAGGAGTGACCAGCTGGACTAGCGGCACTCCGGATCTGAGCGGGGTGTGCCGGTGAGCTGGAGATCCGCGATCGCGTAGCGGGGGTCCACCAATCTGAGGTTGTTCGACGACTTCAGAACTGGAGGACCCCCGTGATCACAGACCCTACG
>JAJZBS010000075.1 GCA_021851885.1 Actinomycetes bacterium | reverse complement strand
TTGCCAGAGCATGATCCCCTTGGGTGTCGAGGGCAGGAGGTCTTCGCCACGGATGACGTGTGTGATGCCCATGTCGAGATCGTCGACGGCGTTCGCCAGCAGGAACAGAGGTTGGCCGTCCGACTTGACGACGACGAAGTCCTCGATCGCCTCGTGGGCGAAGACGACGTCACCCCGGATGAGGTCCGGGACGACGGTGCGCCCGGCCCTGTCCACGCGAAAGCGCAGGACCCGCCCCAAGCCCGGCACGAGACCCCGGTCGCGGCAGTGGCCGTCGTAGCCGGGGGTGGCGTTCCCGGCTGTCCTGCGGGCGATCTCCTCGCGGCTGCAGTCACATGCGTAGACGTGGCCCCCGGCGACAAGCGTGTCGACGGCCGCTGCGTGCCGGGGACGGCGCTGCGACTGGCGGAATGGGCCCTCGTCGGCATCCAGTCCCAGCCACGACATGGCCGAGACGATGCCCTCGACCCACTCCTCGCGGTTGCGCGCCTCGTCGGTGTCTTCGATGCGCAGGATGAACACGCCGCCGTTGTGGCGGGCAAAGAGCCAGTTGAACAGTGCCGTACGGGCGCTGCCCACGTGGAAGAACCCCGTCGGTGACGGAGCGAAGCGGACGCGAGGGGCTGCCGGCACGATTGCGAACAGTAGTGGCCGGGCGCGCCCGGCCCGCTCAGGCCTGCTCGTCGACCAGGGTGATCGCCTGGGTGGGGCAGGAGGTCTCCGCCTCCCGGAGCCTCTCCGTCAGCTCGCTCGGCGGGTGCTCGTCGAGCACGTAGAGGAAGTTGTCGTCGCGCACCTCGAAGACCTCGGGGACGATGCCCATGCACACGGCGTTCGACTGGCAGACGTCGAAGTCGACCACGACCTTCATGCCGCACCCCCGAAGTGGATCACCTGGCGGATCGCCTCCCCTGCGCGCATCTTGGCAAAGGCCTCGTTGATCTTGGACAGGTCGAGGCGGTCCGAGATCATCCCTTCGAGGTCGAGGCGCCCCGCCTTCCAGAGCCGCAGGAGGCGGTGGAAGTCCGTGCGTACATCCGCGGACCCGTAGATCGTGCCCTTCAACGTCTTCTCCGAATAGAACAGCTCGAAGGCGTTCAGCTCGACCGTCTCCTCGGCGCGCCCCGCCCCGACGACGACCGCCGTGCCGCCCCGGCGCACGTTGTCGTAGGCGGCGCGGATGGTCTCGGGCCGGCCGATCACCTCGAATGCGTAGTCAAAGCCGTCGCCTTCGGTGATCTCGTCCTTGGGGCCGCCGAGGCGCTCGGGCACAACCGCGTGGGTCGCGCCGAAACGCCTCGCCTGGTCGAGCTTCGCCTCGACCCTGTCGACGGCGACGATCTCCGCAGCGCCGGCGATCCGGGCGCCTTGGATCACCGCCATCCCGACCCCGCCACAGCCGTAGACGAGGACCGAGGACCCGGGGCGGACCTTCGCCGCGTTGATCGCCGCGCCGACGCCTGTGACCACGCCGCAGCCGAGGAGCGAGGCGATCTCCCAGGGGACGTCCTTGTCGATGGCGACGACCCCCTGGACGGGGAGGACGACCTCTTCGGCGAAGGTCCCCGTCCCGGCGAAGCCGTAGGCGGGGCTCCCGCCGACGACAAAGCGCGGGGTGAGGCCGGCGGAGTACATGACCTGCGTGCACAGGTTCGGCTGGCCGCCGAGGCAGTAGCGGCACGTGCCGCACGGGGGGACCCAGACGACGATCACGTGGTCGCCCAGCTTGATGGTGCCCACCCCCTCGCCGACGGCGACGACCTCTCCGGCACCCTCGTGGCCGAGGACGGCGGGGGTCGGCTGGGGGATCGTCCCGTTCATGGCGGAGAGGTCCGAGTGGCAGACGCCCGTCGCACGGATCGCGACCCGCACCTCGCCGGGCCCCGGCCCGACGACCTCGACGTCGTCACGAACCTCGACGGTCTCGTCCCCGACCGCCTGGAGAACAGCAGCTCGCATGGCCCGTATCCTTCCCCTTGCCCCGTCTCGTCGCACCCGCTTCCAGCACGACGTCACTCGCCCGCACAGTGGAACACCGGGACCCCCGCCGGTGCAAGGCCACCTTCCCGCGGCGTCCCCTCCCCGCCGGACCCGAATACTTGACAAAGTTGACCTGGATAGTCGGGAATGTGACAATGGCACCGTGCTGGACACGACTACGGAGATTGCCGAGGACGCCGAGCGAGCCACCGCCGGGAGGAGGGTGGTGCAGGCCCCCGCTCAGGTGGAGGACATCACACGCTTCGAGAGGACGCTCGCGCAGTACCTCGCCGGGGAGCTCGCCGAGGAGCGGTTCCGCATCTTCCGGCTCAACTTCGGCATCTACGGCCAACGCCAGGGCGGCCACAACCAGATGGTGCGGGTCAAGCTCCCCGGGGGCGTCGCTACCCCCGAGCAGCTGGAGGCGCTCGGGCGTGTCGCGACGGCGTACTCCCGGGGCTGGGGCCACATCACGACCCGCCAGAACATCCAGTTCCACTTCGTCGACCTCCTGCGCACGCCGGAGCTGCTCTGGGAGCTCGCGGCCGCCGGCCTGACGACGCGCGAAGCGTGCGGCGACACCGTGCGCAACGTCACGGCCTGCCCGCTCGCCGGGGCCTGCCCCTCGGAGGTCCTCGACGTCTCCCCCTGGGCCGAAGCCGTCTTCCGCACCTTCCTGCGCCATCCCTACGCCCAGCGCCTCCCGCGCAAGTTCAAGATCAACCTGTCCGGATGCGCCGTCGACTGCGGCCAGGCGGCCTTCAACGACCTCGGGATCGTCGCGGTGGCCCGCCAGAGGGCCGACGGCACGACCGAGCGCGGGTTTCGCGTCCTGCTGGCCGGTGGCCTCGGCGCCAACCCGCATCCGGCCCAAGCCCTCGAGCCGTTCACGCCACGCGAAGACCTCGTCCCCACGGCCGAGGCCGTCTTGCGCACCTTCGACCACTACGGCAACCGTGACAACAAGATCCGTGCACGGATGAAGTGGCTCGTCGACACGGTCGGGATCGACGAGCTGCGCGCCCGCATCCTCAAGGAGCGCAACCTCCTCATCGCTTCGGCAACCTATGCAGAGGGCCTCCCCGTCGAGGTCTTGGCAGCCGGGGACGCGCCTGCCGGTCGCGCCACCGGTAGCCCCGCGGGGACGGCGGCCGACACGAGCGGCGACGGGCCCCTTCGCTCGGCCGGGCTCGCCAACCGGCCCGTGCCGGTCACATTGCGCCGCCGCGGCGCCTACGAGCGCTGGGACGAGGCGAACGTCGTCCGCGGACGGGCGAACGGCACCGTCTCGGCCGTCGCCTCGATCCGCCTCGGCGACGTCACCGCCGAGCAGTTCACCGGACTTGCGGCGCTCGTGCGCGAGATCGGTTGCGAGGTCCGGGTGACGAACCGGCAGAACTTCGTCCTGCGCGCGCTCAGCGAGGACCAGCTGCCCGTGCTCCATAGCCGCCTCGAAACCCTCGGGATGGCCAAGCCGGGCGCAGAGCTCGCCCGGGACGTCGTCAGCTGCCCCGGTGCCGACACCTGCAATCTCGCCGTCACCCAGTCGCGCGGGCTCGCCGCGGCCATCGGCGACGAGCTCGAAGCCGCCGGCCTCGCCGAGGTCGGGGGCGTGCGCATCAACATCTCGGGGTGCACCAACTCCTGCGGCCAGCACCACGTCGCCGACATCGGCTTCGTGGGCGCCGAGCGCCGCGCCCACGGCCGGCCGGCACCCGGTTACCAGATGCTCCTCGGCGGGCGTCTCGGCCAGACGCAGATCGAGTTCGGGCATAGGGCGCTGCGCCTGCCGGCGAAACGCGCGGCGCTGGCGACCGTTGCGGTCGTCGGTCGTTTTGCTGAAGAGCGGGAGGCCGGAGAAGTCTTCGCCGACTGGCTCGAGCGTGTGGGCGGGGCCCAAGGTGTGGCCGCCGGTCTCAAGCACCTCGACGCCTTCCCGTCGCCCGAGGAGGCCCCGGAGATGTACATCGACTACGACGAAACCGGCCCCTACGTCGCCGAGGTGGGCGAGGGGGAGTGCATGGGCTCCTGAGCCACCGGCAGGAGACCCTCGCAGCGCCCGGACCGGATTGACCGACTCGCCGTCGTGGCGCGAGATACTCTCGGTGCGCGTGACGTCCGACTTCGCGAACCTTCCCGAAGGATTCGCCTCCCGCGTCCTGGTCGCCTCCCCACGGATGGACGACGCCAACTTCACCCGGACGGTCGTCCTCGTCATCGCCCACACCTCTGACGGAGCGGTCGGCGTCGTCCTCAACCGCCCGAGCGCGACGGCGGTGGGCGACCCTCTCCCGAAATGGGGCACCCTCGCCGCAGATCCCGGCGTCGTCTTCGTCGGCGGGCCCGTCTCCCCCGGGGCGGCGATCTGCGTCGCCCACTGCCGCCCGGGCGCGGAGGGCACCGGGGACACCGAGGGCACCGGGGGCACCGGGGGCACCGATCCGCTGTCCCCCCTCGCCGGCCGGCTCGCGACACTCGACCTCGCCGCCGAGCCCTCCGAGGTCAGCTCGCGCGTCACGTCGGTGCGCGTGTTCTCCGGCTACGCGGGCTGGGGCGCCGGCCAGCTCGACGCGGAGGTCGCCGGCGGGAGTTGGTTCGCCGTCGGCGTCGAGGAGACCGACGCCATCACGGCCGAACCGGACGACCTCTGGCGGGAGGTCCTCCGCCGCCAGCACGGCCGGCTCGCCCTGTTGGCGAACTACCCCCACGACCTCGTCGGCAACTGAGCCTCGTGAGGCGAGGGGGCCTCGGCACGAGTACCATTTCCATTACCAAAGGGCAACGACGGGTAAGAGGTGAGTGGACATGGTTGCCAAGCTGGGCGGCGGACATCGGCCTCCAGCCCTCTCCCGGCTGGCACTTGCCCTATCGGCAAGCCTCATCGTCGTCGCCAGCGCGGCCGCCTGCGGCTCTTCCACCGGTGGGCAGGGGGCGGCGGCGGCCACGACAACGGGATGTGCCCGCGGCTCTGCCAACGGCATCACGGGCACCCTCGCCGGCAAGTACACAGACCCCGGCTACACGCTGTACGTGGCCAACGCCGGCAACGGCACGGTCACACCTGTCAACCTGGCGGACAACCGCCCGGAGCCGGGAATCCGGATTCCCGGCGTGACATCGGTGGTCGCAGCCGCCATCACGCCCAACGGGCAGAAGCTCTACATCGCCAACAACGGCGGCTTCACCAACGCAGACGTCGCCCAGGGAACCACCGTCTATCCGATCGACGTCACCTCCAGGACCGTTGGGCAACCGATCCAAGCGGGCCTCGGACCGTTCGCCATCGCCGTCACCCCTGATGGGCGACGGGCGTACGTCGCCGACATGGGGTCGTTCGACTTCAGTGCGCTCATTGCCGCCGCACCCGCCAAGATCACACCACAGCTCATGGCGAATCTCGTCAAGGTGAACGACGCGCAGACGCTCACTCCGATCGACGTCGCGAGCGACCAGCCGGGCAAGGCCATCAACGTCGGGCCCGGACCCGGTGCTGTCGCCATCACCCCTGACGGCAAGTACGCCTTCGTTGCCGACTCGGGGACCCCGCACCATCCGCAGGGCTATGTCGCCCGGGTCGATCTTGCGACCGGCACGACGACGGGGCCGCTGATCCGCACGGGCATCGGGTCGATGGGCGTGGCGATCACACCGAGCGGCAAGTGGGCCTACATCGCGAACACCGGGTGGTGGAACAAGGCAGGCGACACGATCAGCCCGATCGATCTTGCGACGCTCAAAGTCGGCGCACCCATCAAAGTCGGCACAGCACCCCTCGGGATCGCGATCACTCCGGATGGGAAGGAACTGGTGACCGCCAACTACGGGTACGGCTATCCGGGCGGAGGGACCGTCACCCCGGTCGACCTTGCGACCGGCAAGGCGGGCAAGGCGATCCGCGTCGGCCCGGCACCGGACGCGATCACCATCGCCCCCAACGGCCGGGTCGCCTTCGTCGCCGTCGGGGGCCTGAACAACACCGTCTGCAGCATCGTCGTCCCGGTCGACCTCACCACCGGCCAGGCAGGACCGCCGATCCGCGTCGGGCCTGGCCCGAGCGCAGTCGTGATCGGGCGCACACCGGCGAAGAAGGGCTAGGAGCGGAGCCGGCGCAGTCGACGGGGGATCAGACCTCGCGAGAAGGTCCCCGGCGACCCGGAGGCGGCACGGGGCGTCTCCGAGATCCTCAGACGAAGGTGCCCCCCTCGAAGCGCCACCTCAGTGAAAGCACCTTGAGCGGGCCGGTCTCGGCCAGCCACAGCAGCACCCACGTCGTCGTGAAGTCCCAGATGAACATCACGAAATTGGGCGACGACAGGCCGATCGACCCGTACTCGAGGCCTATCACGTGGAGGACCAGCCACAGCACGATTGCCTCGGGAACACCGACGGCCAGGGTAAAGATCGGAGGCCAGTCCTTGTCCCAACGGAACTGCTGGAGGAAGTGGTACAGGACCTCCCAGCCAAGCCCGAGGACGACCATGAGGCCGAGGGTCTCGAAGGTCATCTGGTAGGCCTCGCCAATACTCGAGGGGAAGAGGATCGGCAACATCATGCGCGTCATCGGCATCGACGTCATGGACATGTAGAACGCCGGCGGGCGCGGGAGGAAAGGGGTGATGATCGCGGTCCACACGACGCCGACCGTCGCGCCGAGGAACAAGCGGGTCTGCAAGCGTCCCGAGAGAGTCAGGGTCATAGCGTCAGCTCCAGGCGAGCTTACATCGGCCCGGGCGAGCTCGCAGCTGGGGACACCGTGGCACGTCGTCCCGGGATCCGGCCGGCGGAGCCGCACCCGAGCGGGACCTCATCGTCACTGGAACGGGGCGGTGGCAAGGAGCCGGGTCGGAGCGGCCACAGACACGACGGCCTTCGCCCGGGCGATCCCTTTCAGGTCGTTGCCCGTCATGGTGGTCGCCGTCGCGCGGGCTTGCCAGATGCCGATCACGACGTCTTGGACGACGTTTCCCGTGATTACCGTCTGGTCAATCGGGGTCAGGTTGCCAATGAGCGCTATCCCGGCGGTCTCCCGGAGGCCCACCACGCTCATGGAGCCATCGTGGGAAAGCCTGTTGCCACGGATGATCGTGCCCGTCAGCTCGTCGCCCGGGGCGTTGGCATGGACGATCACACCCGGAAGCGAGCTCCCGGTCACCGTGTTGTCCTCCACCGTGACGTGCGCGACATCCCCGCCCGGCGCCGTCGCGGCAACGACGATGCCGCCGGGTTCGACCTTGTCGACGACGTTCCCGCGGATCGTGTCGAACCTGACGCCCGCTCTATCGTTATACGATGCTGTGATGATCGCGCACCCTCCGCTCCCTTTGCGGAGCACGTTGCCGGCGACTGCGTCGTGGGTCGCCGGAAGGCGTGGGCCCGGGTTCGGTGCCGATGGATCTTCGAGCCCATCGTCGGTGACGGAGATGCCGCCGTCGAGAGATCCAGAGATCGTGTTCCCGGCGACCCGGGACCACGTGGTCCCGACCAGGGACACAACCTTGTCCTCGGGGAGGAGGAAATGCCCCAGAAGGTTTGCCCCCGCGCTCGAGCTCAGCGTGTTGTCGGTCACCGAGACGTGCGAAGCGCCTTCGACGAGCACAGCGTGGTCCAGGGCTCCGCTTATCGTCGCACCGGCGATCGACGCCCCGTTTGCCCCGGGGCCGACGTACACACCGATGTCGCACCCCTGCGCACTGATGTTCCCGGTCACTCTCTGCGCGGCACGCGCGACGACGGCGGCGGTGAGGCCGGTGGAACCTGCCGCCTGGCAGTGCCAACCAGCCGCGAGCGCCGAGAGGTCGACGACGTCGCCGGGCGGAGGCGCGACGACCGGCTGTTCAGTCGTTGCCGGATGTAGCTCGATCGTCCATGCCTCGGCGTCGGTGGGGACGCTGTAGGTGTGGGCGCTCGCGGATCCGGCACTCGCGGCCGGTGGCGGGTGGACCAACAACATCCGGTCGAGTCGCCCGTCGGCCGTCAATGAGACCTGGGCAGAAACGGACGGCTGCCTCCAGTACGACGCAAGCCACGTCAGTGCCGCTCCATTCGATCCGCCTGTCGCGGCTGCAGCACGCTCCAGATCGACGACGAGGTCGACCGACGTGGTCCCGCGCCGTCGGAGCCGCACCGGGGAGACGGATGCCGCTCCACGCAACATCGCCAGCCAGTTGGCGGGATTGAGCAAGACGGCGATCTCGGTTCGCATGGGGCCAACGGCAGCCGCCGCGCCGAGCCGGGCATAGGGCACGAGGTCGAAACGAGGTGCCGATCCGCCGGAGGCGAAGGGGTTCACCTGCGCGACCCAGGCGCTGCCTGCGCCGAAGGTGACAAGCGGCTCCTGGTAGACATTCCCGTGCTCGGGCACCCTGATCGAGGCGCTCCCGAGACCGGTCTCAGGGAAGAACCGGCCGGGGAACGTCGGGGTCTCCTGCTGGCTCGCTTGCCCGGGTATGTAGCTCTCGACCCGAGTCGTCAACGCCGATTCCGCGTCGGTCACGCGTATCGCGGTCGGAGCGAGGCCAAAGGAGAAGCGGGCCGGCCGCCCGGGGGAGGCGAGCGGTGCGGTCGCTTGGGTTCCGGGTCCGGTGGCGCTGCACCCGGCGAGCTGGATCGCCAAGACAGATGCGCATAGGACACCGATGCCACGTCGTGGGAGACGGCCGGACCTGCGCACCGCTCCATCCTTACCGATGCCACTCTCGGTCGCGAGTCGGGGACGCACAACGCCGGGCACGTCGCATACCGCAGGCCGCAACGGCGCCGCAATGCCCGCGCGCCTCGGCCTGTACGCCAGGGCAACTGGTAGCTTGAGCCCATGTCGTTCCGCAGCGGGCGGTGCACGGGTGCAGATCGTGCCCGCACGACCCGTTCGCGCTTCGGGCTGATGGTCGCAGCAGTCGTCCTGGCGGTCACTGCGCTGGGCAGCGTTCTCGGCTCCGGGGCCTCGGCAAGCCCGGAGCCGGCCATCCCACCGGCGAGCTTGATCGCGCCCGTGCTACCCGGCTTCACGGTCATGCCGCCCACCACCTGCATGGGAGCAGCGCCGATGGGCCTGAACGGCGTGCGCTCGCTGGTCCTGGAACAGGCTCATTCTCCGGCGGCGGACCGCGCCTGCACGAGGTCGGGCTGCCCCGCGTACACGCGAGGGTGGCTCAGCCGTGACGGTGCGAACCGCATCCTGATCATCGCCGTCAACTTCCCAACCGGAGACCTCGCACGACAGGTCCTCGCGACCCTTCAACCGAAGAACTCGCGGATGTTCTCAGTCGTCTCGATACCCGGCTCGCGTGGCGGCCAGATCCCTGTCGGATCCGATGTCTTTACGGGGATCGCCTTCACGATCGGGAGGGCGTTCCTTCTGGTCGAGGACACGAGGTGGTACCCGACTGGCCCGCTTCTCACGCTGCAACCGATCGTGATGATCGCCCGGGGCGCGTACCAGTATGCCGCCGCAGAAGCGGCGAAAAGCGGGGTCGCCGCGCCCCCGCTCCCCCCGTTCGCCGCGACCCGGCCACTGAAGCAACCTGTACCGACAAGCACCCCGTCGAGCGCAACGCTGGCGGCGGCGGCCGGCGGTGGAGTCCTGGTCATCCTGCTGTTCGTTCTTGCCCAGTCGATCCTGGGCTTCCGCCGCACTGCCGCAGGCAAGCGATGAGCCGGCTGGCATGTTCGGCCGGCGAGGTCCCCGCAGAGGCCTGATGCACCCGGCAGAGTGCCGATTGGCGCGGCAGAGAGCCGATTGACGCGGCGGTGACCCGGTAGATCGAGCACCTTGGCTGCTATCATCGGCCGGTGCTTCTCGCGTTCTTCTCCAAGAAGCGCGTACGAGCAGTCGCACAGCTCGTGGCGGCCGTGTCGGTCGCCATTCCGACCGGCGCCGCCTTCAGGTTGGCCGGCACGCAGTTCGCGCGGATCCCCTTGACGAGCCTGATTGAAGGCACCGTGGTCCCCGGAGCCGTCCCCTTCCCCCCCGGGACCACCGACGCGGGCGTCGTGCTGACCACGCAAGAGGTGTTCGCCCAGGTGCTCCCTGCGCCGTACGCACCTTCGTCATCGATCGAGTCCACCTGCCTCCAGAGTGGCTGTCCGGGCCTTGAGCGCCAGTGGACCGAGCCTTCATCCGGCGACACCATCACCATGGCCGTCGTCTACTTCCCGACGAGCGCTCTCGCCCGGTCGGTGATCTCGACGACTCACCCGCGCGGTTTCACCCCTTCGCGGGTCCCGGGCATCCCAGGAGCCGTCAGCGGAACGGTGAAGGCGGCGATCCACGTGACCGCACTCGCCTTCACTGTGCGTCGCTACTTCGTGCTCACGACCATCGGCTACGGAGCCTGCGCCTCGGTCAAACCGGGCTGCGCTCCGCAACAGACCCCGTTGGCCCTGGCGGAGCTGGCCGCGCAGAACGAGTACCACTACTTGGCCGCCCTCGAGCAGCATGCCCAGCAGGTGGCGAGTAGGGCGGCAAACCAAGCGCGCCCGGCAAGCAGCTCCACCGCTGGAATCGCCGGAGGCATCGCGGGAGGGGTGCTCCTCGTCCTGTTGATCACCGGCTTCGTCATCTATCGACGCCGGCGACCGCGCCCGGCAAAGCCGTTGGTCATAGAAGGCCTGGCACCACCCGGTGGTGACGCCGAGTCCCCTTCGGGATGGTATGCCGACCCGTCGCCGGGCTCCGGCAGCCAGCTCCGGTGGTGGGACGGGCACGAGTGGGGCTTGGGGGTTCTCGATCCCGGTGCAACTGCAGGCCCTGGGCCCGGCCAGGAGAGCCACACCGGGCAAGACGAAGGCGGCGATGTCCGAGTGGATGCCGATCCCGAGGCAGAGAATGCGGGTCCCGAGGGAGAGCCCCAATCCGGAGGGGACCTCTCCGGCCCGTAACGGTCGTCGGGCTGGCGGTCGCCGGCCCCGAGATCTCGACCTGTGACCGTCCCGTCCGAGTCGGCCACGAACGCGATGTGGCTACATGGCGCAGCCGAGCACCGCGCCGGCGAACTGCCGTGGGACACACTGTTGAGCGCAGCCTTGCGAGCCCGGTGCGAGACCGCATGGCAGGACTAGCCTGCGTCCAGCCATGCCGCCTGCGCCACGCCACCTCCTGAAGGACGCGACGGCCATCGCCGGCATCGGCCAGACGGCGCTCGCCAAGCACCTCGATCCCTCGGAGACCGAGCTTGCCGCGACGGCGGTCACCGCAGCCCTTGGCGACGCCGGCATTGCCCCGTCCGAGGTCGACGCCCTGTGCTCGTACACGATGGAGGCCACCGACGAGGTGGAGCTCGCGCGCAACGTCGGGACTGGCGACATCACCTTCTTCGGTCAGGTCGGCTACGGAGGCGGTGCCGGCTGCGGCGTCGTCGGGCTCGCGGCCATGGCCGTCGCGACCGGCCAAGCCCGCGTCGCCGTCGCCTGGCGGTCGCGCAAACGCGGTTCTGGCCCCCGTCCCTGGACCCGGCCGATCGCTGCCCCCGGCGACGTCCCTATGCGCTGGACGCGCCCGACTGGGCTGCTCCGCCCCGTCGACGAGGTCGCCATGCTCACCCGGCGCTACATGCACGAGTTCGGGGCGACCCGGAACCATCTCGCCAACGTCGCCCTTGCGTGCCGGCTCCATGCGAATCGCAATCCGGGCGCGGTCATGTACGACCGCCCGCTGACCCGTGACGAGTACCTGGCGGCACGCTGGATATCAGAGCCTCTGTGCCTCTACGACAACTGCCTCGAGACCGACGGGGCCCTTGCCGTCGTCGTCGTCGCTGCCGAACGCGCTCGCGACTGCCCACAGAGGCCCGCCTATATCCACGCGTTCGCCCAAGGCCTTCCCCGGCAGTCGCAGACAATGACGAACTACTTTTGCGAGGACCCGCTGCGGGGCCCGTCGTGGACAGCCGCGCAGCTGCTGTGGGACAGAGCGGACGTGTCCCCCGCCGACGTCAAGGTCGCCCAGATCTACGACGCCTTCACTCCCCTCGTCCTCATGTCTCTCGAGGGTTACGGCTTTTGCAAGCGGGGCGAAGGCGCGGCGTTCACCGAAGGCGGCAATATCGCCCTGGGAGGGACCCTGCCCGTCAACACCTCCGGAGGCGGTCTTTCAGAGGCATACGTCCACGGCTTCAACCTGATCACCGAAGGCGTCCGCCAGATCCGGGGCACCTCCACCTCCCAAGTCGACGGGGCCGACGTCTGCCTCGTCACCTCGGGGGAGGGCGTCCCCACGAGCGCTCTCCTTCTCCGGAGCTGAGAGGTCGCCCGCATGGCCACAGATGAACGGGGCATGCTCATCCCTGTCATCGACGACGAGAATGCCGGGTTCTGGGAAGGAACGGCTGCCGGGGAGCTCCGGGTGCAGCGCTGCACGCGCTGCGAGCGCCTGCGCTTCCCGCCCCGGCCGATGTGCCCGTGGTGCCACTCCTGTCACCGCCAGTTCGTCACGGTCTCGGGCAACGGTGCCATCTGGTCGTTCGTCGTCGCACACCCGCCGCTGCTCCCCGCCTACGCCGCTCTCGCTCCCTACAACGTCGTCGTGGTCACCCTTGACGAGGATCCCGCGCTGCGGATGGTCTCGAACCTCGTTACCCGCCCAGGCGGCCCCGTCAACGAGGTCGACCCCGCCACGATCCGCATCGGCGAGCACGTCCGGGCCGTCTTCGACCCGCCAAACGGGGCCGGGATCGCCATGTTGCGCTGGATGCGTGAGGCTCCGGTCACGGGTTCCTGACCTCCGGGCGTATCTCCGGCAGCGGGCGCCCCCGGACATCCCCGGACATCCCCGCACAGCGGGCGCCGGGCCGGCTGGGGGCCCTTGGCCCTTGGTTGCGGCGGCGACTAGGTGAGGCCCAGCTCAGCGGCGCATGCGGGCCACTGACCCCATCCGTCCTGAGCCTGGAGGCGCTCTGCCGCCTGATCCTGGACGGCCGGCGGCGCCTGGCTGGGAAGGCCCGAGTAACCAAGCCCCTCCCACGTCGACAGGGAGAACTGGTAGGCGCCGTAGTAACCGTTGCCGGTGTCGTCGGCGTAGTTGCCACCCGACTCGCATTGGCGCAGGGCAGCAAAGGCGGCCGGCGTCGCACCGCCCCACTGGGATGTCGATGCCGGGCCGTTGGCCACGGAGACGACTCCCGCAGGGGAGGGCAATCCCTGGACAGGGCGGGCCTTGGCGCTCGCCTGGGCGACCAGGACGGCAAGCTGGCCCTTGACCGACGTCAGCGCCGTGACCTCCCGGTCGACCTCACTACGGAGCGCCTGCTCAGCCGCGTCGGCCGCCGCCACCTTCGACCGGGCAAGCGACAGCGCCACGACGAGGCTGGCGCGGCGGACCACGTACGCTTCCTGCGCATCGCGTAGAGATCCGACCGCCTGGGTGACATCGCCGGTCGCCACCGTCAGGTACTCCTCCCGGAGCGAGACGTTGGACTGCGAAGAATCGAGCGTCACCGAGATGCCATTTGCCGAACCCTGCTGGACGAACGCGCTAATGGCCGCGTTCCTCAGCAACTTCCTGCGCGACGCAATCGCGCGCTGAGCCGCGGCAACTGCATCGTTGTCCGACGTCAGCTGCGCTTGGATCGCGAGCGCTGATGCCTCGTCATCCGATGCCTGAACGGCAAGGACATGGATCTGCCCGGCCTGGCCGAAGATCGTCTCTGCCAGCTGCGTCGCCTTGCTCTGCAGGGACGCCTGCGTCGGGACCGTTGCCGCATATGCGGGCGACAGGGCAGGCGCGACGAGGCCCTGGAGCACAATCGGCACCAGAAGCGCCACGATGGCGGCACACGCGGGCACGAGGCGGTTGAACAAGCCGTGCCGACTGCCCACTGCACGGCGACCGTCCCTCGTGCCCACCCTCGGGTGAGACACGTCGAGGTTCAAGATGCACAGAGGTTAGCGAATGCGGGCGTTTCAGATCAACCCCGCGTTGGCATCGCGCGTGCTTGTTTCCGTGTGACCAGGGAAAATACATCCGGCTCCGACGGTGGCTCAACGGCCATTCGCGCTCTGCGCGCGCAACATGAGTGGCTTCGTGGCCACGTTCACACGTCCTGTGCACGAACGGTGGGCCGCCGTGACCGGAGATCGGTTCCCAACATGGCGTTTCGGCACCTGACGGCACTTTCGCAATGTCCGTGTAGGTATCGTTCACCTCCGGAGCCCTCGAACACTTGGTGACAAGCTCGCTATTCGATGTTCCTTCACGTCAAGGGTCCAGGTGTGATCGCGTGACGAACTACTGCATCTCGTCCGCCGATATGTCATCGACCTTGGCGCACCGGCCGCGGTCGTGCTCGGCACGTGTGCTTCGCGAAACCCACCGAGACGGTGGATTCCGAAAGCCACCGCATCAGACTCCGCCGGCCCCGCCGGTGACCGGCAATGTCGACCGGCCCAGCGGGGTTGGGCCCAGCGGGGTTGGGCCCAG
>JAJZBS010000074.1 GCA_021851885.1 Actinomycetes bacterium | reverse complement strand
CGGTGACCGTCGTCCCCCCGGCCTCCGGTCCGGCGACCGGCGAGAGACCGGTGACCTCGGGCGCAGTGTTGGCCGTGACGGTGAGATTGGCGCTCGCCTCGATGGCCTTGCTGGACGTGCCGGGGATCAGCGCCGGACCATTGCCGGAGACGAACGTCCCGAACGGATTGCCCTCGAGGAGGTGGACGACGTATGCACCTGGCGCGAGTGACGAAGGGATCGGGATCGAGCCAGCGAGCGTCGGGTACGACGTGAAGCTGCCGGTGCTCGTTGTGGTGTTGAAGTTATAGACGGCGGGCTTCACGGTCACCGCCGGGCTTGTCGCATTGTCCTCGAAGGTGTTCTGGCTGGACCCGGAGCTCACCTCGGAGCAGCTGGGCGCGGTGGAAGGGCAGAACTGCCAGTACATGTTGATCGGTGGGAGGGCGACGGGGAGCGTTCCCGTGGACGTGCCGCCCGCGTAGGGGGCAGTCGAGAGAGGATCGCCCCACCAGTACGGGCAGGTCTGTGTCTTCGGGTCGCAGCCCGCCGCGTCCTGGACGGTCACCGAGCCGCCGGCAACCGCCGAGCTGGCGCCCAGCTGCAGCGTCGGTGCCTGCGGGGTTGCGCCTATGGGGGTTGAGTACTTGTTCCAGGCAAGCCCGTAGAGCTGGGCGCTACTTGACGTGTTGGCACCGACGACGGCCATGGCGCATCCAACCAGGCCCACGTTGACCTGCTGCTGCGTCGGGGGGCACGCCGCGTCGGCATTCGGCGCCGCCGAGAAGGCGCCAACGCACGCAGTGCCACCCCCCGTGAACGGCCGGGGCACCTGGTAGGTGACATTCCATGTACTGCCCGACGGAGGCGGAAGAGCACAGTTGGCGGTGCCGAGGTCGACGTCCCCGCCGAACGCTGAAATAAAGGTCTGTGCTGTATTCCCCGACTGGGTGCACGGCACGCCGTTGCACTGCGTAACCAACACGAGAGGGCTTGCCTGGGCTTGGATCAGGGCGATGTCACCGGCAGTGTTCAGGTTCGAGCAGGCAACAGCAATGCTGCCGCCTGCGGACGTCGGTACCCCGGCGATGACCGGCGGCGGCCCGAGGGTCGACGTCTGGCCGCTAAAGCTGCAGTCTTGGGGCTGAATTACGGTTCCGTGCGAGCCGAGTGTCTGTGCCGAGGCGGCTGCAGCGCCCAGGCCGACGGTCGCCGCGCTGGCGAGAGTCAGGATCGCGACCAGGACCAGGCCGAGCGACTTGATCCGCGAAGCCACCGACTGCACCACAGGAATTACCCCCTTGTACCAGCGCCGCACCACCGTTACCGGGGTTACGACCCATCTCCATCCATTACCGGCCACGGCGAAGACGGCGGAGGCCCAACACGGTGGGCTCATCCCCGTCCGCGGCACGGCGCGGCACGCGGCAGATTAGGCGGGGATGACTTCCCTGTCAATGACGCCCATCGGCCCTCCGACTGTACGGCCAAGATGCGCGCCTCGCCGAATGGCGCCCCCAACAGACAAGGGGCCCTTTCGGGCCCCTTGTCCTGTGGCACCGTGGTGCCGCTCGTTGGTTGTGGGGTGACCCTCGGTCCACACGCCGTTGTGTGGCCCGAGCGCTTCATTGCTAGGCCGAGTTGACCAGGCTCGCCGGCGGGGGCGGCGGGGTTCCCGAGTACACGTTCACCGGCCCGGCGCCCGGGCTCGTCGTGTACACCGGCGAGACCGCCTTGCCGCCGATCCAGGAACCCGACGGGACCGTGATCTGCGGAGCGCTCGCCTCGTACTGGAAGACCTGGGCCCCTTCGTAGCCGAAGTGAACCGTGCTCGAGTACGACAGTGGGACCAAGCCCGGCGTGATGAAGTTCTTGCCGTCCCGGGCGATCGCATCGAGCAGCCCTTGCCGTGTGAGGTGCGGCCCTGCGGCTTCGAGGGCCTGGACGAACGTGTAGGCGAGGGCAATGCCGTACTCCGTGTTCCCGTCGAGACCGTACTTGTTGTACGTCGCCGGCGCGTAGTCCTTGAGGAGCTTGGCCTCCACCTGCACCCATGCATTGGACGTCTCCGCCTCCGGCGGGATGTAGTCGTCGAAGATCGTGCCGTTGAGCGCCGTGTTCGCGGTCAGGCCCTTGCCCTTGCCGATTATCGAGAGCAGCGGACCCACAGTCGGCGAGTCGGCGCCGACGCTGTCGACCACGTACTGCGGAGACCAGTTGAGGCCCTCAGCTGCACCGATGGCGAGCGACGTCGCTGCGGGAATTGTCGCGAAGACGACCACCTGGGCTCCCGCCGCCTTGAGGGCGGCCATCTGGTTCGCCGGAGGGCCGCTCAGAAGGGAGGTCGGGTCATAGGTCTGGCGTGACACGACGTCGCTGGAGGGGATCTCCATGTCGAGCCCCTTCACGACGTCCTGGCCGAATTCGTCGTTCTGTGTGAAGTAGCCGATCTTCTTACCGGCGAAGTGGTTCTTGATGTAGTAGCCGAGAATCTTGCCCTCGACCGAGTACGGCGGCTCCCATCCGGAGCTGTACGGGTACTTCGGGTCGCTCCAGCAGTTGCAGCCCGACTCGATGAACATCTGCGGGATCTTGAGCGAGTTCAGGTATCCCTGCACTGCCGTCTGCGTCGGGGTCCCGAGGGAACCGACCGTGGCGAAGATGTTGTCCTGCAGGACGAGCTTGCGCGTCTGGGTCGCCGTACTGGCCGGGTTGTACGCATCGTCGTAGTAGATGTAGTTGATCTTGCGTCCGTAGACGCCCCCGTGGGCGTTCTTCCACGCGAAAACGGCGTTCATAGCGGGGGCGATCTCGTCGTATCCGGAGGCTGCCGGCCCTGTCAACGGAACGGTCGCGCCGAGCGTGATACTCGACGAGGTCACACCCGGCGTGCTCGCGGGGGCCGCCGTCGTCGACGAGCTAGACGAGGGGCTGGACGAGCACGCCGCCGCGATCAGTGAGATCGCCGCGACGGCCACGACGGCTTTGAGTGACCGCCGTTTCGCCCTTCGCTGCTGTGACGGCACAGTGATATCGGTCGCTTGCTTCACGCGTCCCCTCTTTCAGTCCAGCCGGACAACCCTTACCGCCCGAATTGGAACGGCTCCCCCGGCGTTACGGCGGCCCCTAGCTGGCACGCCAACGTGAAGGATCGTAGACCTACTCGGAGCCCGTCTGCAACGATTTCGTAACATCGCCGCCGCGCGGCCTGAACAGGCGCCGGTCTGCGAAGGACCCCACGCGCCGGAAGCCACCTTGGATCCCCGAGGGGGCGAGCATCATCACGAGAACGAGCACGGCGCCAAAAATGATGGTGCCGAGATAGGCATTCCCCCCCGTTCCGAGCCCCGCCGCCTTCGAGATCGACGATGCCCATTGAGGGAAAAAGACGAGGGCGATGCCTCCCCACCATGCGCCGACGAGGGTGCCGGCCCCCCCGAGGACCATCCCCGCCAGTATCTCGATCGACAGGCTCAGGGGGAACTCACCCGAGCTGACAACACCGGAGGAGAGCGCGAGGAACGCCCCCGCGAGCCCGGCGCACCCGGCGCTCACTGCGAAAGCGATCACCTTGGTACGAGCGACGTGGATACCGGCGAGGGAAGCGGCCACCTCATCGTCCCGCACGGCGCGGAACATTCTGCCGAAACGGCTCTTCATCAGGTTCGCGAGCAGGACCATGATGACGAGAGCTCCCAGGATCTCTATCCAAGTGAGCCAGAGCTCGGGGTTCACAGAGCCCGGTGGGCTCGGCGGCGTGGTGACGAGGCCCTGGTCGCCGTTGAAGACACTCCCGTACTGGTTTCCGAGGAGAGGCAGCCCAACGGCAAGGATGAGGGTCATGCCCGCGAGGTAGGGGCCCTTGAGGCGCGTTGCGGGGATACCCACGATGACACCGGCGATCGCAGCAGCCCCGATCGCGATGAGCAGCTCCAGGACCAAGTTGAAGTGGGTATGCACCATCAGAAGTGCTGCCGTGTACGCCCCGACGGCCATGAGCGCACCGTGCCCGAAGGAGATCTGGCCATTCGCGCCCGTCAAGATGCTCAGGCCTCCGAGGGCGATGGCGTAGAAGGCGATCTCCCCGACCAGGACGGTGTTGTACGTGCTCAGGATGTCGTTCGTCAGGAGATAGAAGCCGCCGGCGGCGACGATGGCGAGGATCAGATGGCGCACGAGCGGCTGGCGCGGGAGGTGGAACCACTTGGGCGGTCTCGGGATCTTTGGCATCGCGGCTGTCTCCTCTATCAGACCCGCCGCGCGGCGGTGCGGGCGAAGATGCCTTCGGGCCGGGCCATCAGGACGACCATGAGCAAGGCGAGTGCGCCGAGCGGCTCCAGGCTGGAACCGAGATACCCCCCCACATAGGAGACGCCCAGGCCAGTGATGAGACCGCCGACGAGCGCACCAACGGGACTGTCGAGCCCGCCGACGACGGCTGCCGTGAAGCCGTAGACCAGGTAGAAGTCCATGTAGAGGGGACCGAATGCCGTGGTCGGCGCAACGAGGAGCCCGGCGAGGGACCCGGCGACGGCAGCGAGTGCCCACCCCAGGGTCAGGACCCGCCCGACGCGCACACCGAGCAGGCGCGCCGTCTCCGGGGCGAAGGCAGCTGCCCGCATCCGCAGGCCGGCACGGGTAAAGCGGAACAGGACGAGCATCACGGCCATGAGGATGATGACCGACGCGACGATGAACAGGTCAAAGTGCGAGAAGGCGATGCTGGTGCGCCCCACGCGGAGCCCTGTTTGCGAGAAGGGCGGCGAAAAGCCTCTGTTCGTGCTCCCCCAGATCGTCCCTGCGATCCCCTCGAAGACGATGAGGAGGCCGATCGTCACGATCACGGGGTTGAGCTCCGCCTTGCCGTGCAAGGGCCGGATGAAGATCCGCTCGACGACGACACCGAGCACCATGCCGATGGCAAGGGCCGCGGCGAATGCTTCCCAGTAGCCCACTTTCTGCTGCAGCAGGCTGTAGGCGACAAATGACGTGAACATCCCCATCGCCCCTTGGGCGAAGTTGACGATGCGCGTCGCGCGGTAGATCAGCACCAGGGCAAGTGCCATCGCCGCAAAGATCATGCCGGACGAGATCCCGTTGAGGGTGACGTTGATGAAGAAGTTCATGCGTCTGTCCTCGTCAGAAACCTAGATAGTGGTGCCGAAGATTCGTATCGGCGGCCAGCGAGCTCGCCGTGTCGGCGGCGACCACCCTACCGAGATTGAGGACGACGGCGCTCTGAGCGATCGATAGCGCGCTACGCGCGTTCTGTTCGACGAGAATGATCGTGAGGCTGGCCGATCTGCTCAGCTCCCGCAGCACCGCCATGAGCCGTGCCGTGACGATCGGCGCGAGCCCGAGCGACGGCTCGTCGAGCAGCAGTGCCTTCGGGCGGGACGCGAGGGCGCGTGCGATGGCGAGCATCTGCCGCTCTCCTCCCGACAGGGAGGATGCGTACCTGTTGCGAGCGTCCCGCAATGGTGGGAACAGCTCAAGCACTTCGGCGATCACAGCCTTCTGAGCGCTACGAGATCCGAGGATGAGGGAACCGAGCCGGAGGTTCTCTTCGACGGTCAGTTCTTCGATGACGCCTCGACCCTCGGGCACATGGGCGATGCCTGCCCGTACGACTTGCTCGACGGACCTCCCGGTGAGCACCCTCCCGTCGAAGCGGATGGTCCCCCGGCGGGGATGGACGAGGCCGCTCATTGCCCGCAAGAGCGTCGTCTTGCCGGCCCCATTGGCGCCGAGAATCGTCGTGATCGCGCCGACTTCTGCCGTCAGTGAAACATCCTCGAGCGCCCTGACAGCGCCGTACTGCACCGATACCCCTTCGACCTCAAGCATCGCCGTCGTCCCCGGCATTTTGATGGACAGCGGACACGTCCTCACCGAGGTAGGCCGTCGTCACCTCCGGATCGCGCTGCACCTCGGCCGGCGTCCCCGCCGCGATCACTCTTCCGAAGTTGAGCACGACGATGCGGTCGCACGTCGACATGACGAGATCCATATGGTGCTCGACGAGAAGAACCCCCATGCGCGATCGGAGCTCGCGGACCATTGAGCCAAGGTCGTCCATCTGGTGCTCGGATAGCCCGCTCGCAGGCTCGTCCAGCAGGAGAAGGTCCGGATCGCTCATCAGGGCGCGCGCCAGGGCCACCCGCTTTTGGATGCCGTAGGGCAGCGCGGCCGGGAAGCGGTCTGCGTGCTCGTCGAGGTCCATCTCCTCGAGGATTGCGAGAGCCCGCCGCCGCAACGCCATCTCTTCGCGGCTCGATCGCCAGCCCCCGATGACGGCCGATACGATGCCGGCGCGGACGCGCCTCTGGGCTCCTGCGACGACGTTCTCGACCACCGTCAGGCCCCGGAACAGCCCCACCCCCTGCAAAGTGCGCGCGATCCCGAGCTTGGCGAGGTCATGGGGCTGGTGGTGTCGCAGCGGCTTGTTGCGGAAGGTGATCGTCCCGGTCTCGGGACGTACGAAGCCGCAGATGACGTTGAACAGGGTGGTCTTTCCGGCTCCATTCGGGCCGATGACACCGACGATCTCGCCCTTGGCCACACTGAGGGACACACCGTCGAGCGCAGCGAGCCCACCGAAGACGACACTCAGCTCGGAGACCCGCAGCTCGTCGCTTGCATCGTGGAGCGCCCGGGCCGTGTGGGCAGCGGTCATTCCGTTCCCGGCGCCAGGCATGCGACAGAGTACACACTGCGGCGAACGACCAGCCCGACTCGCGCGCAGCCCGGACCCCGGGGCTCCCCCTCGCGAGGCGTCACCGGGGAGCCGGCTCGGCGACCAACACGGCCGCCCCTTCGACACGGTCGTGCGCCAGGTCGCTCAGAGCGGCACCGGCTTCGCCGAAGGCGTACGGCGTGGTCGTCACATGCACCCCTATCCTCGCCGCGAGCGCCAAGAAGTCGTCGCCGTCCGCACGCGTGTTCGCTGTGACGGTCGTCAAGGTCCGCTCTTCGAACAGGTCCCGGGCATAGTCGAGGGGCGGGATCTCGCTGAGGTGAATCCCCGCGACGGCCAAGGTTCCACCCCGATCAAGTGCCTGCAGGGCGACGGGGACCAGATCGCCTGCCGGGGCGAACAGGATCGCAGCGTCCAGGGCCTCCGGCGGCGTGTCGGGGGCGTCGCAGGCCGACGCGGCGCCGAGGGACAGTGCGAGACGACGTCCGGCTCCGGAGCGCGTGACCACATGAACGGTCGCCCCTTCGGCGAGGGCGATCTGGGCCGCGAGATGGGCGGACGCGCCGAAGCCGTAGATTCCGAGCCGTCCCCCCTCGGGAAGCCGGCTGCGCCGCAGTGCGCGGAAGCCGATGATGCCGGCGCACAACAGCGGGGCAGCCTCGGTGTCGTCGAAGGCGTCCGGGATGCCGTAGGTGTATGCCGCTTCGCCAAGTGCGTACTGCGCGTACCCGCCGTCGTCATCCCAGCCCGTAAAGCGCGGAGCGCTGCATAGGTTTGGCTGGCCCCTGCGGCAGTACGTGCAGATCCCACATGTGCGACGCAACCACGCGATGCCGACCCTGTCGCCGACGCGGAAGCCCCCCGTCCCCGGCCCCAGGGCGTCCACGACCCCGACCACCTCGTGGCCCGGGACGACTCGTGCCCGCCGGGGAGCGAGATCACCTTCCGCCAGGTGCAGATCTGTCCTGCAAACCCCGCAGGTACGGACGGCAACGCGCAACTGCCCCGGTCCTGGCTGCGGGTCGTCACGCGTGATGCGGACGAGAGGGCTCGAGTCGATCGGACCCGGATGGTCAACAACCCACGCGTGCACCAGGCGCCCTGCCGTTCTCGCCCCGTGTCAGCCGGGACGGAGCTCCCGTTTGAGGACCTTGCCGGTCGGGCCCTTCGGCAGCTCGTCGAGGAAGTGGATCTCACGCGGGTACTTGTAGGCCGCGACGCGCTCCTTGCAGAAGGCGATGAGCTCTTCCGGCGAGGTCGCCGCACCGGCGTGGAGGACGACGAAGGCCACGACCTCCTCGCCGAGCTTCTCATCCGGCCGCCCGACGACGGCCGCCTCCTCGACGCTCGGGTGGGTGTAGAGCACTTCTTCGACCTCCCGGGGGTAGACGTTATAACCACCCCGGATGACAAGGTCCTTCTTTCGGTCAACGATGAACAGGTACCCATCCTCGTCCTGGTAGGCGAGATCACCCGTATGGAACCAACCGTTGCGCATCGCCTCGGCCGTCGCGGCTGGGTTCTTGTAGTAGCCCTTCATCACGTTGTGGCCCCGTACCACGATCTCGCCGACATGGTCCGCCCCCACCGCAAGCGGCGTGTCGTCGTCGTCGACGATGCGCACTTCCACACCCCAGATCGGCTTGCCGATCGAGAGCACCTTCCGCTCCTTGGCGCTGAAGTTGAAGGTCGTCGTGCTCGCCGACTCGGAAAGCCCGTAGCCCTCGAGGATGACGACTCCGGGGAACCTCGCTTCGAACTCCTTGATCACCTCGCCCGGCAGGGCGGCTCCCCCGGACACCCCGACGCGCAGCGACGAGAGGTCCCGACCCGACAGATCCGCGCGCAGCAGATCGACGTACATGGTCGGCACGCCCAAGAAGATCGTGCAGCGGTACGTTTCAATCGCATCGAGTACTTGTGCAGCGCCGAAGCGCGGGATGCACACGAAGGACCCGCCATAGCGTACGACGACGTTGAGAACGCTAGACAAGCCGAAGACGTGGAACATCGGCAGGACGGCGACCCCGATGTCGTCCTCGCGGATGCCGAACAAGTCCCCCGCGACGGTACAGTTCATATAGAGCTGAAAGTGAGTGAGCTCGGCCCCTTTCGGCTTCCCCGTCGTACCGCTCGTGTAGATGATGACCGCTGTGTCATCGGGTCCAGTCGGCTCGAGATCGGTTAGCTCCTCGGCGAAGTACAGCTCATCGAAATGGCGCGTCCCCTCGGGACGCTGGTCGTTGCCCGGCAAGTTGACGACATAGGTCACCAGGTTCTCGATGCCCAGGGTGCCCTTGAAGGCCTCTTCGGCGAACGACTCGAAGGTAATGAGGACCCGGGACTCGGAGTCTTGGAGGTGGTAGGCGACCTCTGGAGCCCGAAGCAGCGGATTCAACGGCACCATCACGAGGCCCGCCTTCAAGATGGCGAAATAGGTGAACAGGAAGTGCGGGAGGTTCGGGAGCTGGACGGCCACCTTGTCACCACGATGCAGGCCGAGGTCGAGCAAGCTGCGCGCGACCCGCCCTGACGTCTCGTCGACCTGGGCATAGGTGAAGGACAGCCCGGCCACGTGGCACAGCGGCTTGTCCGGATGGGCCTTGCGCGGCTCGCGCAGGATCGTGGCGAGGTTGAAGCTCATTGCACCTCCACTGTGACCGTATCCAGCGGGCGCCGTCCAGCCGGAGGCCCTTCCGGCCCAAGTCCCCTTCGGCACCCCCGGGGGGCCCGCTTCCGGGCCGCCGGTTGTCCCCGCCACGGCGATGTGACATTCGGCCCTAGATCACGCGCTCCCGATGGCCGATGCTGAGATCAACTCGCGCGGCCGTCGAGCTGGTTCCATTGCTTCTCGTCCCAGGATATGTCGTGCAGGAGGTTGCCCGTGATGCCCCCCTACGTTGGTTTGCAAGCCCGCCTTCGGGCCCGGGCAAGCGCCACTGCAACGACTGGCGTTGCCCTCACCCTCCTCCTCGCGGCGACCGTCGTCATCCTGGCCGCCGGGACAGGTCCCGCGGCCGCGGCGGGGCCGTCGGCCTCACTCGAGCAGTGCCAGAACGGCACGATCGGTCCCCCCATCTCCCCGGAGCCGTGCGTCGGATCGAACCTGGCAGCCGTGAGCGTGGCCATTCCCGGCGTCAACGGGGGGGCGAGCACTTCGTACAAGAACTGGCAGAGTGGCAACGCGAACGGAGCGAAGTCCCACTGGCGTGAAGGCGATTTCGTCGCCTACCGCATCGACGTCGGTGGCATCAACTCCGGTTCGCCACACACGCTCGCTCTCCACTTCGACACCGTAACCAGTGGCCATCACGCTTTCGACTACCTCGGCTCATACGACGCGACGGAGACGACATCGTCGGCACCAACTGCGAGCGGCTCCACGATCATCAACGCCAACAATGCCAACCCGTGCTCGGACCTCGTTTCCTCGGGCGATTTCCCATGGCCATGTACTCCGACGACTCCCCAGGCGTCAATGGCCTTCCCGGCGGTCCAGATGACGGGAGCCGGCGGTGAGGAGAGCTGCGGGAGCTCGCCGGGAACCTTCGCCGGCGCCCAGGTGCCTGGTGCGATCGACCTGTTCGGGCCCGCCGGATCGACGATTGACGGAGTCACCTACCCGAGCCAGAACGTCGCCTCTGGGGGCAGCAACTGCTATAGCGACGTCGAAGTCACGTTCACGGTGCCCGAAAACATCGCTACGAGTGATTCGATCGTCTTCGCTTGGGCCGGCCATATCGCGAGCGAGCAGAACTGGGGCATCGGCAACGCCGCGGCGACGATCAGCGGGTCATCGTTCCACATGGCGATGGACACCCTCGACGGCTCGTCTGTCGGAAGTCAAGACGCCCAACTTGCCACCTCCGCCATCTACTTCACCCCGTCGATTTCCACCGTCGTCTACGACAACGGAGCGCCCATGACCGGAACGGTCTCTCTCGGTGATTCTGTCTACGACACGGCGGCCTTCGCCGACGCCTCGGCGAAGGCTGGAGGAACGGTCACCTACAGCCGCTATACGAACCTCACCTGCTCGGGCACCCCGGTGGCCGAGACCGTGACGGTCACAAACGCGGTGACCCCCCACTCCACCGCCTTTACGCCGCTGGCCGGCGACTACAGCTACAAGGCTGTCTACAGCGGCGACGCCCGGGACCTTGCCGCGACGAGCTCCTGCGAGCCCTTCTCGGTCGCCAAGAACTCCCCGACCATCGCGACCACTGTCTACGACGCCGCGACGGACACCCCGGTCACAACGTCGGTTGCTTTGGACGCGACGGTCTACGACACGGCGACGATCACCCGTGGCGCCGTCGGCCCCACACCGACTGGAACGGTCACCTACACCTTCTACGCCGGCGGATCCTGCACGACCGGAACCGCCATCGGCACGCCCCAGGTCGTCACCGTGAACGCTGACGGGACGGTGCCCAACTCGGCCAACCACGGGCCTCTCACGGCTGCCGACGGTCCCTACGCCTTCCAGGCGACCTACTCCGGCGACGGGAACTATCTCGGAGGATCGAGCGACTGTGAGCCGTTCGACGTCGGGCAGGGCATCGCGACGGTGGCCACCGTCATCTACGCCGCCGCGACCAACCAGCCACTGACGACGTCTGTCGGTATCGGATCGAGCGTCTACGACACGGCCACGATCAGCCACTCCGAGTCCTTCGAGCCGACGGGAACGCTTACCTACACCTATTACAAGTCGGGCGCATGCACCACAGGGTCCGCCGTTGGCACCCCCCAGGTCCTCACTGTGAACGCCGACGGGACGGTGCCCAACTCGGCCACGCAGGGGCCGCTGACTGCAGCAGACGGTCCCTACGCCTTCCAGGCGACGTACTCCGGCGACGGCAACTACGTCGGCGGTGCGAGCGACTGCGAGCCCTTCTCGGTGGCCAGGAGCACGACGTCTATCACCACGACGATCTACGACGCGACAACCGCGACCCTCCTCAGCGGTGCGCTACCGCTGGGTGGGACCGTCTATGACGCCGCAGCCATCGCCCATCCGACCCCCCTCGTCCCGACCGGGACGGTCACCTACATCTTCTACCGCGCTGGCACGTGCTCGACCGGAACCGGCGTCGGCACCCCGGACGTCGTCTCGGTGAGCGGCGGGACAGTGCCCAACTCGGCCAACCGCGGGCCGCTCACTGCCGACGAAGGCCCCTTCGCCTTCCAGGCGACCTACTCCGGCGACGGCAACTACGTCGGCGGTGCGAGCGACTGCGAGCCCTTCAGCGTCGCCAAGGGCGACACCTCGCTCGCGACGGCCATCCACGATGCCACGACCGGTGCGGTGATCGGGGCGATGGTCCCCCTTGACTCCCACGTCTACGACAGCGCATCGCTGACCCACAGCACGGACGTCCTGCCCACCGGCACGGTGACATTCACCTTCTACTCCACTGGTGACTGCACCACCGGAGTCCTTTTCGAAACCCCCGAGGTCGTTAATCTGGACGCCGGCGGCTCGGTTCCCAACTCGTCAATCAAAGGGCAGCTCACCGCGTCCGAGAGCCCGTATGCCTTTCAAGCGAGCTACTCCGGCGATGCGAACTACGTGAGTGCGGTGAGCCCGTGTGAGCCCTTTGAGACCGCCAAGGCGACGACGTCTGTCACCACGACGATCTACGACGCAACAACCGGCAAGGCCGTGACGAGTGCCCTGGCCACTGGCGCCACGGTCTATGACAGCGCTGCGATCAGCCGCCAGAATCTGCCGGCGCCCACGGGGAAGGTGACATACACGTTCTACAAGTCGGGCACTTGCACCACCGGCACCGTCGTCGGCACCCCCGAGGTCGTCGACCTCGCCTCCGATGGCTCGGTCCCCGACTCGGCGAAGCAGGGCCCGCTGGCCGCCGGTGGCGGGCCCTACGCGTTCCAGGCCACCTACTCAGGAGACGGAAACTACATCGGCGGACCGAGCACCTGTGAGGAGCTCACGATCTCACGGGCCACCTCCACGGTCACCACGCAGCTCTCCGCGACGGCCGTGGAGGTCGGCACGCCCCTCCACGACGCGGCCACTTTGCAGGGAGCGACCTCCGGCGCCGCTGGGACGGTCACCTTCACGGCGTACTCCGATAATGCTTGCACCAACGTCGCGGCGTCGATCGGCACGGTGGCCGTGGCAAGCGGCACCGTGCCCGACTCGCCGTCATTCTTCCTCTCCGCGGCAGGCACGTACTACATCCAGGCCGCCTACTCAGGTGACGCGGACAACGCCCCGGCGACGAGCGCCTGCAGCTCCGAGGTCGTGACCGTCTCTGCCCTGCCGGTCGGTGCCCCCCAGACCGGTGTGGCCGCCACCGGTCTTGGTACCGGTGGTCGGCTCCTCCTCGGAGGTGTCCTCTTCCTTCTCGGAGCGCTTGCGGTCGGCATCGCGGTTCTCCTTCGCCGGCGCCGAGCTCGTGTCGGCTAGACATCGCTGAGCGCGGAGCGGGGGTCGGGCCAAGATGCGTCGGCAGGTGCTTGCCCGCAGAGCCGTCGTCCCGGCGCTGCTGCTCCTCGGAAGCGCCTCTGTGATCGGCGGGATCGTCAGTTTCGCTCGTCCGGCAGGCACGCCGGAGAGTGCTCAGGGCTTTGCGCAGCAATCGACAGCTGGCGATGAGACCACCCCCCCGGGGCGTCCAATCCCCTCCGCCGGCCCGGGCACCTCCGTCGCGTCCAGCACGGGCACACCCCGGCTCCTGCCGGGGGACGTGCGCATCATCATCCCGGCCATCGGAGTCGACGCCCCCGTGGTCGACCTCGGGCTCAATCCCGATGGCACCCTCCAGGTCCCCACCTCGTTCACCCAAGCCGGATGGTGGTCCGGAGGACCGTTTCCGGGCGATCCCGGCGCGGCGGTCGTCGTGGGGCACATCTCTTCAATAGGCGGGCCGGCGGTGTTCTACCGCCTGGCCGACCTGCGTCCAGGCGACCGCGTCGTCGTGACGCTCCCGACCGGCGGGAGCACGACTTTCCGGGTGACGCGCTCACTCCAGGTCGCCAAGACCGACTTCCCGACGCAGCTCGTCTACGGAGCGGTGCCCGGACGCGAGCTGCGTCTTGTCACCTGCGGCGGCGCGTTCGACTCCGTCACAGGGCACTTCTACGACAGTGTCATCGTCTTTGCCACCGCCGTTAGTCAGAGCGGCTAGTCCGAAACGCCTGTCGCACCTGGTTCCGTCTAAGGGGAGGACCGGGAGTCGGTCTCGCACCTGTTGCGCCGCAGCTTTCGAGCGGAGGGAAAGTTCCGCCACGAGACGCTGGGCAATGTCTCGGCCTTGCCGGCTGCTGCCCTCGAAGCGCTCCGGGCCAGCTTGGCCGGCGAGACGCTGGTGGTTGCCGGCTCGGGGTTCGACCTCAACCGCGACTTTCAGTGATCACAGAACGCGAGATGGCGTGATCATCGATCGCGAGATTCGTTGATCGCCAACAGACGCGCAACACCATGCGAACCACCACCGGGACCACGAGTGAGTTTCAGCTCCTCGCCACGCCTACCCCTACCCAGCGCCGAGCCTTCGAACTGCTCAGTGCACCGGTGCCCCTCAAGCTCTTGTAGCCAGAACAATCCGGCGCATCAAACAGAATCCCCAGGTGAGAGCCGAAACACCTACGTCAAGGGACGTAACTTCGGCTTAGCACGCGCGCGGGCGACCGCGACCTCACGAACCCGGCTATTGCCGCTATCGGCGATGAAGAGGCCCCCCGCCGCATCTACCGAGACGTCGGTGGGGTGAAAGAGCTC
>JAJZBS010000004.1 GCA_021851885.1 Actinomycetes bacterium | reverse complement strand
GCGGTCTGCGGCCGTCGCCCGGTACCGGTGTCGGCCGCCGTTGCAACTGACCTCCCTCGTGATCGTCGACGCTGAACGACCGAGCCGGCGGGCCACTGCTCGCTGCGACTCGTCTGCTTCGATCCCTACGCGGATCTCCTCACGTTCGTGCGCGCTGGGCGAGTTCAAGTGGTGACGGCTACACCTGGCCCCTGAGCTGGGGGCCACGGCCGACCAGGTCGCCGCGTGCCGAATGTCAAGGACGTGCTTTCAGTCTGCGGCGAGGTGCTGACGCTTCGCGTTGGCCGTCTTCCGCCCCCGCTCCCTCGCGTCAATGATGACCTTGCGCAGCCTCACTCCTTGCGGCGTCACCTCGACACACTCGTCCTCGCGGATGAACTCAAGGGCCTGCTCGAGCGACAAGCGCCGGGGCGGGATGAGGCGGACAAGCTCCTCCGCCGTCGACGATCGGACATTGGTGAGCTTCTTCTCCTTGGTCGGGTTGACATCCATGTCGTCAGCCCGGGCGTTCTCACCGATGATCATCCCCTCGTACACCTCGACTCCGGGGCCCACGAACAGACTCCCCCGTTCCTGGAGGTTCAACAGGGCATAGGCGGTCGTGACGCCACGACGGTCAGCCACCAGCGATCCGGTCGGTCGAGTGCGCAGGTCTCCCTGCCAAGGCTCGTAGCCGTCAAAGACGTGGTGCAGGACGCCCGTCCCTCGCGTCTCGGTGAGGAACTCGGTGCGCAGCCCGATCAATCCACGGGACGAAACGCGATACTCCAGACGTGCCCATCCGGTCCCGTGGTTCACGACCTGCACAACGCGCCCCTTGCGCAGAGCCATCAGCTGGGTGACCACACCGAAGTAGTCCTCGGGGACGTCGATCGACACCTGCTCGATCGGCTCGTGCACCGCGCCGTCGACCAACCGGGTGACGACCCGGGGTTTGCCGACAGTGAGCTCGAAGCCTTCCCGGCAGAGCATCTCCACCAGGACCGCCAGTTGCAGCTCGCCCCGGCCCTGCACCTCCCAACTGTCGGGGCGTTCCGTCGGTTGGACTCGGATGGCCACGTTGCCAATCAGCTCGGCGTCGAGCCGGCTCTTGATCAGCCGCGCGGTGAGCTTCGTGCCCTCCCTTCCGGCCAGCGAGGACGTGTTGACACCCAGGGTGATGCCGAGGCTCGGCTCGTCGACCATCAGGACCGGCAGGGGCCGGGGATCTTCCGGATCCGAGAGCGTCTCGCCAATCGTCACTTCGGGAAGGCCCGCCAGGGCGACGATCTCGCCTGGCCCTGCCTCCTCGGCATCGACTCGGTCGAGGGCCTCGGTAACGTACAGCTCGGTGACACGGACCTTCTCGATCGACCCGTCCACCCGGCACCATGCCACCGTCTGGCCCCGCCGCAGCGTCCCATTGTGGACCCGGCACACGGCCAGGCGTCCGACGTAGGGAGAAGAGTCGAGGTTGGTGACCAGGGCTTGCAGGGGGTGATCGGCGTCGAACGTCGGCGCCGGAATGTGGGCGAGGATGGCCTGGAACAGTGGTTCGAGGTCGGTCCCTCGTTCGGACGGCGTCGAGGATGCGTGTCCGGCCCGGGCATCGCAGTAGATGATCGGGAACTCGATCTGATCCTCCCTGGCGTCCAGGTCCAAGAACAGCTCGTAGATCTCGTCCACCACCTCCTTCGGGCGGGCGTTCGTGCGGTCGATCTTGTTCACGACGAGAATGACCGGCAGGTCCTTCTCGAGGGCCTTGCGCATGACAAAACGGGTCTGGGGCAACGGGCCCTCGCAGGCGTCGACGAGGAGGAGGACGCCATCGACCATGCTGAGGGCCCGCTCGACCTCCCCGCCGAAGTCGGCGTGGCCCGGAGTGTCGACGATGTTCAGCTTGACGCCACCGTGGTGCACGGCGGTGTTCTTGGCGAGGATGGTGATGCCCTTCTCGCGCTCGAGGTCCATCGAGTCCAGGACCCGCTCTGCCACGTCTTGGTTGGCCCGGAAGGCGCCGGATTGCCAGAGCATGGCGTCGACGAGCGTCGTCTTGCCGTGGTCGACGTGGGCGATGATGGCGAGGTTGCGTAGGTCTGGACGAGTGGGGCTCAAGGGTTCTTCTCTGCTGGAGGCTGGCCGGTCTCGTGTCAGACGGCAATAAAGAAAGCGTAGACGGGACCGGAGGCGCCGCCGACAGAAGATGTGCGGGCGAACGGGCGAGGCACCTTGTGGGCAGCGCGAAGTTCCGCGGGAACGAGTGGGGCTGTCCGCAGCCCTCGCGGGCTGTCGATGCCGACCCAGGCTCTCAGCCTGGGGCCCGGTCGCTCGCCGTCCGGTCGATGAGTGTTTTCGGGACCTGATCGCCACGTACGCCGAGCTCCTCGATGACCTCCTCGGATCGAACCCGAAGAATGAAGCATTTGTCGGACGTGTGCACTGGCCCACGGACCCTCGGATTCGACGAGAATGACGGGTGGAGTGGGCCCGCCGGTGGCTTGTCATCGCGCGGGCGCAGCCCTTTGCGGAAGCCCGCCGGGGGATGGAGTTCGCATCAGTATGCTTCCGCGATCACACCGGATTCGCGAGGATGAATGACGGCATGCACGAACAGAGACTGATCGGCGTCAAGTCGCCTGAGTTCCAAGCAGTCGTCGAACGAGTCAAGGTCGCGACCCGGATGTCCGCCGGGATCAGCGCTCACCACATGGGCGAGCCGGATGCGATCCGAAGTTCGTTCGAGGAGCTCATCGGCAAGCCGGCCGGGGACAAGTTCACACTCATTCCTCCCTTCTACACCGACTATGGCTGGAACATCAGTGTTGGCCGGGCGGTGTTCATCGGCCCGGACTGTGCGTTCACAGGCCATGGCGCCATCGACATCGCAGACGAAGTCATGATTGCCCACAAGGTCAACCTGGTCACTGCCGGCCATCCCGTGGAGCCGGACAAGCGGCGCTTATACATCACAGTGCAACCGATCACGATAGAGACGAACGTGTGGATCGGGGCGGCGGCAACTGTCTTGCCCGGCGTCTGCGTGGGAGCAGGCGCCGTCGTCGCCGCCGGTGCTGTCGTCACGCACGACGTCCCTCCCGCGACACTCGTGGCCGGGGTTCCGGCGCGGGTCGTGAGAAGCATGTAGGGAAGCCGCCGCCGCTGTCGCCCATTCCGGCCAAGACGGTGCTCAGGCCGGCTGCGAGCGCAGCGATGGCGGCCGTCAACTGGCCGGCACCGCGATGGAAGAAGGCGGTGCGCGCCTTTGAGGTCGCTCTCCCCTATAGGGGGGGACGCGGCCGGCGCAGGGGTTTGATCACCATGTTGCCAAAGGTGACGCCGGCGGCGATGGCGAGCCCCATGCCGAGCGCACGAAACAGCGTTGCCGGTCCGCCTCCGTTCTCTCCTGTGAACAGGTTGAACATGCCCTGGTAGATGGTCAGGCCGGGCACGAGGGGCATGATGCCGGGAACCACGAAGAGGAACGGGTGGGTTTGCCGCCGGCCGGCGAACACGTTGCCGAGAGCGCCGACGACGACCGCAGCCACGGCCGTCGCGAAGATGAGGGATCCGCCGCCGTGGCGCAACGCCAGGAACGTTCCCCAACCGATGGCTCCGGCGATCCCCGCCCACGGGATCGAGCGCCGCGGTACCGACGTGGCCGCAGCGTAGAGAGCCGCTGCCACGCCCGCAGCTGCCACCTGCACGGGCACGTGGACGACGGGCAGGAGCTGCACGGACTGCAGATGGACCCGCACCCCGAGCGTGATCGACAGGTACAGACCACCCGCAACGCCGGTGATGATCCCCGTAGCCGTGAGCAGGACTTCGAGGCCTCTCGCCGAGCCGCTGATCGGGAAGCCCGTAAGCGCATCCTGCACGCTCGCCACCAGCGCGTAGCCAGGGACGAGCACCATGATCCCTCCCGCGACGACCAACGACGCCGTCGCGGGGGCATTCGCCGCCACCAGCACCGTCGCAAACATCGTCGCAACCGCGGCGCCGAACGCCGAGAGAAAGAAATCTGGAATGGCCCGACGCGCCAGCGACAAGTTGGCCATGTAGACAACCGACGTCGACACGAAGGCGACCGCCGCGACGAGCACGCCACCGCCGAGCAGCACGGTGAACGCCGCCGCCATCCCGGCCCAGCTCAGAACCACCAAGGTGCGCCGGCGCGCCTTGGTGCCGGCCACGATGGCATCGAGCCGGGCCAAGGCTTCGTCCGGAGTGATCCGCCCGGCGACGAGATCGGCCCGCAGCGCGTAAACGTTGGCAAGCCGGGAGTAGTCGACGCGACGGTGCCGCACGACCTGCAACGTGGTGACGGGCTCGACGTCGTCCCCGCGTATGTAAGAGGCCGTCATCGAGGTGAACGTCACGTCCACCTCACAGTGCAGTAGGCCACAGGCCGCGGTGAGTTCCAGGATGATCGATTCGACCTCGATGGTGCCGGCACCGCTGCTGAGCATCAGTCCACCGGCACGGAGCGCGAAGTTGAGGATCCGGTAGACGGCGCGCTCCTCGGGCTCGGGCAGCCGGACCGGTTGAGCCCGACCCGGTTCCGCCATGCCGAAGAGCCAGTCGCGCGTCCGAGCCACCAGGCTGTGACCCTCGGGAGCGAGCCTCCACTGTCCAATGCCCGCGATATGGCGCTCCCGCGGACCGGTCGGTGCGGGCTGCAGCGAGCCGCCCGCCTCAGAATCCGGTGGGCGAGGGGTGGTGCGGTCTCCCGGCGCGCCGGCTGCCTCAGCAGCGGACGCCGCCCCGTCCCCCTTACTCGGAGTGCGACGGCGACGAGCGAAGCGGATCTTCCAGCGTTTATCCACTCCAAGCCATGGTAGGGGAGCCCTGCCAGCCGTCGAAGACACCTTCAGGCTCGCCAGCTCCGAGAGCTCTCAGGTGCCATTGCCGACGCGCAGTCGCGTTTGTAGCGTCTTGGGCACCGAGCCCGATATTGGGAGAGATGGGTGGAGCCGAACGTTGGGATGACCGAGAAGGTGGGCATCACTCCGCTGCTCCCGGGCCAGGAGGTCCGTGACGGCCCGTTGGGAGTCGTTGCCGTCGCCACGCGCGCGCGACCTGAAGGCTCGCATTCGAGGAATGGGGCATGGCTCCGATCACCGCCACTCCTCGCTTTGCTCTGCGTGGCGGTGATCGCGTCGGCATGTTCTGTCGGGACGGCGCCAAGTGGATCGAACGGCTCCGGTTCAGAGACGGCCAACTCCGGCAACACGCTCTCGGTGGGGTCTTCGTTGACGAAACATCAAGCAGCGCAACGCTTTCTGTCGATTTCACGGCCCGTGAGTGCCGCAGCAACAACACTTCAGAACAAGATGAACAATTGGACCGCTCGCACGACGAATGTCGACATGACCGTTGACGCCCGCCCGGTCGTCGCGGCGATATCGCGTGCCGTCCCACATCTTCGGGCCCTTGCACGGGCGTACCCACCTGCGGCGGCCGACCTCAACGATGTCATTGCTGCGGCATCGGCGATATCGACCGATCTCAGCAGGCTCTCTTCCCTCGGCACCCTTCACTTCTCGTCATGGAAGTTGCAGTTTCAACGCGACGAGACATCCAAAGCTGCGGCGATCGCGATTCTGCGATCAGAGCTCGGCTTGCCGTGGCTGTCCAGCTAGGGCCTCAAGGCAGGGGGTGCGCATCCCGCCACAAGCCACTTCTTGCGTTCAAGTGTCGTCGCGTCGGTGCGCCCCAACGGCACTGGCTGTGGTCAGGAGACGCGCGGCGGCGTCGCCACGATGCGCGAGCGCGAACGGGCTTCCTCGGCCACGTCCTTCGCCTCTGCCTCCTGCGGCGGCTCACATCGGGTCCGTCCTTCGTCGCCTGCCCCGGCGCCGGTGGGAACCGGCGAGGAACCGTCAGTCGGAAGGGATGGGCCCGACCAAGACGGCAGGGACAAAGTCGGGCCACACGCTCGGCACCAGGACGACATGCGTGGGTGCCGGAGGTGCTCCAGGGCCTACCGAGACCGGGTACACACGCACCGTTGTCGTGAAGGTCTTCACGGCGGCGCAGCCTGAACGGGCGAAGGGGAACGCGACGACGACGGTGACCGTGTTGATGCCCGTCTTGGCATTCCCATTCGCGCCGACACTTATCTGGACGGCGCACAGCGGCGCCCGGTAGCTGATGGTGGTGGCCAGCCCCGGCGGCCCCTGCTGATGCCAGCGGACCGGCACGAGGGCATCGGCGATAGCCACCGTCGGCGCAGTGAGAGCTCCGGTACAAGGCGCCGTACCGCCCGTGTCGTAAAGGACGGCGCCGCGCCCGTCGCCGCCGTAGAAGATCACGGCGCGGTCCTCCGGTTGGAATGGCCGGGCCGATTGCGGCGTGCCTCTCTCATCCGGACAGTTGAAGCCGCCCTGGTTGACGTAGCGAACAACGCCTACCCAGGCTGCGGTGTCGTCCAGCGCGGGCACGCCGTCCGGCATGGAGACGCCGCGCAGCGTGACGAAGCCGAAGATGACGGACGGCGAGCCGCCAAGGCCACCGGTGAAGCCCGCATAGGCGCGGGCTTCCGCACGGTCCATGCCGAGGGGAGCGGGGCCGGCGCCGCGGGGCGCGGGGTCGATCGTCAACCCTCCGACTGTCACAGGCTCCACAGACCGGTTGCCGGCGACGGAGGGCTCGACAGAGGGACGTTGTGACGGGGACGAGCCGCGCGGGATCGTCGTGCGACCACCAACACGGACCGCGGTCGATGCCGACCACGCCCCATTCGCTGTGGCCACGCCACCGGAGGCGGCGACAACCGCGAACACGGCCATCAACGCGGACCTCGGCCACCACAGTCGACGACGGGCACGTTTGGCGCCCGCTGGGCGGGGCGCGACCGAGGCCCTGTAGACCTGGCCGCCCTCCGTGGCATCCGACCCCGTCGCCATCAGCCACCATGTTGGCGCAGGGCCCTTGCCGTATCCAGCCGCCTGCCATCCACCTCAGCGACCTGCGCGCAAGCCGTGAAATGGCGGACGGTTCCGGTTCAGGTCGTCGCCGGCACGGCCCCGTCGTGGTAAGCAGCGCGGATCTCGGCGTCGATCGGCCGGCTGAGATCCACCAGATCGTCGGCGAGATCGACCAGCAAGTCGTCGACGGTGATCATTCCCGCGAACGCCCCGTCGCGGACGACGGCAAGCCGCCGCACGCCGTGGGTCCGGAAGACCGAGAACGCCTCGTGAAGGTCGGCGTCGGCGCTGATCGTCACAACCCGCGACGACATGACGGCATCGACCCGTGCATCAAGGGGCAGTCCGAGCGCCATCCCTCGGCGCACCAGATCCCGATCGGTCACGATGCCGATCACCGTGGTGCCGTCCAGGACGGCCAGAGAGCCGACCCCGGCACTCTCCATGAGAGCCGCCGCTTCACGGATGGTTTGACCGGGCTCGATGCCGACCCCGGAACGCCGCAGAGCATCGATCGTCTGCACGTTTCCTCCTTCCAAGGCCAGGCGCGTCACGACGTGACGTGCTCGAAGTGCTGGACTGTCGCGTCGGATCCGGGGAAGAACAAGCCTTCCTGCCCGCTGTCGTCCCAGCGCACCGCGTACGGCGGCCCTCCGTCTGCTCCTCGGACGGCGAGCACCTCGCAGTCCCGGTCTGGCTCTCCGATGCGGTGGCTCTTGATCACGATCCTGTCGCCGACTGCAGCTTGCACGGCCACCTCCCTTCCTCCGGGCAGGGCACCCCGCCCCTCCCGCAAGATGGCATGTCGCTTCTCCACCGTCCTGCACGAACCAGGATCGAACTCTCCACGGCAAACGGGTAGGGCCAAAGGTCACGGGACCGCCGTATGGCAGGCGACCGTTGGCAGAATCGCGTGGGGAAACCGCTCGGGCGTGCCCCGCTGCCGCAGGCAGGCCCCCCGCCGCACTTGCTTGCGCGGGTCAGTCGGCGCCGCTTGGATTGCCCCCGGTACCGGGCGCTGTGCCCGGGTCTTCCTCGCCTTCGACGTCGCCCTTCCGGAAGGAAGAGGAAGTGCCGACAACAAACCCGAAGGCGCCACGCACTCGAAGGGCAGATGCACCGATTGCGGTGGCAGCGAGGACTTCTTCGATGTGCCGGCGGACCCTTCCCGCATCCGCCGGTTGTCCCGTCGACGCATCGCGATCGTGGGAAAGCTCGCTGTCGCTCCCGCGGATATTGCCCTTCGCCACCGTCCGGCCCGTAGGGCTGCTGTAGCGGCGGCCCAGGATTAGAGTCGCGCGGCATGAGCATGGAGCCGGCACTGTACGTACCGACGGACGCAACAGGCGTCGAGCACACCGCTGACGGAAGGATCCCGTGGCAGCTCCCCATTGACGGGCGCGTGGGAGAGACGCATGGTCCTCAGCTCGTCTTGCGACCGTCCAAGGTGCTGCTCAACGTTCTCGACGAGCGCATCTGGTACGCCGAGGCAGCCGGTACGCCGGTCGGGAAAGCCGAACGAGACGGATCACTGCGTGTTGGAACGGCCCGTCTCGTGGCGGAGACTGCTTGGAACGTCGAGTCCGCAACCCACTTTGCCCTGTCATGCGCGGAGCGAGCTGCCGACCGGGCGGGCGTCCTCGGCCTCCCCGACGGCACCCTTCTCGCCGACGCCGTCGGGGAGGCGCGCCGCGTCCTCGACGAGACCGCGCCGGAGCACCTCGACCGCCTCGGGTACTTGGCGCGCGTCCGCGCTCTTCGCCGCATGCGCCGCGACCGCTTCGAGACAACTGGCCTTTCCGTCGAGCTTCTCGGCGAGGACGAGGCGCGCGACGCCGAAGCTCTCGACGACCCGGATTACGAAGCAGTGATCGCCGTCATCGACTCCGTCCTCGCGGCGATCGAGGCGGTGCACCATCACGTCCTCCCTCACCTCTACGTCGCGCTCGAAGAAGGGAACGTCGAGCATGCCGAGCACCGCATGATGGACCGGCGGACCCCGACGCGGGCGGGAACCGTCCGCCCGACGCCCTGGGGACCGCAGATGACCGGTGCACACTTCGCCTTCCAGTACGAACCCGCGTGGGCGGCCGCACGAGACGCAGCCCGCCATGCCCGGCTCGCCGCGCGTGACCGCTCCGGGCCACGAGGCGAAGAGGCGGAGCTCGCCTGGCAAGCGGCGGAGCTCGACGCCACCCTCGGAGGAGCCTGACGTCGGCCACACACCGATCTCGTGCCAAATCGCGGGCGCTCCCTGATAGAGATGCGACCACTACGCTGCGAGGCCGTGCCGCCAGCACAGAGCACGCCAGCACAGAGCACGAGAACGGTGAGCACCGCCAGCTGGGTCGCGCGCGACGCGCGACGTGTGTGGCATGGCTTCACCCAGATGGCCACATACGCCGACGGCCGGCCGGTTGTCGTCGAACGAGCCGAAGGGCGCGAGCTCATCGACCCGGACGGGCGCCGCTACCTCGATGCGATCTCGAGCCTGTGGGTGAACACCCTCGGGCATCACCTTGCCGAGCTAGACGAGGCCCTCTGCAACCAGATCGGCCGGGTGGCCCACTCGACCATGCTCGGCAACGGCAACACGGTCGTCGTCGAGCTCGCCGAAGCGCTGGCCAAGGTGGTGCCCGTCGGCGACCCGCGTTTTCTGTTCGCGTCCGACGGTGCGACTGCGGTCGAGCAGGCTCTCAAGATCGCTTTCCAGTACTGGTGGAACCGTGGCGACCGGTCGCGCACGACCTACCTCGCACTCGGCGGCGCGTACCACGGCGACACCGTCGGCGCCCTGTCTGTCGGCGCCGGTGGATTCGGCACCGACCTGTTCGATCCGCTGCGATTTCCCGGCGTCGTCCGCACGCCGGGATATGGCGACCGGAACTGGCTGGCCAAAGCGCTCGACGTTGTCGAATCCCATGGATCAGGTCTCGCCGCCGCCGTCGTCGAGCCGCTCGTCCAGGGGGCCTCTGGGATCTACGTGGCCGATCCTGAAGACGTCCACGCCTTCGGGAAAGCGTGCAATGAGGCGGGAGTCCTCCTCGTCTGCGACGAGGTTGCGACGGGCTTCGGGCGGACGGGCACGATGTTCGCCAGCGACCAGTGCTCGCTGACCCCCGACCTCCTCTGCTTGGGCAAGGGACTGTCGGGCGGCTACCTACCGATGAGCGCGACGGTCGCCTCGGGGGCGGTCGCCGATGCCTTTCTCGGGGACGACCTCGGACCGGAGACCCTCTACCACGGGCACAGCTACGGAGGGAACGCCCTCGCGGCAGCCGTCGCACTACGCCACTTGGAGCTGTTCGAAGAGTGGAGCGTCATCGCCAACGTCGCCGAACGCTCCCGGCAGCTCCATCGGCGCCTCTCCGATCTCCGGGCCCTCGACGCCGTCGGAGAAGTTCGCGTCTGCGGCTTGATGGCCGGGGTCGAGCTCGCGCCGGGACAGCCCGGCGCGCGACGGGGACGGCGGGTCTGCGCGGCAGCGGTCGATGCGGGCGTGCTGCTTCGCCCTCTCGGCGACGTTGTCGTCGTGATGCCGATCCTCACCTCGACCGAAGCAGAGATCGACCGGATCGCCGACGTGCTCGAAGCGGCGATCGCGGGCGTCTGTGGCTGAGAGGCGGGTCCGGGCCCCGGGGGCCGGGGACGAGGCGACGGACCCCTGGGATACGTGGGTGAGCGCGCAGGCACGAGCGATCGTCGACGCCGGACGCTGGCGGACGCTGCGTGGCGTCGAAGGCGGCGGAACCCGCGTCCGGCTGGAAGGACGCTCCGAGCCGGTGATCTCCTTTGCCTCCAATGACTACTTGGGCCTCGCACATCACCCGCTCGTGCGGGCAGCGGCTGCCGGCGCCGCCGACCACTTTGGGGCGGGGGTCGGATCGTCACGTCTCGTCGCCGGGGAACGGTCCGTTCACCGTGACCTCGAAGCGGCACTCGCCGAGTGGAGCGGGAGCGAAGCAGCGCTCGTCTTCCCGACCGGTTACCAGGCGAACCTGGCCGTTCTCGCGACATTCGGGCACGGTGCACGCATCGTCTCCGACGCGCTCAACCACGCCTCGATCGTCGACGGGGCCCGCCTCGCGCGCGGCGAAGTCGCCATCTACCGCCACGGTGACGCCGACCACGCTGCGGATCTAATCGCCTCCGCACCCGATCGGGCCGTTGTCGTCACAGACACGGTCTTCTCGATGGACGGCGACGTCGCGCCGATCGCCGCGTTGTCGGCCCATTGTGCGCGCCACCATGCGCTGCTCGTGCTCGACGACGCCCACGCGGTGCTCCCGGTCGAGACCCCGGACCCGCAGGCACATGTCTTGCGCGTCGGCAGCCTGTCGAAAGCGTTCGGCTCCCAGGGTGGATACGTCACAGGCCCGCGCCCGTGGATCGACCTTGTCATCAACAAGGCGCGCACTTTCGTCTACACGACAGGCCTTTCGCCGGCTGACGCCGCCGCTGCAGCAGCCGCGATCGCCGTATGCCGCTCCGAGGACGGGGAGCGGCTTCGGCAACGGCTGCGCAGCAATGTGGACAGGCTACGCCCGGCCCACTCCACACCCATCATCCCTATCGTGATCGGAGGCGAGCGGCAGGCCCTGCACGTTGCCGAGGTGCTCCTCGACCAGGGGCTGTTCGTCCCGACCATCCGGCCCCCGACCGTGCCGGCCGGATCGTCGCGGCTGCGGATCTCGCTGAGCGCCGCCCACTGCGATGCCGACGTCACGCATCTTGCACGCGCGCTGGCCGGTCTGGGGCGTGCCGAATGAGGCCGCGGCGCGTCGCCGTCGTGACCGGCACCGGCACCGGCATCGGCAAGACCTGGCTCACCGTCGAGCTCGCACGGCACCTGCGCGCTTGCGGCCTTGCCGTCGCAGCCCGCAAGCCTGTGCAGTCGTACGCGTCCTCGACGGCGACGGACGCGCACCTTCTCGCCGCGGCGACCGGCGAGGATCTCCTGAGGGTGTGCCCGCGGCACCGTTGGTATGCGGTTCCGATGGCTCCCCCCATGGCCGCGAGCGTCCTCGGCTTGGCCCCGCCGGAACGTGGACAGCTCCTCGACGAGGTCAAAGCAAGCTGGGCTGTCCCGCGAGCCGACATCGCGCTCGTCGAAGGCGCCGGTGCAGTGGCATCGCCCCTTGCGGCGGACTGCGACACGACCGACATCGCCCGCGGCCTCGGCGCCGACATCGCCGTCGTCGTCGCGCACCCCGGGCTCGGGACGATCAACGACGTGCGCCTCGCGACGCGGGCGCTCGCGCCGGTGCCCGTCGTCGTCTTCCTCAACCGATTCGACCCCGACGAGAAGCTGCACGCCCTCAATCGCGCCTGGCTGGCCGACGTCGACGGGCTTGCGGTCGCGACCAGCGTCGAGGAGGTCGCGGTCCACGTCGAAGACGCCGGAAAACGGGGCCCCTGACGCCGGGGGACGCGCACCGCTCGGGCGCAAGGAACACAGGAGCATCACCCTGCGCGACGTCTCCGGCGGGGCGATCCGGCTGGTCTTGACCTCCGGGACGACTGCGGCGACGCCGTCGGCGCCGGGCCCCACCCGCGACGACTTCAACGTCTGTTCGTACGCCACGAGCTGCCCGGTCTTGTAGGCGACAGCGCAACAGCCGTCGCCCCGAGGATCGCCGATGTGACCTTTGCCCCTTCCACGCCGTGTCGGGACCACGCGACGATGCCGGAATGGAGGCTCGCGTGTCCCGCACCACGCTGATCGGATCCGTCATGCGCACGTCGGTGGCGTCGATCCAGCCGGAAGTGACACTGCGCCAGGCAGCCGCCGAGCTCGCACGGGCCGAAGTGGGGACGCTCGCCATCATGGACGACGATGCCGTCGCCGGCATGGTCTCCGAACGGGACATCGTCCGGGCCCTCGCCGCTGGCGCCGATCCGGACGAGGCGCTCGTCGCGTCGGTGATGAGCCGGCGGCCGCGGTACCTGACCCTCGGCGACGACGTCGCTTCGGCAGTGGACATCATGGCGGCAGCCGGCATACGCCACCTTCCGGTCGTCGACGACGGGGAGCTCGTCGGCATCGTCTCGATCCGCGACCTTGCAAAGGCGGGAGGTGGATGATGCACGTCCTCGAAGTGTCCGGCCCGCACAACGTCGCCGCCATGCTGCGCTGGCTGGCGGAAGAGGTGAGCGAGAACGCCGTCGACACGGGAGGTGACCCGATCAAGCTGTCAGAGACTCTCAAGGCGGTCATCGAGGTCGACGACGCCTCCTCCAGCCCCGTCTCGACACTGGACATCCGTCTCGTCCGCCCCGCCGCGGCGCCTTTTGAGCTCGGTGTCGAGCGCAACCTCTCCCACCCGGGCGACTGACGAGGGCGGCAGGGCCGGCCGGCGCCGGCGTCTGCACCTCGGCGAGGCGTCGCGCAAAGAGCCGCCCGACGGAAGGAGGGCCACGATGAACCGGTTCGAGCACCTTCGCTTCTTCTCCGAGATCGCCGTCGGAGACGTCCCGGTGGTCGGTGGCAAGAACGCCGGGATCGGCGAGATGTACCGCTCGCTCACCAAAGCAGGCGTCCTCGTGCCCGACGGCTTCGCCGTGACGGCCGACGCGTACCGGCAGATGCTCGATGCCGCCGATGCCTGGGACCGCCTGCGCGACGCCCTCGATGCGATCGCTCCCGGCGACGTCACCACCTTGGCCCGCGCCGGGAGGCGGGCTCGCGAGATCGTCTACGGGGCCGGCCTGCCCGGCGACGTGGCCAAGGAGATCCTCGCGGGCTACCGGACCCTCCAGGACGAGTACGGCCCCGACATGAGCCTCGCCATCCGATCGTCTGCCACTGCCGAGGACCTCCCGTCGGCGAGCTTCGCCGGACAACACGAGACCTACCTGAACGTTCGCGGGGACGAGAACCTCCTCGACGCGTGCCGCCGCTGTTACGCCAGCCTGTTCACCGATCGGGCAATCCACTACCGCATCGACCAGGGCTTCGACCACCTCAAGATCGCCCTGTCCATCGGGGTTATGAAGATGGTGCGCTCAGATCTCGCAGCAGCCGGCGTCATGTTCTCCCTCGACACCGAGTCGGGATTCCGTGACGTCGTGTTCGCCACCGGTGCCTACGGGCTCGGCGAGAACGTCGTCCAGGGCGCAGTTGACCCGGACGAGTTCTACGTCCACAAGCCGACGCTTGCCGCGGGCCATCGGGCCGTCCTGCGCCGCCGCCTCGGCGACAAAGCCGTGAAGATGGTCTTCGTCGAGGGCGAGACTCGCCGCACGACCCGCAATGTCCCCACACCGCGAGCCGACCGCGACCGATTCTGCGTTACCGACGACGATGTCCTGAAGCTCGCCGACGACGCCTGCAAGATCGAGAGCCACTTCGGCAGGCCCATGGACATGGAGTGGGCCAAAGACGGCGTCGACGGGCAGCTCTACATCGTCCAAGCACGCCCGGAAACCGTCACGTCGCAACGGGATCTGACGAGTCTCGAGACATTTGTCGTCGACGGGAGCGGGGATGTCCTGGCACAGGGTCGGGCTGTCGGCGAGAGAGTCGCTGCGGGATGCGCGCGGCGTGTCGGCAACTTGGCCGAGCTCGCCGAGGTACGCCCGGGCGAGGTGCTCGTTGCCGACACGACGACCCCGGACTGGGAACCGGTCATGAAGACCGCCGCCGCCATCGTGACGAACCGGGGCGGGCGGACCTGCCACGCGGCCATCGTGGCCCGCGAGCTCGGCATCCCCGCCGTCGTCGGGACCGGCGACGCCACGTCGGTCGTCCCGGAGGGCGCGACCGTTACCGTCTCGTGCGCCGAAGGCGATACGGGCAAGGTCTACCGGGGCCGGGTCGACTTCCACGTCGAGGAGACGGGGGTGGGCGACATCGACAAGCCGGCCACGGCGATCATGGTCAATCTCGGCAATCCAGACCTCGCCTTCCGCACCTCCTTCCTCCCGACTGACGGCGTCGGCCTCGCCCGCATGGAGTTCGTCGTCAGCGAGTCCATCAAGGCGCATCCCCTGGCCCTCCTCCATCCCGAAATGGTGCGCGACCCAGAGGCGCGCCGCGCAATAGATCGCCTCGTCGGTGGCTACCCGGATGGTGGAGCCTTCTTCGTCGAACGCCTCTCCGAGGGAATCGGCACGATCGCCGCTGCGTTCTGGCCGCGCCCCGTCGTCGTCCGTATGTCGGACTTCAAGACGAACGAGTACGCGAGCCTGCTCGGCGGCACCGACTTCGAGCCGGAAGAGGCCAACCCGATGATCGGGTTCCGCGGTGCGTCCCGCTACACCCACCCCGCCTACGAAGAGGGTTTCGCCCTCGAGTGCCGGGCCATGCGGCGGGTACGCGAGGACATGGGGTTGACCAACGTCATCCTCATGCTCCCCTTCGTCCGCCGCCTCCAAGAAGCCGATGCCGTGCTCGCGCGCATGGCCGAGCTCGGCCTGCGGCGTGGCGAGAACGGGCTCAAGATCTATGCGATGTGCGAGATACCGAACAACGTCGTCCTCATCGACCGCTTCGCAGAGCGCTTCGACGGCATGTCGATCGGATCGAACGACCTCACCCAGCTCACTCTCGGCGTCGACCGGGACAGCGCGATAGTCGCCTTCGATTACGACGAGAGAGACGAGGGAGTCAAGGAGATGATCCGCCTCGCCGTCGAGGGGTGCCGGCGCAACGGCATCCACTCGGGCCTCTGCGGCCAGGCGCCGTCGGACTACCCGGACATGGCGGACTTCCTCGTCGAGATCGGCATCGACTCGATGAGCCTCAACCCGGACTCGGTCATCCCGACGATGCGGCGCGTGGCCGAGGTCGAGAATCGGATGGGGCGCGCCAGGGGTGCTCCCACCGGAGACACCTGAGCCTGCCGGCACAGGGCTCCGGCGGGAACGCCGCCTGGGAACCGGCTGGGGGCTAGAGCGCGTCCTTGCCGCGCTCGCCGGTCCGCACCCGAACGACGGCGTCGACGGGGACCACCCACACCTTGCCGTCGCCGATGGTGCCGGTGGCGGAGGTACGGACGATTGCATCGACCACCTCGTCTACCTGGGCGTCGTCGACGAGGACCTCGACCCGGATCTTCGGGACGAAGTCGACCTCGTACTCGGCACCCCGGTAGACCTCGGTGTGACCACGCTGGCGCCCGAACCCTTGGGCCTCGGTGAGGGTCATGCCCTGCACGCCGAGCCCCTTGAGGGTCTCCTTCACCTCGTCGAGCTTGAAGGGCTTCAGGACCGCAACGATCAACTTCATGACTGAGCTCCTCTATCTCTCGACGGTTCTATGACGTTTGGCCCGGCGGAGCCGATGGACCGGATGCTATCGGCGGAGGCTTCTCGCCGCCGGTGACCCCGGCCAGGTGGAACGCTCCGGCACGTACGGCGATCCTCTCCTCGGGGAAGGCTTCCTCGTCGTGAATGGCGAGGTCGCCGACTTCGAGGATCTCGTCCTTGTAGCGCAGGCCACGCAGGACGAACTTGATGATCCGCAAGATGATGTAGGTCACCACGGCAGACCAGATGATGACGAAGATCGCCGCCCGGAACTGCTCCCACAGCTGGTGGAAGGACCCTGTGTAGATCAGGCCGCCCACCGACACCGGCGAACATGCTTTCGTGGCCACACCGAAGTGTGGTGTCGACAGGACCTGACCGCTCGAAGTCAGCGTGCCGCACCCGTACTCGAACATGGTCGGATCGGCGAACACACCGACGAGCAGGCCGCCGAGCAGGCCGGCGATGCCGTGGGTGTAGATAACCCCGAGGGCGTCGTCGACCCTGGAGAACGGCCGCACCTTCGAAAGGTAGTTCCAGGCGACCCAGACCACGGCCGTTGCGATGACGCCGACGGCGATCGCGCCCCAGCCGTTGACCCAGCCGGCGCTCGGGGTGATTGCGACCAGGCCGCAGATCATCCCGTTCACACCGCCAAGGAACGTCGGCTTCTTCGACCGTGTGAACACTCCGTCGAGTGCCATCCACATCAGGACACCACTTGCGGTGGCCAGGTTCGTGTTGACGACGGCGGCCGCGGCGTCGACACCGGCGTAGTAGGGGTCACCACCGTTGAACCCGTTCCAGCCGAGCCATAGGATCCCGGCGCCGATCGCTGCCACAACGAGGTTGTTGGGGAGCGCGTGGCGCCGGTCCCGGGCAAGGCGCGGACCGAGCACCCAAGCCGCCACAAAGCCCGACACCCCCGCAGACATGTGGATGACGAATCCTCCGGAGAAGTCGAGGGCTCCCTCTTGAGCGAAGTAGCCGCCACCCCAGAGAAGGAAGGCGTCGATGGCGTAGACGAAGGTCGTCCACATCGGCACGAGCAACACCCAAGCACTGAACTTGATCCGGCCCATGACGCTGCCGAGGAACAGCAGGGGGGTGATGGCGGCGAAGACAAACTGGAAGTACGCCAGCGTCATCGTCGGGAAGTGGAATGGGATCGCTGTGTTGGCGGCCGACACTGCCTGACTCTGCTCAGCTGGGCCGTTCATTATCTGCCCGGGCTTGCCGACCATGTTGTCGAAAAAGTGCTTTAAGGTCCCGATGGGATTTATTCCCGATAACGGTTGTTGCGTCCAAACTCCATTGTGGACGCCTCCGCCAATCGAAGTCGATCCGAAGCCCATCTTGTACGCCCACAGCACCCACACGATGAGAACCAGGGAGAAGCCGGCAAAAGTCATCGCCAAGACGTTGACTGCCCACTTCTTCTGGACAATCGACGCGTAGAGCACCGCGAGACCCGGGATGCTCATCAGGCCGACAAGAGTCGCGGCAACCAACTGCCACGTGTTGTCTCCCGTGTTCAGCCAACTGGGGTAGGGAACCGGAACCGAAGCTGCAAGCAGGTGCACGGCTCGAACACTCCTCTCGTCTGGTCGACACGCCCTTGCGCATCAAGAAGATCGGCGGCAAGCCGCCCTTCCCGGTACGGGCCAGGCCACGGCAGGGCCACGCCCTGTTGCACGAACAATGCACGACCACCGTTTCCGCGCCGTCACGCAAGTGTTAACGCCGCGTGAACTGGCCCCGATGCGTGCCCGTGGCCTGCAAAACGCCGGGATGACCTTGTTACGATGACAGCTCTCGCATGGCCGATCCCGAGATGTCCGACCGGTCGGGCGACACCGTGGCCGTCCTGCGCGGTGCGGGTGTCGCGATCGACGCGCGCCGCGCCGCGCGCGGCCTCGCGGTGTTCGGCCTCTTGGGCCTCGCCGCGACAGCCGCCTTCCTCTTCGCGTCAGCTATCCACTCCAACGCCCAGCTCACGCTCTTGCACGACGGAGGCGTGCCCGTCACCGCGACGGTGGTCACATGCGAACGGCACCTCGGCGGGAGCGGGAGCAATCCGGTCGGCTCCACCTGCCGGGGGACCTACCGCATTGGCGGCACGAGCTATACGGAGACCCTCCCGGGCGACGCGTCACACGCTCCGGGGTCGCCCGTCCAGATCGTCGTCGTACCAGGGGATCCCGCGCTGGTCGGGAGCGTGCCGGGGGCAGCGGCTGCGCGCGCCTCGGCGGCCGCCTACGTGCTCCCGTCGGTCCTCGCCGTCCTGTTCGTGGCCCTGTCGGTCGCCTTCGCCCTGGCCGTCCGGCGCACGGAGCGGCGTGCTTAGCCGACTCGCTTCTCCGGCCCTGACGCCGGCGGAAGGCGGCGTTTCGGCGAGGAGCTGGGTGGCGTGTAGCGCTTGTTCGCCTTTGGCCCGGACGGCCCGCGGCTGGAGCGGCGGGGCGACGAGCCCGACCCCCACGAGGTGCCGGTGGTGTCCCGCAGGTCGCGCTGCGCCCGGAAGGCGCGCACGAGATACCACGCGCCGACCAGGAGGAACGGGACACCGAATCCCCAGTAGCGCAGGTTGAACAGGGCGAGGCCGTAGAGGGCGACGACGATCCCGAGGAAGAGACGCTTGCGGAACCATGCGGCGGCGAGGATGGCGACGGCAAGCCCCAGGAGCACGTAAGTGAGGTCGTGGTACAGGGTCAAGCTGACGTGCTTCGGGTTGACCTGACCGCTCTTGAGATGGGCGGGGGGGTCGTTGGCGATGAGCGCTGCGGTGACCATCAGGGCGATCGCGGCCGCGATTGGCGCCGCGAGAAGGCCGATGATCCGCTCTTTGTCGTCAATCTTGCGGACCGTCTCTTCGATCTGTTCGACCGACCGCGGCGCGGAGGGTGCCGTGGCGCCCTGGCCCGAACCCTCTTCTTCTGGCTTCGGAGGCTTCAGGATCGCCTTGCGCAGCCGCTGAGCAAGTGACGGCGGCGAATTGCCGTCACCCCACGAATTGGGTTCGCGACCCTGATTCATCGTGTCAAGTTACCATCGACGCTGCGAAGTCCATTCGCGCGACGACCGGCTCCGCTAGTTTCACCGCGACCGATGCAACCCGACGAGAGCGCAGCCGGCGCCGAAAATCCCAGCGTGACCCACCGCAATGCGGCGCACCGCTGGCGATGGCTGGTCCCCGAATGGGTCAACCGCAACTTCGCGATCGTCCTCGTTGCACGTGCGTTGATGAGCGCCTGCCGGGCCCTCGTCGCCGTTGTCGCTCCGGTCTACCTTGCGATCGAAGGGTTCGGCGCCCTGCGGCTCGGGATCCTCTTCCTGGTGATCGCACTCGCCGCAGCCGTGATGTCGGCCCTCATCGGGACGGCTTCGGACCGGGTTGGGCGCAAGCCGTTCCTCGTGGCCGTCCCGTTGCTCGCCGGTGCCGCCGGTGCCGTCTTCGCGACGACGCGTTCGGTTCCCATCCTGTTCGTCGCGGCCGCCTTGGGCACCTTCGGGCGCGGAGCGGGAGCCGGGGCCGGAGCGGTCGGTCCGTACCAGCCGGCGGAAGCCGCCCTTGTCACCGACGGCGTGGCCGCCGTGCGGCGCAACGCCGCCTTCGGGAGGCTCGCATTCGTCTCCTCACTCGGGGCCCTCACGGGAGGGCTTCTTGCTCTCCTCGTCCATGCCCGGCATCCGAGCGCGCAAGCAGCCATGGCCATATTCCGCCCGGCCTTCGTCGCAGCCGCCATCCTGGCGACTGCGGCCGGCCTGGTCGCCTTGGCCATCCGCGAGCCCGGCGGACGAATGGCCGGGGCGCGTCCCGGGGACAGGCCGGGCCGGCGCCTGCGCCTGCCGCGACGCTCCCGGCACCTGCTCCACCGCCTGTGGGCGACGAACACCCTCAACGGCCTCGCCGTCGGCATGTTCGGACCGTTCGTCTCCTACTGGCTCTTCCGCCGTTTCGGCGCGAGCGTGGCCGAGATCGGAGTGCTCTTCGCCGTCGTCAACGTCGCGGCGATTCCATCCACCTTGTCGGCCGCGCCCATTGCCCGCCGTTTCGGCCTCGTGCGCACCGTCGTCTCGGTGCGCGCGGCCCAGGCGGTCCTCCTCGTGCCGTTGGCACTGTCCCCGACCTTCGCCGTCGCGGGTGCCTTCTACCTCGTGCGTATGGTGATCCAGCGCGTCGGCATGCCACTGCGCCAGTCCTATGTCCTTGCAATGGCCGACTCAGAAGAGCGCGGGGCGGTCGCCGCACTCGCGAACCTGCCGAGCCAGATGGCCATGGCCGCCAGCCCGGCACTGTCCGGCTACCTCTTCGACGAGGTCAGCCTGACGCTCCCCTTCGAGATCGCCGCCGTCCTCCAGGCGGCCAACGCCCTCCTGTACTGGGTCTTCTTCCGCAAGCTGCCGCCCGAAGAGGAGGCACCCGCCGCCGCAGACCGCAGTGGAGCGCGATAGGTTCGGGCTTGGCAACGAACATAGCCAGAGCAGCGTCGACGAACGGAGGCACACGTGGCCGAGGAGTGGGACGGGCAAGGGCTTCCACCCGCCGCCCGGGCGCGCCTCGATAGGGCCCAAGCCGACGGAGCGCACTCAAGCCTGCTCAGCGTCGGCGGACACACCGGCATTGAAAGCGCCGGATTCACTCCCGTCGGTGAGGTCATGGGCTGCGTTGTCGCCCACATCGGCTGGCAGGGCTTCGGCGGGTGTGGCTACTACGGACCCGGCATGGGCGGCATGAGCGGGATGGGTGGGATGGGTGCCTTCGGGCGCTTCGGCACGATGGCGGCCCCACCGCCTGTGGGGGCGGCCACCGGGTGGGTCGGCTTCCAGCCCTACGTCGACGCCCTCAACGCCGGTTGGGACACGGCGATGAGCCGGATGCTCGCCGAGTGCGCGGCCATCGGCGGCGACGGGGTCGTCGACGTGCGGCTCACCGAGACGCACATGGAGAACCTGAACCGTGAGTTCGTCGTCCTCGGCACCGCGGTGCGCTCCCGCGGTCGCACGCGACCACGCCGGCCCTTCACCACCGCCCTCGACGGCCAGGACGCGGCCAAGCTCCTGCACGCGGGATGGGCACCGGCGTCAATCGTCATCGGCATCTCGGTCGCCATCCGTCACGACGACCTGCGCACGCGCTACGAGGCGATGGCGTTCCAAAGCCAGAACGTCGAGGTGAGCGGCTACACGGAGCTCCTGACCCACGTCCGTGCCGATGCCCGCCACGTCCTCGCCGCCCGGACCTCGGCCGTCGGTGCCGAGGGTGCGATCCTGACAGCCCCGGTGACGGCCCACATGCACAAGCTCGAGGTATCGGAGGGCCACACCGACCACGTCGCCGAGGCGTCGGTCGTGGCCACGGCGGTCGCGCGATTCGCCCGGCGCCCGGCAACCGGCGCCGCCCCACTGATCGTGCTGCCCATGCGCGACGCCCCAAACAGTCTTACGAAGTAACGCGAGGAGATATCGATGGCAATCGAAACGAACGAGATCGGCGTCCCTGAAGATGCCATGCGACGTCTCGCCGAGATGCGTCCCGGCCAACCGGGCGCCCTCTTCACGTCGGATCTGACCGTCAACGAGTTCCTCCTCGTGCGCGAAGCAGGATTTCGACCGGTCGGGCTCGTCCTCGGGTCCAGCATCTATCACGTCGGGATCCAGGTTGGACGCTGGTCGACGAACATGGAGCTCGATCGCCTGTCGACCGCCATGTACCAGGCGCGTGAGCTGGCGATGACCCGCATGGAGGCCGAGGCCGATGCACTCGGCGCAGATGGGATCGTCGGCGTGCGGCTCGATATCGAGTTCAAGGAGTTCGGCAACGACCTCGCCGAGTTCATCGCGGTCGGCACCGCCGTCAAGGCGGAGGAGCAGGGTAGCTGGCGCAACGACGAGAACAAGCCCTTCACCTCCGACCTGTCGGGCCAGGACTTCTGGACGCTCGTCCAGGCCGGCTACGCGCCTCTCGGCATGGTGATGGGCAGCTGCGTGTACCACATCGCCCACCAGGGAGCCTTCCGCGCCCTTGGCAACGTCGGGCGCAACACCGAGATCCCCCAGTTCACCGAAGCGCTCTACGACGCCCGGGAGCTCGCCATGAGCCGGATGCAGACCGAGGCCGAGCAGCTACACGCCGAAGGCATCGTCGGGGTCCAGCTCCTCTCCCTCAACCACCGCTGGGGCGGCCACACGACGGAGTTCTTCGCCATAGGCACCGCGGTGCGCGCGCTGAAGGCCGACCACGTCATCGCCAAGCCACAGATGGTCCTCCCGCTGACGGATCGATGAGCGCGACCGGGGGCTCCGGCGGAAGCACGGAGCCCGGCGGCGAAAAGGGCCCCGGCGGCGGGGACGAGGTGGCCGGTACCAGCACGATCGACATGCTGGCCGCGGCCCTGCGAGCCGACTCGCAAGATCTCGCCACCTACGCGGACGTCATCACGACGTCGCTCGCCGACGCCCTGCCCGCTGGCATGGTCGAGATCGGACGGGACCGCTCCTTTGGCGACCGCGTCGCGGGCCGGCCGGGACGGGCGACGGCAATCACGGTCCACGGCGACAAGGTCGACCTGGTCCTCGCGGCGCACCCGCACGGCTTCACCGCCCAAGTGGTCCGGCGTGTCCGGGGCGTCACGATCGGCACCGAAGAGGTCACCGTCGACGTCTGGGTGCGACGCCTCGCCGAAGAGCTCGATCGGCTCGCCCAGGTCAACGAGTCGACCCGCCAGGCGGTCACTCGCCTTCTCGGAGCCTGAGCCCTCTACCGGTCCGCGCTCTCAGGGCCTGCGCTCGGGGCTCACGGTCAGCGCAGGGTCCCGGAGCACGACGGGCCCGACGGCTTCGTCGATCCGCGCCATGACCGACCGGTCGAGCTTCACACCTGCGGCGGCCGCGTTCTCGCGCACCTGTTCCGGGCGGGTGGCGCCGACGATGGCCGCCGAGACCTCCGGGTGCTGGAGAACCCATGCGACGGCGAGCTGCGCCAAGGTGAGCCCTGCATCGGTGGCGATGGGCCCGAGCAGGGCGACCCGCTCGAGGATCTCGTCGCGCAACCAGTGGGTGATAAAACCCGCTCCCGTGGGGTCCGTTGCGCGCGACCCTTCGGGCAGCTTGGCGCCGGGCGCGTACTTGCCGGTGAGAACGCCCTGGGCGATCGGGGACCAGACGACCTGGCCGAGGCCTTCGTCAGCGCACAGGGGCATCACCTCGTCTTCGATCACCCGCCACAGCATCGAGTACTGCGGTTGGTTGGAGACGATGCGGTCGAAGCCCATCTGGCCGGCGATGCGCAGGGCCGCTGCGATCTGCTCGGCGCGCCACTCCGATACACCGACGTAGAGCACCTTGCCCTGGCGCACGAGGTCGTCGAAGGCCCGCAGGGTCTCCTCGAGAGGCGTCTCGTAGTCGTAGCGATGCGCTTGGTACAGGTCGATGTGATCAGTCTGTAGACGCTGCAGCGATGCTTCACAGGACTCCATGATGTGCTTACGCGACAGGCCACGGTCGTTCATGCCGGAACCGGTCGGCCAGTAGACCTTCGTGAAGATCTCGAGTGACTCCCGCCGCATGCCTTTGAGCGCGCGGCCGAGCACCTCCTCCGCCTTCGTCGTCGCGTAGACATCCGCGGTGTCAAAAGTCGTGATGCCTTCGTCGAGCGCGGCGTGAACACACGCCATGGCGCGGTCCTCTTCGATCTGGCTCCCGTGGGTGAGCCAGTTGCCGTAAGCGACGGCCGAGACCACGAGACCACTGCGTCCGAGATGGCGATGCTCCATGCGGGCCACCTTATGCGGTTGCCCCGGTGCACAAGCCGGCGACCACTCCCGTCGCAAGCCCGGTGCCTGCCAGAGCGCAGATGTGGGACGCTTCTAGGCGAGCACTTCGGCCGACGACCGGAGCGCGATCGAGACGAGAGCCGGGAGGAACCCGTGACAGATCCGCTCGCCGCCTTGTTGCTCGCCACCGCCAGCCGTCCGACAGCGCCATGAGCGGCGCCGCGTCTCGCGCAGGGGCCGGCTTCGCTGGTGTCGCCGGGCGGGACTTCTCCGAGGCAGTCCCGCACTGGCCAGAGGAACGTCGTCCCCCCACCGGCGCGCCGAACGTCGTCGTCGTCGTCCTTGACGACGTCGGCTTTGCACAGCTCGGCTGCTTCGGCTCCGACCTGGCGACGCCCACGCTCGACAGGCTGGCCGGCGGTGGCCTGCGCTACGCCAACTTCCACACGACCTCGCTCTGCTCACCGACACGAGCGTGCCTGCTCACCGGAAGGAACCACCACCGCAACGGCATGGGCCGCATCGCAGAGCTTGCGACGGGATTCCCCGGCTACAACGCGCGTATCCCCGCGGCGAACGGAATGCTCTCCGAGATCCTCCTCGACGCCGGCTACGCCACCTTTGCCGTTGGCAAGTGGCATCTGGCACCCGAAGAGGAGGGCCACGTCGGGGCCACCCGGCGCCGCTGGCCCCTCGGACGCGGCTTCGAGCGCTTCTACGGCTTCCTCGGAGGGGAAACGCACCAGTTCGTCCCCGCCCTCGTGGAAGACAACCACCCGGTGCCGCCGCCGCGCTCCTACGAGCAGGGTTACCACCTGACCGAGGACCTCGTCGACCACGCCGTCACGTTGATCGACGACCTGCGCGCCGTCGACCCGGCCAAACCCTTCTTCCTCTGGTTCTGCCCGGGAGCTTGCCACGCTCCCCATCAGCCGCCTCGAGAGTGGATGACCCGCTACTGCGGCGCCTTCGATGACGGCTGGGACCGGTGGCGGGAGCAGGCCCTGGAGCGCCAGATCACTTCGGGCTTGTTGCCCGCTCACACCGAGCTCTCCCCACGCCCCGACTGGGTGCCGTCATGGGACAGCCTGTCGCGCGACGAGCAACGTCTCTACGCACGCTATATGGAGGCCTTCGCGGGCTACCTCAGCCATACCGATGACAACGTCGGGCGGCTCGTCGCAGCCCTTGAGCGCAGCGGCGACCTCGACAACACCCTGCTGATCGTCCTGTCGGACAACGGCGCGAGCTCGGAAGGCGGGCCATTTGGCTCGGTCAACGATGTGCGCCTGTGGAATGTCGCCCCCCAGACGGTCGCCGAAGCGATCGGGCGCATTGACGAGATCGGGGGCCCGTGGTGCCACAACAACTACCCGTGGGGGTGGACGGTTGCGGGCAACACGCCGTTTCGCCGTTGGAAGCGGGAGGTTCACGAGGGTGGCGTTGCAGACCCGCTCCTCGTCCACTGGCCGGCCGGCGTCGCGACACCCGGGCAGACACGTTCCCAGTACGTGCACGCGATCGACATCCTGCCCACCGTTCTCGACGCAGCCGGGATCGACGCGCCCATGCAACTCGGCGGCATCCCCCAATCGTCAATCGACGGCGCGAGCTTCGCCGCGACATTCTCCGACCCCGGTGCCAAGAGCCCCCGCACCACCCAGTACTACGAGATGTTCGGCTGCCGCGCCCTCTACCACGACGGCTGGAAGGCAGTCACCTACCACACGATCCAAGACACCTCGGTCGCCTTCGACGACGACATCTGGGAGCTCTACGACGTGCGCGCGGATCCGTCCGAATGCCACGACCTCGCCGAGCACGAGCCGCAGCGCCTGCGCTCGATGGTCGAGCGCTGGTGGAGCGAGGCGGGGCGTAACCAGGTGCTGCCCCTCGACAACCGTGCCTTCTCCGAGTTCGTCCTGGAACGCCCGCCCGCGGTGCCCGCGCGCCACCGCTACGTCTACCGCCCGGGCGGCACCCCGGTCCCGGAGATCGTCGCCGTCAACGTGCGCAATCGGGACCACCGCATCACCGTCGCATGCATCGTGCCCAGTGGTGGCGGCGAAGGCGTGCTTGTCGCCCAGGGATCCGGGCTCGGCGGCTGGGCGGTTTACGTCCTCGGCGGCCGGCCCGGCTACGTCCACAACTACGTCAGCATCGAGGAGCAGCACGTCGCCGCCGACACCCCGCTCGAGGGCGGTCGCCACGAGATCACCTACGTCTTTTCGCGCACCGGCGAGCACTCCGGCATCGGGCACCTCCTCGTCGACGGCACCGAGCTCGCCCGCGGAGAGATCCCACACTTCACCCCTGTGCGCTTCTCGCTCACCGGTGCCGGGCTCACCTGCGGCCGAGGCGACGGACTCCCCGTCTCACGGCGCTGGACGGGGACCTTCCCCTGGACAGGCACGATCGAACATGTCGTCGTCGATGTCGACGGGGCGCCTTTCGTCGATCCGGAAGGCGAGGCCGAGGCGGCCATCACGACCCAGTGAGGCCGCCGCGGCGCGCGTAGCGCACCTGTTCAGACGCGCGCGATGTTGGCGAAGCGGGTGTACTTGTCGATGAAGGCCAGGTCCGTCTTGCCGGTCGGGCCGTTGCGGTGCTTGGCGACGATAACCTCCGCGCTGCCGCGGTCCGGCGAGTCCGGGTTGTACACCTCGTCCCGGTAGATGAACATGACGACGTCGGCGTCCTGCTCGAGGCTGCCCGACTCGCGCAGGTCGGCGAGCATCGGCCGCTTGTCGGCGCGCGCCTCGAGGCTGCGGGAAAGCTGGGAGAGGGCAATGACCGGGACTCGCAACTCACGCGCGAGGATCTTCAGGCCGCGGCTGATCTCGGAGACCTCGACCTGGCGGTTCTCGGCCTTGGTGCGACCGGTCATGAGCTGCAGGTAGTCGACGATCACAAGACCGAGGCCCGCGTCGCTGGCGCTCAGCCGCCGGGCCTTCGCCCGGATGTCCATGACCGTCAGGTTGGGGTCGTCGTCGATGAAAAGCGGGGCCGAGCCGAGCCGGCTCACAGCGTGGCTGATGCGCGGCCAGTCCCTCTCCTGGAGCCGCCCGTTGCGCATCCGCGTCGCCTCGACCCCCGCTTCGGCGCACAGGAGGCGATTGGTGATCTCGAGCTGGCTCATCTCCAGCGAGAACAGGAGCACGCTCGTCTTGGCGACGACCGCGGCGTGTGCGGCGACCCCCAGCGCGAACGAGGTCTTTCCCATCGACGGCCGGGCGCCGACGATGACGAGGTTCGCCGCCTGCAGCCCGCCGAGGTGCTCGTCGAGGTCCCGGAAGCCCGTCGGGACGCCGGTGATCATCTCGCCCCTGTCGTAGAGCATGCCGAGGTGGTCGAGGCTCGCCTCGAGTAGCTGCTTCAGCGGTGCGAGGGAGTCGGAGACCCGGCGCTGGGCGACACTGAAGACCATCGACTCGGCCATGTCGATCGCGGCAGTGACGTCTTCGGGGACGTCGTAGCCAATCTCGGCGATCTCATAGGCGACGCCGATGAGGCGCCGGAGGAGGGCGTACTCCTCGACGAGACCGGCGTAGCGCTGCGCGTTCGAGATCGCCGGGGTCTCCGACTGCAAGGTCAGGAGAAGACCGGGGCCCCCGATGGCGTCGAGCACTCCTTGGCGGCGGAGCTCGTCGGAGACCGTCACGGCGTCGACCGCTTCGCCCCGGCCGTATAGGGCGGTGATCGCGCGGAAGACGTGCCCGTGCGCCGGCTTGTAGAAGTCGTCCTCGCTGCAGCGCCCCACAGCTTCGGCGACGGCGTTACGCGACAGGAGCATCGACCCGAGCAGCGAGCTCTCGGCCTCCAAGTTATGCGGGGGGACGCGTGCCCCGGCCGAGGAGGACCCCGCACTCTGCGATCCCCGCCGGCGGTGGGATGCATCCTCGATCAGGTGGACCATGGCTCCACCACGATGACAGATCCGCCCGGTGGATCAATAGGGGAACTTCGTGTGGGAATCCCCCACCGCATCTGGGGATAAAGCGGCCGGCACTGGGGATGATCGTGGCCGTGCACGCGCTGCATTCAACTCGGCGGCTGTGACACCGCGCGAGACGGCACGTCGGGCTCGGGGCGAACCGGAGCGCTGCCGCCCGGGTGCGCACACCCGGGAACCGGCTCAGGCGCTGACGACTTCGATGTTGAGCGTGATCTCGACGTCGGTATGGAGGCGGACCGGGACCTCGCGCATGCCGAGTGACTTGATCGGCTCGTCCAGGTGCACACGGCGCCGGTCGATCTCGACGCCGGCCTGCGCCTTCAGCGCGTCGACGATGTCGGCGGCTGTCACCGAACCGAACAAGCGCCCCCCGCTCCCGGCGCGCACCGCAATGGAGAGAGTCTTCGCGACGAGAGTCGTCGCGATCGTCTCGGCCGCTTCGCGGCTGCGGGCTTCACGCAGATCGCGTGCGCGACGCATCGCTCCGGCCTGCTTGGCCACGCCGTCGGTCGCGACGAAGGCGAGCTCGCGCGGCACCAAGTAGTTGCGCGCGTAGCCCCCGGTGACGTCGACGACGTCCCCGCGCAGCCCCAGCCCGGTGACGTCGTGGCGGAGGACGACGCGCATCACGCCTCTCCCGTGCCGTCGGAGGCCGCCTCTTCGGGCACGGGCGCGGCCACCGGCTCTACCGCTGACCCGGCGAGCTCGTCCCGGCCCTCGGTGCCGCCTCCCCCGTTGTTGCCTTGGTCGGCACTCTCAGCTACGGCACTCTCAGCTACGGCACTCTCAGCTACGGCCGACGGTCTCTCGGGGGCTCGCCCATCCCCGCCACCGCTCTCGCCGCGGCCCCGACCCGGGCTGACGCGGCTGCGCTCGCTGACCGTCCTCTGCGCGTACGGCAGCAGCGCGAGCTCACGGGCCGTCTTGATGGCCACGGCGACCTCGCGCTGGTGACGCGTGCAGCAGCCGGAGACACGGCGAGCGCGGATCTTGCCACGGTCGCTCATGAACTTGCGCAGGACGACGATGTCCTTGTAGTCGACCCATTCGACACGGTCCTTGCAGAACAAGCACGGCTTCTTCTTGATCCGGCGTGTCGCGTCCCTGGTTGTCCTCCTGGTCCCGCGATCGCGAGTTGCGCTCCGTCCCATCGCTAGAACGGCTCCTCGTCGAAGCCGTACCCCGCGGGGGGATCGGCGGGCGGCGGGGCGGCGGCCCGGGCAGGCGCGCCCGAAGACTCGCCCGCCCCACGGCGCTCGTTCTTGGTCACCTGGGCCGTCGCCCAGCGCAGGCTGGGGCCGATCTCGTCGGCAACGATTTCGACCTTCGACCTTCGATCACCCTCCGGGGTCTCCCAGCTGCGCTGCTCGAGACGGCCGGTGACGATGACCCGGGCACCCCGGCTCAACGACTCTCCGGCGTTCTCGGCCATCTCACGCCAGCAGACGACGTCGAAGAACGACGTCGCCTCTTCCCACTCCTGGGTCTGACGGTTCTGCCAACGCCGGTTCACCGCCAGGCCGAAGGAGGCCGTGGCCTGACCCGACGGCGTGAACCGCAGCTCCGGGTCGCGGGTGATGTTGCCCACGACAGTGACTGTGTTGCCGTTCGACATGGTCAGGCGACCTCCTGGCTCTCACGCCGCGGCGGCCGACGGCGGCCGCCTCCCGCCTCTTCGCCGCTACCCGGATCGTCAGGCGGCGGCGGGGACGCCTTGCGCGGCTTCAGTGCCACGGCGTCAGGGAGGCGGATCGTCTTGTAACGCAGGACCTCGTCTGCGAGGGTGAGCAGTCGCCCGACCTCGGCCATGGCGGCGGGTTCGGCGTTCGCCTCGATGAGGACGTAGTAGCCCTCGGTCCGCTTGCGCAGCTCGTAGGCGAGGGTGCGCCGCCCCCAGCGCGCCACATGCCCGGGAGTGCCTCCGCCGGCGCGCACGGTATCGAGCACCCGGTCGACGACGTCGCGAATCGCCTGGTCGCCGACTGCGGCGTCAAAGATGACCATCACTTCGTATGGCCGTTTCTGCATTTGTCCTCCCTCTGGACCCGGTGACGGACACACGGGGCTCCGGCCCGCGGAGCAGGGTTTGAAATCGGTCGAAGAGATGCTAGCCGATCACGACGGGGCGCCGTAACTCTCCTCACCCGAGGGGAACCGTCCCTCCCGGACGTCGGCGGCAAAGGCCGACAGGGCCTTGGTCGCATCCGCGGCCAGGTCGGCGTAACGGCGAACGAAGCGCGGTACCCGGCCGGAGCCGAGGCCGAGCAGGTCGTGGAAGACGAGGACTTGACCGTCGCATGCCGCCCCGGCTCCGATGCCGATCGTCGGCACGCCGACCGCGTCGGTCACCCGGGCGGCGAGGTCCGCCGGGACGCCCTCGAGCACGACGGCGAAGCAACCCGCGTCCTCCAGGCGGCGGGCGTCCTCCAGCAAGGCGTCGGCTTCTGCTTCTTGGCGCCCTTGGACCTTGAAGCCCCCCATGACGTGCACCGACTGGGGGGTGAGGCCGAGGTGTCCCATGACGGGGATCTCGGCTCCGACGATCGCCTCGACGGCCGGCACGCGCCGGCTGCCCCCTTCCAGCTTGACGGCCTCGGCCCCCGACCGGACGAGGGCGGCTGCATTCCGCACGGCATCGGCTTCGCCCGTGTGGTAGCTCAACCAGGGAAGGTCGCCGATGAGGAGTGCCCGCGGGTGTGCCCGCGCGACGGCACCCACGTGGTGGGCCATCACGTCGATGTCGACCTGCAGGGTGTCCGCGTAGCCAAGAGCGACCATCGCGACCGAGTCGCCGACGAGGATCGCGTCGACCCCCGCTTCGTCGGCGATGCGCGCCGACGGCGTGTCGTAGGCGGTGACCATCACGATCGGCTCGTGGCCGGCGCTCCGCTTGCGGGCCCGGATCCCGGGCACCGTCACCTTCTCGGGCATCATGCCTCCTCACGGCCGACCCGGACATGCGGTCCGGCGCATCGGCTGCCGGCTGGTCGGGTCAGGGCGTTCGCTTCAATCCTACCGGGTCGCCAGGAGTCGGCCGCCCCAGCCGGCAGTCGGTTCGCGCCACGCGGCCGTTGGCGGGGACGCCAGGCGGCCGGCGGCGGGCGCCCAATATCGGGCAGCAGGTACCGGGCGGCCGTCGTGCGCCCATGGCGACGGGAATACGCGCGGGTGACGACACGTTGGCCGCATCGGACACTTGCGCGTGCGACCACTGCCCGTGCCCCGACTTGCGAGGAGATAGCTCATGGCCACGATCACCCACGCCGACGACCCGGCGACCTTCCAGAAGGAGGTGCTCGAGTCGACCGTTCCTGTGGTGGTCGACTTCTGGGCCGACTGGTGCGGTCCCTGCAAGCGCGTCGCCCCGGAGCTTGAGGCCTTGGCCGAGGCGCACGGTGACGCCCTCAAGGTCGTCAAGGTCGACGTCGACGCCAACCAGAGCGTCGCGGGCCGCTACGGGATCCAGGGCATCCCGACGATAGGGCTCTTCAGGGACGGTGATCTCGTCGCCGCGAGCGTCGGAGCCAAGCCGCGGCGGCTCATCGAAGCCGACCTCGGCCTCACCGTCGCCCGCTGAGCTCCCGTCGCGCGACGCGCCACACCGGCCGCCCCCCCTCGGTCCGGTCGAGGTCCGCGGCCGCGTGACCTCGGGCACAGGCCTCTCCTGCGCAATGCAGGCGGGGCCTGTGCCCGCTCTGCACCCGGCCCTCAGGGCGCCTTACTGCTCGCCTGCTCGCGCGGTGGGCGCGCCGCCTGCGAGCGTCCACCGGTGAGGAACATGCGCGCCAGGTGGTTCCAGGCGCAGCTCGGGCAAACCTCGACGACGTAACAGGCCACTTCGGTCGCGCGCCGCTCCAGCTGCGCGGCGTCCCGTCGCGAGCTCACGCACCTGCCCCCGGCCGGAAGGCGGGCACCGAAGGCGAAGGTGACGTGGACGAGGTCACCCTCGTCGCAGACTGGGCACAGCTCCGAGGTCGTCGCTCCCACACTACGGGCAGCGCGCATCAGCTCGGGGTGGGCGTCGCAGACGTCCCGGCGGGAGAGACGGCCGCGGCGCAGCTCCTCGACGACGGCGTTGCGCGCCAGGCGGTAGTCGACGACACCAACGGCTCGGCTCGCATGGGGCAAGGTCGGGTCGTTCGGTCCCCGTGGCATCTCACAAAGCGTAACGCCGCGTCATTGCGGTTGGGCGGAGAGGCCGAGAACCGGTTGATCGATATATCACCTCGATATATCATGGCAACATGTCCTTCGAGAGGCGCTCGCCCCGCGGCGGCAATCACCTGTCGGGTCGGGCCGGCCAGTGATTGAGCTGGCCGTCCTCGGCCTTCTCACAGAGCAGGACCTCCACGGCTACGAGCTGCGCAAGCGCCTGCGGGCGCGCCTTGGGCTCTTCTCCGACCTGTCCTTTGGGTCGCTGTACCCCGCTCTCGGCCGCCTAGAGGCGGCCGGGGCCGTCACGGCCGTAGAACAACACGCGCACGCTCCGGCCCATTCCCCTGCCGGGGCGATGCCCTTGACCGGCTCCCTCAGCGGGGAGAGAGCCGCCGAGAGCTCCCGGCGCCAAGCGCCCGTGGGCGGCCGGAGCCGGCGCGCGCGCAAGGTCTACCGCATCACCGACCGCGGCCGCGAGCTCTTCGAGAGCCTGCTGTCGGGCGAGGGCAGCGGTCGGTCGGGCGAGCGCTACTTCGACCTGCGCCTTGCTTTCGCGCGTCACCTCTCGCGCGAGGCGCGTATCCGCCTCCTCGAACGCCGGCGAGCGGAGCTCGTCCGCCAGCTCGACGAGAGCCCGGCCCAGGGCACGCCGCCGACCGGGCGCCTCGACGCCTACGCCCGCTCCGTCGTCGAGCACAGCAGGCAAGCAGCGCGCCACGACATCGTCTGGCTCGACGGCCTGCTCGCAACCGAGCGCTCCGCCGGTGCCGAGCGCTCCGCCGCCCCCAATGGCAACCCCGCGGGGATCGCCGTCGCCGGCACACCCGTTCTTGACAGTCCCAGCGAAAGCGAGGAGTCCACAAGATGAACCCGACTGATCCGACCACGCCCGCGGGGCGCATCCGCGTCGCCATCGCCGGCGTCGGCAACTGTGCGAGCTCGCTCGTCCAGGGCCTGCGGTACTACGAGAACGCCGATCCGGCCGACGAGGTCCCCGGCCTGATGCACGTGCGCTTCGGCGGGTACCACGTGCGCGACATCGACATCGTCGCCGCATTTGACGTCGACGTGACCAAGGTCGGCGCCGACGTCGGCAAGGCGATCTTCCTCGGGCAGAACAACACCATCCGTTTTGCCGAAGTGGGGAACCTCGGCACGACGGTCATGCGCGGCCCGACGCTTGACGGCCTCGGCCGATACTATCGGGAGACGATTGAAGAGTCCCCGGCCCCGCCGGTCGACGTCGCAGGTGTCCTGCGTGACGCCCGGGCCGACGTCCTCGTGAGTTACCTGCCTGTCGGCTCCGAAGAGGCACAGCGCCACTACGCCAGTGCGTGCCTGGAGGCCGGAGTTGCCTTTGTCAACGCCATCCCCGTGTTCATCGCGAGCGACCCCGCCTGGGCGAAGAAGTTCGCCGACGCGGGCCTGCCGATCATCGGCGACGACATCAAGAGCCAGGTGGGCTCGACGATCGTCCACCGCATCCTGACGCGCCTGTTCGAAGACCGGGGTCTCGCCCTCGACCACACCTACCAGCTCAACGTGGGCGGGAACATGGACTTCAAGAACATGCTCGAGAGGGAGCGCCTGGAGTCGAAGAAGATCTCGAAGACCCAAGCCGTCACCAGCCAGATGGAGCGGGTCCTGCCCGCCGACGACATCCACATCGGGCCGTCCGACCACGTGCCGTGGCTCCAGGACCGCAAGTGGGCCTACATCCGCATCGAAGGGCGCAACTTCGGGGACGTCCCCTTGAACCTCGAGCTCAAGTTGGAGGTCTGGGACTCGCCGAACTCCGCCGGCGTCATCATCGACGCCCTACGCTGCGCCAAGCTGGCCCTCGACCGCAAGATCGGCGGACCTCTGCTCGGACCGAGCGCCTACTTCATGAAGTCGCCCCCGGTGCAGTACCGCGACGAGGAGGCCCGCACGATGGTGGAGGAGTTCGCCGGCGCCTAGTCCGGCTGTTCCGCCCACCAGGCGACCAGGCGGCGCCGGCACTCCACGGCGCCGATGATCCCCTCCTCGAGGCGGATCTCCATGAGGAACGCGAGCGCCTTGCCGACCGCCGGCCCCGGCGGCACACCGAGGAGCTCCATCACCTCCGACCCGTCAAGCTCGGGGCGCAGGGCGTCGAGCTCCTCCCGGGCACGCAGGTCCTCGATGCGGCGTTCGAGCTCGTCCATGCGGCGGGCGAGGGCACGGGCCTTCGATTCGTTGCGCGTCGTGCAGTCGCTGCGGGTCAATGCGTTGAGCCGATCCAGCAACGGCCCGGCATCGCGCACGTAGCGGCGGACGGCCTTGTCCGTCCAACCCATCCGGTAGGTGTGGAAGCGCAGATGGAGCGCGACCAGCTCGCCGACGACGTCGACGTCGGCCGCCGAGTAGCGCAGCGCCTTCATCCGCTCGCGCGTCATACGCGCCCCCACCACCTCGTGGTGGTGGAAGCTCACCTTGGACCGATCGAAGGACCTCGTGCGCGGCTTGCCGATGTCGTGGAACAGGGCCGCCAGGCGGAGCTGGCGGTCGGGAGCGCTCTTGGCGACGACGGCAATCGTGTGAGCCAGGACGTCCTTGTGGCGGTGGATCGGGTCCTGCTCGAGAGCGAGTGCGGACAGCTCGGGGAGGAACTGGTCGGCGAGACCCGTCCGGACGAGGAACCACAGTCCTTCTGAGGGGTCGGGGACGACCAGGAGCTTGTCGATCTCGTCCCGGATCCGTTCTGCCGAGACGATGCGCAGGCGGGATGCGCCCGAGTGCACGGCGTCGACCAGCGCGGAGTCGGGGACGAGACCGAGCGTCGCGATAAATCGCGCGGCCCGCAGCATGCGCAGCGGGTCGTCGCCGAAGGAGATCTCGGGCGCCATCGGCGTGCGCAGCCTCCTCGCCGCCAGGTCGTCGAGCCCGTGGAAGGGATCGACGAGATCGAGGCCGGGAAGCCGCAGGGCCATCGCGTTGATCGTGAAGTCCCGGCGTTCGAGATCGGCGTTCACGTCGTCGCCAAATGAGACCGACGGCTTGCGTGACCCGGCCTGGTAGACCTCGGCCCGGTGGGTCGTGATCTCGTAGCGCTGGTCGCGGTACCGGCAGCCGATCGTCCCGAAACGCTTTCCCTGCAGCCAGACGGCGTCTGCCCAGCCACGCACGATGCCCTCGATCTCATCGGGCCGCGCGTCGGTCGTGAAGTCGAGGTCGTGCTCCGCGGCAGGCGGCGACATGACAATGGCATCGCGCACGCTGCCCCCCACCAGGTACAGGGAGAACCCGGCATCGGCAAAACGGGTGGCAAGCTCCTCCGCCGACGCGATGAGAGGTGCAAGGCGGGCCGGGATCACGCCCGCCGAGGGTAGTGCCCTCCGGGTGCGCCACCTCGCGTCGCGCCGTCGGTTGACCGGCCTGCCCCGCCGGCCGATCGACCTGCCCCGCCCGGCGCGGGGCCCGCGAGAACGTGCCCTTCCCACCGGCGGCAGGCGGCGGCAACGGCGTCGAGGCCGAGGCCCATGCTGGTCGGGTCCTCCGGGACCACGGTCGCGCCCACGAGCCCTGCCGCGCAGGCCGCGACGGAGCGCTCAAGGGCGACCAGGTCGTAGCCCCCCTCGAGAAACGCCACACACCGTCCGGGCGGGGCTGCCGCGCCAATGGCGCGGGCCAGGTCGCCGAAGTCCCCGGCGGACAGTCCGAGATCGCATAACGGATCGTCACGATGCGCGTCGAAGCCGGCAGAGACGAGAAGCCAATCCGGACCGAAGGCCGCGATACGGGGAAGCACGAGATCCGCCAGGGCCATACGGTAAGCGTCACCGGCGCTGCCTGGCGGTAGGGGAATGTTGAGGGTCGCCCACGCCCCAGGCCCCGCGCCGACCTCGGTCCGCCCACCGGTCCCGGGGTAGAAGGGGCACTGATGGAGCGATACGTAGAGGATGCGCGCGTCGTCGTAGAAGATCTCCTGGGTGCCGTTGCCGTGGTGTGCGTCCCAGTCGACAATGCAGACCCTCTGGCCGGCCGAGGCGAGGGCGGCCGCCGTCACGGCGACGTTGTTGAGAAGGCAGAAGCCCATACCGGTCGCCGGGCGGGCGTGGTGCCCCGGCGGGCGAAGCGCGAGAAAAGCCGCGGTCCCCTCGCCGTCGGCCAAGCGCTGGACGGCGTCGAGGCCGGCCCCCGCGGCATGCAACGCCGCCCCCCAGGAGCCGGCACCGAAGGCGGTGTCGGCGTCGATCCGGCCCCCACCCCTCCCGGCTGCCTCCTCCAGAGCGTCGAGGTAGGCCGGGTCGTGGACCGCGACAAGCTCGGCGCGGGTCGCAGGGCGCGGCGTAAAATGGCGGATCTCGCCCCCAAGCCCCGACGATTCGAGGCCGCGGGCGACGGCCGCAAGACGGGCCGGGCGCTCCGGATGGCCCTCTCCGGCGCTGTGGTCGAGAAAGCTGGGGTGCGTGCCCACCAGCAGAGTCACGTCGCGACGATACCGGTCGGCCCCCCCGCTGTGGCTGTGCGGCATCTCGGCAGGTGGCCCTCGGCCGACCGGGAATCGTAAGCTCGGACCGCCGTGACCCGCGCGAGGCGGCGGCACGCTGCCCTTTCCCTCTTCGGCATCGCCGTCTGCGCCGTTGCGACGGCCGGTGCCCCCGCGTTCGCGGGGACCCTCGCGACCCCGCGCACGGGGAGCGCCACCATCGTTTCGGCTGCACCCTCCCGGGGCGGGGCGGGGCCCGGGTCTTCCCCCGTGCTCGCCGGCACCCGGCAGCCTGGCGCGGGCAAGACCCGTGCCAGTGGCACAGCAGGTGCACCGCCGCGCTCCGGCGCGGCCCGCCTTGCCGCCCGGCACAGCGCCAAGGCGCGGACCCCTGCGGCACCGCTCCTCAAGCTCACCCAGCAAACCTCCTGGGTGAGCCCCGGCCAGCCGTTCGACCTGGCCATCGCGATCGCCCCCTCGGCGGCCCAGCGCGCCACAGCCCTTACCTTGCAGGTCGCCGTCTTCGCCCGGCTCCGGACGCGCTCGGCCTTCGACCAGACCCTGTCGGGAACTGTGCACGGCACGGCCATCGCGCGTACCGCGGCTCTGCCGGTCGCGCAGCTGCCCCAGGCATCGAGTGGCGGCGTCGCACTCCGCCTCGCCATCGTCACGACCGGCGGCACGGCACCGCCGTCGCCGTCGACCCCCTCGTCGCCCGGACCATCGGTGCCGGCCCCCTCCCCGGCAGCGACAGTCGACCTGCACTGTTCAGCGGGCAGTTGCCACGGTGTCTACCCCGTCGTCGTCACCCTCCTCGGCAACGTCGACGGCGCCCAGCGCGAGGTCGCGGGCCTGACGACCCACCTCATCTACGTCCACCCCTCCGCCGGCGCGACGCGCCTCGAAGTGGCTCTCGCCCTGCCCGACGCCACTCGGTCCGCCGCTACCCGGACGATCTCGTCGCCAAGCCGGCTCGGGGCCGCCCAGTCGCAGCTCCTGGCAACCGAAGCGGGGGCGCTCGCGGCACACCCGGACGTGCCGGCGAGCCTCGTCCTCGATGGCACCTCCCTCCTCAGCCTTGCCCGTAGCGGACGTGCCGCCGACCGCCAGACCCTGCACCAGCTGGTCGTCGTGGCCGCCAACCCCCTCGTCCACGAGATCTGCGACCCGACCTTCACCTCGGTCGACCCGCTGTCCTTCGTGCAGTCGGGACTGTCCGGCGAGCTGCGCTCGCAGATCGCCCGCGGACGGCAGCTCCTCGCGACGATGCTCGGCGTCAAGACCGCCTCGCCGGAGCCGTGGATCGCGCTCGGGCCGCTGGACGGTGCGACCGTCGACGAGCTGGAGGCCGACGGCGCCGGACCGCTCGTCGTCGCGCCCTCCAGCCTGTCCACCATTGCCAGCTCGACGACGCCGACGGACACCTTCCTGCTCGACGCGGGTTCCGCAACGAGCGCCGGGACGGCAGCCGGCACGGGCGCAGGGACGGCGGCGGCCCAGACGGGTGCGGGGACCACCCCGGTCATCGCCGCCGACTCAGGGCTGTCGGCCGACTTCTCATCGGGCAACGACCCGGTGCTTGCGGCGCACCGCATGCTCGCCGACCTCGCCGAGATCTACTTCGACGCGCCGAACGCGACGTTCGCCCGAGGGGTTGTCGCCGCCGCCCCGGAGGGCTGGCACGCCAACGGGGCCTTCTTGTCGGCCCTTCTCGCCGGCTTGCGCACCAGCCCTGTCGCCGAGCCGGTCACGCTGTCGACGCTGTTCTCGACGGTCCCCGGATCGAGCGGCAGCCGGGTCGTGCGCCATCTCGTGACCTCGGCCGCGGCTGCACCGCTCCCGGCTGCGGCCATCCGCTCGGCTCGACAGCGTCTGTCCGCCTTCGAATCGGCGATGCCCAGCTCGGCGCCCCCTGCTGTGGCGGCGATCACAGCAGGCATGTCCGACGAGATCCTCGCCGCCGAGACGGCCGGCGCGCGCCCGGCAAGCCGTACCGCTCGCTTGCGCGCCTTCACCTCCCTCCTTGCACGCCAAACAAACCAGGTCACCCTCACGCCAGATCGCACCATCATCCTCACCGCGCGCGCGAGCCAGGTCCCCATCACCGTGACGTCGCGTGCATCGTTCCCGGTGCGCGTCGTCTTGCACTTGACGAGCGACAAGATCAAGTTCCTCCACAATGATCAGACGATGGCCGTCGTGCTCGACCGCCCGACAAGTGCCTTCGACGTCGCCGTCCGGGCCCGGGTGTCGGGGGATTTCCCGCTCACGGTGACCTTGACGACGCCAACGGGTGGCCTCGTGGTCGCCTCGGGGCAGTTCACGGTGCGATCAACGGCGATCTCCGCCGTCGCCATCATCCTCACGGCGGGAGCCCTCGCCGTTCTGGTCGGCTGGTGGCTTCGCACTGTCGTCATAGGACGGCGCAAGCGCCGCACCGCCCGGCGGACCGGCGGCGCGCGCCTGCCCGCCGGTGCCGCATGACCGAACAAGCGGCGCCGGCGCGGCGGACCACGCCCGGCGACAAGCGGGGCGCTCCCCTGTCGATCGCCGCGACAAACATGGCGTTCGGCACGCTCGTGTCGCGCATCACCGGTGTCGCACGGCTTGCGACGCTCGCATACGCGCTCGGCGTCGGAGCCGCCGCCGACGCATACAACCTCGCCAATACGACGCCGAACATCGTCCATGACCTCGTCCTCGGAGGTGTCGTCGGTGCGACGTTCGTCCCGGTTTTCGTCGACCACCTCGCGCGCCATCCGGCCGACGACAACGAAACGGGGCGGCGCGCCATCTCGGCGGTCGTCACCCTTTCCTTCGTCGTCCTCGCCGTCGCGACGGTCCTCTTCGAGATAGCTGCGCCGACGATCATCCGGCTGTACACGATCAGCAACCACGCCCCCTCGGTCGGTGCCGAGCGCGTGCTCGGCACCGACCTCCTGCGCCTGTTCGTCCCGCAGCTCGCCTTCTACGGAGCGATCTCGCTGTTCACGGCCCTGCTCAACGCGCGCCGCCACTTCACCGCCCCCGCCTACGCCCCGATCGTCAACAACATCGTCTCCGTCGCCGTCTACCTCGGCTTCGCCTCCCTGCTGCGCCACCCCTCGGTCGAGCACCTCCACTCCGACATGGGCGCGATCCTCCTGCTCGGGATCGGCACGACCCTCGGCGTCGCCTTCCAGTGCGCAGCCCTTGTCCCTGCGCTCCGGCGCAACAGCCTGCACCTGCGCTGGACCTGGGAACCTGGCCACCCCGCCGTGCGGACGATCGCACGACTGTCGTCGTGGACGTTCGGCTTCGTCGTCGCCAACCAGATCACCGCCTTCATCATCCTGGCCCTTGCCGCCGGGCTCCACCCCGGGAGCGTCAGCGCCTACACGTACGCGTTCACCTTCTTCCAGCTCCCCTACGGCGTCATCGCCGTGTCGGTCATGAGCGCCGTCACGCCGGAGATGGCAACTCGCTGGTTGGCCGGCGACGGCGAGGGTTATGCCCACTACTTCTCGCGTGGCCTGCGATCGCTGCTCGCCGTCATCGTCCCGGCGTCCATCGGCATGCTCATCCTCGCCCAGCCGCTCATCCGCCTGTTCCTTGCGCACGGGGCGGCCGGCCCGAACGACGCGGGGGCAACAGGGAGCACGCTCGCGATGCTCGCCATCGGGCTTCCGGGTTTCTCCGTCTACCTCTACGCGGTGCGCGGCTTCCAGGCCATGCAGGACACGCGCACGGTCTTCGTCCTGTACCTCGTCGAGAACGGCATCAATCTTGTCCTCGCCTTCGCCTTCGCCAAGCCGCTCGGCGTCGAAGGGATCGCCCTGTCGCTGTCGGTTGCCTACAGCGTGGCCGCCCTGGTTGCCCTGCGGGTCTTGCGGCGCCGGACACACGCCCGGGCTGCGGCGGGGACGGCTCTTCCCTTCGTGCACGTGGTGTTGGCGAGCGGAGTCATGGCCGGCGCGGTGCTGGCGACGCGCGCCATCGTCGGCTTCCACAGCGGTCTTGGCCTGCTGTGGGCAATCGCCTGCGAGGTGGCTGTGGGCATCGTGAGCTTCGGAGTCGGTTCGGTCGCCCTCGCTGCGTTCTCCGCAGCTCGCCGCCGGACCCGGCATCGCCTATACGGGCCACCACTGCGGACGATCCACTCCCCGATCTCCCCGCGCGCCTCGACCGACCAACGGCCACCCCCGCGGCCGCGGCACCCACCCCAACTCGGTCCGTCACGCCCGTCACGCCCGTCACGCCCGTCACGCCCCGCGCGACCGCCTCGGAGCCCGGAAGGGCCGGACTAGCCCGCCAAGCATCGGGTGACCCCTCAGGCCTCGATGGTGGCAGACTCGCGAGCATGGTCGGGACCCCGACCTGTTGCCAAGCTGGTGAGGTAGACGATGGCCCGAGTCGAGGTGGTGACGGACAGCGCGAGCGATCTCCCTGTGGACATCGCGCACAGCGACAACCTGGCCATCGTCCCCCTGACGATCCGCTTCGGCGCCGTCGAGCTGCGCGACCGCTCCGAGCTTTCGATCGACGAGTTCTGGGAGCGCTGCGAGTCGCAGGACTCCCCACCAGAGACATCCGCCCCGGCGCCCGGCGACTTCCGGGAGGCATTTCTCGCCGCCGCCGACCGTGGTGCCGACGGTGTCGTCTGCGTCACCATGTCGAGCAGTCTCTCGGCGACATACCAGTCGGCGCTCACCGCTGCCGCCGACCTCGGCGACCGCATCCGTGTCGAGGTGATCGACTCCCGGTCGGTGACCATGGGCGAGGGCCTCATCGTCGACCGAGCGCTGCGGGTCGCCCGCGAGGGCGGGTCGCTCGATGGCGTGGCGAGCGCTGTCGCCGACCTCATCCCCCGCGTGCGGGTCCGGGGCACGCTCGACACGCTCGACTACCTTCGCCGCGGCGGACGCATCGGCAATGCGCAGGCTCTCCTTGGGTCCCTGCTCGCGATCAAGCCGACGCTCGTCCTCCACGAGGGCCGGGTCGAGCCGGGCCAGCGCCAGCGCACCCGCGGTCGCGCCCTGCGGCAGCTCGTCGACGAAGGACGCTCCGAGGGCCTCGTCGAACGGGTCGCCGTCGTTCACGCCCACGCCCGAGACATCGAGGATTTCCTCTCCCTCGTGAAAGAGACGTGGCCGGGCCTCGACGTCGTCGTCTCGGAGCTCGGCCCCGTGATCGGGACCCACGCCGGGCCGGGCGCCATTGGCCTGTGCCTCCAGCTCGCGAACCCGATCTCCTGAACCGAGCCGGCGCTCTCGGGTCTCCTCGTCCAACTGCGTGCACCCGGCGCGAGCCCGGCACACGGGCTGCATGGACGCCGAGTCGCCCGCGCGCGCCACAGTCCGGGGTCTGCTCGGAGCACCCGGCTATCGTGAGAGTGTGAGCACCGCCGCAGACCCTGGAGCAACGCCGGGCGAACAGCCCGAGGGTGCCGCAGACTGGGCTGCGAAGGCCACGTCGACGATCGAAACGGTCGTCAGCACGGTTCGGGACTACTCGGTCCGTCCCTTGACCCTCGTGACGCGAGCCCTTGTCTATGGCATCGTCATCGCCGTCGTCTCCGTCGTCGTCGTCGTCCTGCTCGCGACTGCGCTGGTCAAGCTCCTCGACGCCTACGCGTTCGGAGGCAGGGTCTGGGCAACCGATTTGTTCATCGGATTGCTCTTTGCCTCGGCCGGCGCACTGCTGTGGTCCCGCCGCCGGCCGACAAAGGCGGGCGACTAGCCGCCCGCAGCCGCCAAGGAGTTCACGCCCGCGCGCCCATTGGTCACGCGCAGGCGAACCAGGAAAGTGCCGTGACTTGCGGCCCTGTCAGTGAAATCGGGAGTACCCCAGGAGGTAGAAGGTGGAGACGAGAGACGTCGTCATCCTCGGTTCAGGACCGGCAGGCTTGACCGCGGCCGTGTACACGGCGCGGGCCGACCTCCGGCCACTCGTGATTGAAGGCGAGCCCTCGTCGACCAGTGACCAGCCTGGCGGCCAACTGATGTTGACGACCGAGGTCGAGAACTTCCCCGGCTTTCCCGATGGCGTCCAGGGGCCCGAGCTCATGGAAGCGATCCGCGGCCAGGCCAAGCGATTCGGAGCTGATCTCGTCACGACCCGCGCCACCCGCGTCGACCTCGCGTCGTGGCCGTTCCGGGTTTGGACCGCCCAGGGCGGGGATGCCGAGCCCGCGGTCGAGACCAAGGCGCTTATCGTCGCCACCGGTGCCCAGTCGCTCATGCTCGGGCTTCCCAACGAAGGGCGCCTGCTCGGCTACGGCGTCTCGACGTGCGCAACGTGTGATGGCTTCTTCTTCCGCGACCAGGACATTGCCGTGGTTGGCGGCGGCGACTCTGCCGTCGAAGAGGCTCTGTTCCTCACCAAGTTCGCCCGGACCGTCACGATCATCCACCGTCGGGATGCCCTCCGTGCGTCGAAGATCATGCAGGACAGGGCATTCGCGAATGATCGTGTAAAGATGCGCTGGAACGCCGTCGTCGAAGACGTCATCGGAGACAACAAGGTCACCGGCGTGCGCGTCCGCGATACCACCGACGGATCCGAAGAGGTCCTCCCGGTGACCGGCCTGTTCGTCGCCATCGGGCACGAGCCGAACTCCAGCCTGTTCACGGGCCAGCTCGACCTCGACGCGGCCGGGTACATCCAGACGGCGGGCAGCAGCGCGACCAACGTCGCGGGCGTCTTCGCCTGTGGCGACGTCCAAGACCACGTGTACCGCCAAGCGATCACTGCGGCAGGGTCCGGATGCATGGCCGCCATCGACGTCGAGCGCTGGCTCGATCACCGGGCCCACGCCGGCTGAACCTGCGCAGCGGCGCATCGAGCGGCCTCGTGCGGATCGGCCCGCCCATTGCCGGGGAGTGGCGCGCCCGGTCGTTCGCGTGCAACCGTGGGCAGAACGGCGCGTGCCCGCCCTGTGGTCGGGACGCCTATTTCTCCAGGAGGAACCACGAGCGTGGCCAGTGAGCTGAGGGAGCTGAACGACGCGACCTTCGACGAGCACCTCGTCGCGACCGACGTCCCGGTCCTCGTGGACTTCTGGGCCGAGTGGTGCGGCCCCTGCAAGAAGCTCCAGCCCGTTCTTGAGGAGATCGCCCGGGAGCAGACCGGAAAGATCGAGGTCACGAAAGTCAACGTCGACGACAGCTTGGAGATCGCCCGCCGCTACGAGGTGCTGAGCATCCCCACATTGATCCTGTTCAAGGACGGAAACCCTGCTGTGCGTATCGTGGGCGCCAAAGGCAAGGCCCGCCTCGTCGAGGACCTCGCCCCCTACCTGTAGGCCGCGAGGCCGCCACAGGACACGGCGATGAGTTGCGGTCACGGAGGACTTCCAGTGCACGCGGGGGATTCCGGGATCGCGGTCGCCGACGTCCAGAGCCGCCTCGCCGCGCTCGGGATCGACAGCGGCGACCCGCCGGGCGTATTCGGCCCCTCCACGGAGAAGGCCGTCAGGGATCTCCAGAACCAACGCGGGCTGCACGTCGACGGGATCTGCGGGCACGAGACCTGGTCGGCCCTCGTCGAAGCCGGGTACAAGCTCGGCGATCGCTACCTCTACCGGCGTACGCCGATGCTCCGCGGCGACGACGTCGCCGAGCTCCAACGCCGGCTGAGCGCCCTCGGCTTCGACACGGGGCGTGTCGACGGCATCTTCGGGGACCTCACCATGGCCGCGTTGGCAGAGTTCCAGCAGAATGCCGGGCTACCGTCCGACGGCATTCTGGGCCAGGAAACCCTCGTCGCACTCGTGCGCCTGACCCCCCGCCACGAGGTCTCCGAGCTGGTCAGCACCGTCCGTGACCGCGAGCGCCTCCGCAATGCCCCGCGCAGCCTCGCGGACCGCCGCCTGGCGCTCGGGGAAGGGGGCGGGCTCGACGTCATCACCGCCGCCGTCCAGCGTGGCCTCGGCGGAACGGGGGCCACCGTGGTGCGCCTGCACCACCCCGACAGCTCCCGCCTCGCCGCGGCGGCCAACGCCACCCGGGCCGACGTCTTCGTCGGCTTTCTCGTCGACCCGGCGCGCACCTCGTGCACGACCGCCTTCTACGGCGGGTACCGCTACGAGTCCACAGGCGGCCGGCGGCTCGCCGAGCTTCTCCAGGAGAGGGTGCCCGCAACGCTCGGCCTCGCCGACGGGGGAACGCGCCGGATGACACTCCCGGTCCTGCGCGAGACGCGCATGCCGGCCGTCGTCGTCGAGATGGGCGCCCCCGCGCGTGTCACCGAGCGCGTCGCCCTCCTGGCCCGCGCGGTTGCCGAAGCGTTGAGGACGTGGGCCGTCACCACGTGGGATTGACCGATTTCCACAACCTCATGCACAGGTTGTGGATCACCGTTCAGTGATGCTTGAGCATTAATCACCACTCTTTGTGGTCATTTTCTCGAACTAAATGTTCGGATTCGTCAAGTACCCACTGTACGTGAGATATATCTCCGATAGCGGTATGCCCGGCAGGCCCGCGTGCCAATCTCTGGTGGAGGTCTGGCTCGGTCCCTCAACCTCGATGCAGGGTTCTCACCGTCACGCGCTCCCCTGGGCCATGACCCGGTAGATCCTCTCGAGGTCTTCGAGGGTGGCAAACTCGACGACGACCCGACCACGTTTGGATCCCATCTCGACGCGGACGCGGGTATTTAACAGGTCGGCGAGGAGCTCCTCGAGCTCCAGCAGCCCGGGCGGACGGAGTATCCCTGCTGGCGAGGCGACCGCCGGTGGCGCTCCGGCCACCTCGCCATCCGGGCTAGGCCGGCCGCTGCCTCCGTCGTCCGCCTCGGCGGCTTCTCCGGTCTCTCCGACCGCCGCGCGCACCGCCTCCTCGACGGCCCGCACCGTCCAGCCCTCCGCCATCGCCTTGCGGGCAAGGGCCTCTTGGAGGTTCCGGTCTGGCGTTCCGAGAAGCGCTCGCGCATGGCCCGCCGTGAGATGCCCCTCGACGACGGCGCGCTGGATACCCGCGGGAAGCTGGAGGAGGCGCAGGATGTTGCTGACACCCGCCCGGCTCCGTCCGACCTGCGCTGCGACCTCTTCGTGGGTGAGGCCGAAGTCCTCGATCAGCTGCTGGTAGGCCGCTGCTTCCTCGAGGGGGTTGAGGTCTTCCCGGTGCAGGTTCTCGACAAGCGCCTGCTTGAGGCTCGTGATGTCGTTTGCCGGCTGCACGAGCGCGGGGATGACCTGGAGTCCGGCCCGGCGTGCCGCGCGCCAGCGCCGCTCCCCCGCGATCAGCTCGAACTCGTCGTCGGCGACACCCCGCACCAAGATCGGCTGCAACACCCCGAGCTCCTTGATCGACGACGCGAGGAAGGACAGGGCCTCTTCTTCGAAGTGGAGCCTCGGCTGCAAGGGGTTCGGCCGGATCTGTGCCAGCGGGATCTCCCGGAGAGGGGACTTCGTTCCCTGCGGTGCCGCCACCTCCGTGGGAATCAGGGAACCGAGACCTCTACCCAGACCGCTGCGACGAGCCACCACTGACCTCCTTGGCAAGTTCCCTATAGGCGATCGCCCCACGAGAGGACGGGTCGAAGACGGTGATGGGCTGGCCGAACGAGGGCGCTTCCGAAAGACGTACCGTCCGCGGGATGACACTCGTGCACACAGCCGCTCCGAAATGCTCACGGACTTCGTTGGCGACCTGCTCGGCGAGCTTGGTGCGCGCGTCGTACATCGTGAGCACGATCGTCGACACCTTCAGCTCGGGGTTGAGGTTCGAAGCGACGAGGTTGACGTTGCGCAGTAACTGGCTCAGTCCCTCGAGGGCGTAGTACTCGCACTGGATCGGCACCAGGACCTCCCGTGCGGCCGCCAGGCCGTTCACGGTGATGAGGCCGAGCGATGGTGGGCAGTCGATGAGCACGTAGCTGAACTCGTCGGCGACCGAGTCGATCGCCCTCCGGAGCTTCATCTCCCGGCTAAAGGCGGGGACGAGCTCGATCTCGGCACCGGCGAGGTCGATGGTCGCCGGGGCGACGAAGAGGTTGCGCACACTCGTCGGCTCGACGACGTCCTCCATCGGGACATCACGCATGATGACGTCGTACATCGAGACCTCGAAGTTCCGGCCGTCGAGACCAAGACCGGTCGTCGCATTGCCCTGCGGGTCCAAGTCGACGACGAGCACGCGAAAGCCCAGGTCGGCAAGGGCGGCGCCCAAATTGACCGCCGTCGTCGTCTTGCCGACCCCGCCCTTTTGGTTGGCGATCGCCATGACGCGCGGCATCGTCGCCTTCCCGTCTTCGGCAGGGCCGCTCCCGAGAGGCACCTCGCCGGCGGCGGCCGATCCCTCCGTTGCAGTGGTCGCCGGGGTCGCCGGGGTCGCAGTGGTCGCAGTGGTCGCCGGGGTCGCCGGGGTCGCGCCGTCGTCGGCGGGCGGCGATCCTTTCACGTCCGTCGTCACACCGGTCGTTGCGCCGCCCGCACCCGGTGCAGGTACGGCCCCTACCGGGTCGGCCGCGCTCTGCTGCTTTCCTTTCGCCTCCCCCTTGGCTCCAGGCGTCGTCGAGGGTCGTTTGCCTCCCCTTGCCGCCTTCTTGCCCGATGCCTGCGTCTGCGGTCGCGCCGCTCCTGGCTTCACCTTCTCGGCACCGCCGCCGGCTGGGCCCGCATGGACACCGATCGCATCCCCTGCAGTCGTCGCCGGCCCGGCAACTGTCGCCGGCCCGCCCCCATCCACGCCCTTGGCGTCGCCCTGACCGGGGGAGATCTCATCTCCCGGGGGAGTAGGTGGCGCCGTGACCCGGCCTATGGAGCCTCGGCGGTCGTCGGCAACGGCACCAGGCCGGACCAAGGGAGCGGCCGTCGGATCTGCCGATGCTCGGGTTCCTTCCCCTGCTGCCTCCACCATAGGAACGGATGTGGTTGCCGCCACAGTGGTGGGGGGGGCGCTCACCACGTCCCCGCCTTCCACTGCCCTGTCGCGGATCACGTCGGCAAGCTCGTCATCGTCGACGGCCGCGCTCACCACGCCCCCTGCTTCCGCTGCCCCCGGTTGCGTGGGCGCTGAGACCGGATTGACCTGGGCTGTCACGGGGTCGGTTGGCGAGGAGGGGGTTCCAGACGTCGCCGGCGTGCCTTCCCTTGGCTTCGCACGTGTGGGCGCCACATCTCCGTGACCAGGCTGGGGGAGTATGAACACCTCCCCCGGGAGCGGCGCGACCACATCCGGCTGGTCACTCTCCTGGGGAGTCTCACTCACCTCGTCGCCCTGGGCTCTCGAGTCTCGACTGCGCCCAAGGCGTCCTCGAAATCGGCCGCGCTTCATCCTCGACCTTGGCTGACACGAGTCACTACGCCATTCTTCCCATTCGCGCGCCTCAGGTCAAAGGTTTCCGTGCTATCGAGGGAAATCTCTTCCTGGTCCAGGAGATCCCCGGCTGCTTTGGCGTGTTCCACGTGAAACACCCGGGCAATCCCTCGCGGCGGATCTGGCTGGGGGTCATCAGGGGGAACAGTGACTTCCACGTGTCCTCTTCCTGTCTCTCCAGATGCACGTCGCCTTCCGCCGCGTGGCGTGCGGTGTGGATCTGCTGCCGCAGGACCCCTGGAGGCATGGGTGGAGATTGCGCCCGGAGTGCGCCGGCGAGCCTGGCCAGAGAGATCCCGGGAGTGGCGACCAGGATCGCCGGAGCGTGTTTCACGTGGAACACCGCTGGCTCTCCCAATCGAAGCACCAGGTGGGATCCTCGGTCACGGCACCTCCAAGATCCCGGCGTCACTGCATCCACGAGCTCCTGTGGCTGCCGTAACGGCCGGTGGTCTTGCACGACGAGCCGACCCGGCACCGGAAGATCGTCGTAGCTGTCTTGTCGCTGGCGGGTACCGATCGCGAGATCTCAGAAAAGGGGGCGGCGGGAAGGGACCCCGACACGGCGTGGGAAGCGTTCGGGGCATAACCGCACCTGGCACAGAACCTGGTAGGTGAATCCCTCAGCGGTGACCGTCGCCGTCGACTCGAGCCCGAGGTCGGCCAAAGGCCCGGGCGGCCAACGTTCGCTTGACGGCGCTCTCGCGGTGGTCTCGCCTGCACGTCCGCCTGCGGCCATTTCCATCTTGGTCACCTGACGGGGCTCTTCCTGCGCCGATGGGCAGGCGTCACCTCGAAGCGGGCTGGAATGCCGAGACGGGCTCGGCTGTGGTGGGGGAGTGCGAGAGGTCGATGGTTCGAACGCCGGAGGAGATGCAGGCAGGCGATGGGGGGGCGCGGGGCGGGGCGGTTCCGACACGACGAGATAGCCCCCGATACGGAGAAGTGGTGCTGCACACTCGGCTGTGACCGACGGCCGACCGAAGGAGCGGGCGACGACGACGTCGACAGCTCCTCGCAGGGGGGAGTTGGATCCGATCTCCTCCGCTCGGCCGTGGGCGATGGTTACTCTCCCGCCCAGGCCGACAAGGGCGATCGAACGCTCCAGGTGTTCGACCCGCCGGGACCCGGCCTCGAGCAGCACTCCCTCGATCTCGGGCAGCGCCGCGGCTATGACCAGGCCGGGGAGCCCGCCCCCGCTGCCGAGATCCAGGAAGCGGCGAGGGAGAGGGTCGAGGTCGCCCAGGACCTGGGTAAACCCGTAGGCGTGCTTGAGGTGGTCCTCGACCGGTCCGGGCCCAAGAAGACCGAGCTCCCTGCCCTGCGCGAGGGCCGAGATGAGGGCTGCCCGGACGGGTCCCTGGATCAGTTGAGCTCGCCCTCCGCCGGGTAAATGACGACGTAGCGCCGTGGCTCTTCACCCTCGGAACGCGTTGCGACCCCGGGGACTGTCTTCGCAGCGTCGTGGACGACCTTACGGTCGTTGGCCGGCATCGGATCGAGGACTTGCTCCTGGCCGGTCTCGACCACGGTGTTGGCGACCCCGGTGATGAAGCGAGCAAGCGCCTCGGCACGGCGAGCCCTGTAGCCGGCCACGTCGACACGAATCCTTCTGCTGTCTCCTTCGCTGCGCGTCCGGAGAACCGCGCGAACGATCTCGTGCAGAGCCGACAAGGTGGCTCCTCGAGGGCCAATCAGGAGCCCCAGCTCGGGGCCGTCCACGGCGATCTCGATGGTCTCTTCGTCGGCGATCGTCGTCGTCACCGTTCCAGTCAGGCCGAACTCCTCGAGCAGGCCTGTCAGGAAGTTCCGTGCTTCAGTCGCCTCTTCGTCCACGGTCAGTGTTGGAGCCATCGGGCCCTCCTTGTCTTCGTCCCTCGTTCCAGTTGTACCGTCGCTGCTCGCGCCCGCCGCTGCTCGATCGCGCCCTCGCGACTGTGGAGACCTCTGCTGTCCGGCACCGCGACCCCCGCGGCGCGTGCGGTCCCCTTGCACCGCCTCTCCGCCGTTTGGCTCGGCGGCATCGGCGCCCTGCACGGGCTCCCGTCGCTGCGGGCGCGCGGGCTCCGGTTCTTGCGACCCGTCCTGTGCGGTCGAGCCTTTCGATCCCTCGGAGCTGCGCGGGCGTCTTCCCGTCGAGCCCCGTCGGCTCGGCTGGCGCCCCTGCGCAGACCGCGGCGCGTCGCCGGCGCCGGCTTGACGTGCGGTTTCCTCGCCACCTCCGGCAGACCCTGAGGGTTCGCCTCCAGGCGGCGCGCCGGTCGGCTTCTCCCGTCCTGACGGCCGCCGGGCCCCGTTTGACCCCCGCCCGCGACTGGTACCGCGCTTTGCCCCGCGCTCGCGCGGCCGGGTCGGGCGTTTGGGGGGCGGAGCCGCCAACCGGACCCGGGCCCGGACCCGGGCCTCGCCTTTCGTCCGGCCGAACCAACCCGGTCGGGGCTCCTCGAGAACTTCAAACTCGGCATCGGACTTGTCGACACCGAGCGTGTCCAGTGCGGCCTCACGCGCTTCGTCGACGGTCTTCCCCGTAGTGACAACCCACTCCATGCCTAACGCGGCCTCCTCGGGCGTTTTCCTTGGGCGCGCGGATGAGGTCGTGCTTCGGCAGATGGCGTGTCCTCGTCCGGCGCCGCCTTTTTCTGTTCGGGCTTTCGCCCGCTAGCACGGCGTGGGCGACTCTGGGCGGGGCGTCCACCATCAGCCCTTGCCGACCCGGTCGTGCCGGGGGTCTCACGGCCTTCTCTGGCGCCCGGGGCTGCCTTGCCGGCCGAGCCGTTCGTCCCCGCCTCCTTTTGAGGGCCCGCGCCGAGCTCCGGCGGCTTGAGGAGAGACGTCACGCGCCTGAAGGGACTCTCCTTCGTCGCGGCAACCCCATCTGGAGCCTTCAGCGGCTTCCCGGCTTCCGCAGCGGCTGCGTCCCTGCGGGCGCGCTCGCCCATGGGGGAGTACGACAAGACCGGGTCGTACCGGAACATCAACTCCTGGACCATGATTCGGTAGAGGCTTGACACGACAAAATAGACATTGAGGAGAGCGGGCAGAACAATATAAATAGCACCGAACATTAGCGGCATTATTTTCTGCATGCTCTGCATCTGAGACGCCATCTTGCCAACAGCAGGATTCCGCTTGTTGATCTGTTGCATCTGCAGGTATCCAAGCAGGACTGTGACGCCGAGTATCCCCCAATAGGGAAGGGCCGCCAATGTCGAAGAGTGATGGCTCGTCGCCGACTTTGACAGGTCCATACCGAACGAGACCAGGTGGCCGTTGGCGTGGACAAGGTCGTGGTAGAGGCGGGTGGACGTCGCGACGTACCGGGGGTTGGGGACGGGGTGCTTTCCTGGGGTCATGTTGGTCAGACCCCGGATCACCTGGTAGAGAACGAGGAATGCCGGCCACTGCAGGAGCTGGGTGATGCACCCGCCCGTCATCGGGACGCCCTGTTCTTTGTACAGCGCCATGATCTCTTCGTTCATGCGCTGGCGGTCGTCCTTGTACTTTGTCCGCAGCTTCTGCATTTCCGGCTGCAAACGCTGCATGGCGACCATCTGGCGTGTCCCCTTGATGGTCAGCGGCGTCATGATCAGCATGACGGCAAGAGTCAGGAGGGCGATCGCTATTGCATAGTTAGGAATGAGTGCATAAAAAAATGCAAGAATCGTTGCGAAAAGCCGAAAAAGCCATTCATAGAGAACGGAGATGCCCGGCGAGCTTGCCTTTGCGGCCGCAAGAAGAGTCATCGGTGGAGCCCTTGCGCTCCGGCAACGCCGGGGTGGCGCTGCCCCGCCTCGTGGCGCGGGGGAGGAACCGGATCGAAGCCGTGCCCCCCAAAGGGGTTACACCGTGCGATACGGCGGGCAGCCAGCCACAGACCCCGACCGGCACCGTGGGTGCCTATGGCCTCGGCGGCGTACGCTGAGCAGCTCGGGACGTAGCGGCACTGGGAAGGGCGCCCTGCCCGGGCGGCTCTGTACACCGATACCAGGCGGAGCAGTAACCGAGCCAGGGGTCTCACCCCGGGTTCGTGCCTGTCGCCGTCTGGATTGCCTTCCATAACTGTGCTCTCAACTGATCGAAAGGGAGGTCGCAAGCGTCGGCACCTGCCGTGATGAGGTATGCGCCGGCGGGGAGGTTGCCGGCCATGGTCTCAACCGCAGCTCGGAGGCGACGACGGACGCGATTGCGGGCCACGGCATTCCCGACCCAGCGCCCAACAGCGTAGGCGACGCGTGGCGCATCTGACGAACCACCGGGGACGTAGGCGACGCCGAGCGGGCCCGAGCGGCCCCGGTGACGGGAGGATCGGAGCGAGGCGAACGTCGCGCGATCGGTGACGGACCGCGCACGGCCGCTCATGTCACCCGGAGAGGCGGGCGCGTCCCTTACGCCGGCGTGCAGAGATGATGCTGCGCCCTGCCCTCGTCGACATGCGCTGCCGGAAGCCGTGGTTCTTGGCCCGTCTGCGGGTGTTCGGCTGATAGGTCCTCTTCACGTTCTCTCCTCGCCGGTCTCGCCTCGCGCGCTCCACAGCCGGCCCACCTGCCCGCCAACCGGTCCGTCTACCCTACCGGGCGCGCGCCGCCGCGAGCGAGCGGCCGGCCCGCATCGGCCCACTGCGCTTGACCGTTCGAAATCCCGACGGGGGCGGTGTAGGTTGCAGCGGTCACTGTGACCGGAACAAACCGTGCATCCGGTCCCTCTTCCCCGGGGCCGTCATCGGCAGACTCGGAGCGGCCGACGAGGTACGAAAATCCACAGCGTGTGGACTGCTCTGTGGACAACGGGGCGAATAGGGGGCGGAAATGCAGGTGAACGAGCTAGGCCAGCTGTGGATACAGTGCACGACAGCTCTGCGCGAACAGGTGTCGGAGTCGGCGTGGCGGACCTGGCTCGAAGCTCTGGTGCCGACCAGCCTCACGAACCAGTCCCTCACCCTTTCCGCCCCGAGCACCGTGGTCAAAGAACGGGTGGAAACCCGCTACCTGCCTCTTCTCGAGGAGGCGGTCGCGATGACCGCCGGCAAACACCTCGCAGTCACGATCGACCTGGCCGACCCATCCTCGGCGGGCGCCGGGTTGTTCGACGACCCCGTCGTGCTCCCGTCCGGCTTCGAGCAACAGGACGCCGGCCAAGATCTCCACACCCTGACCCCTGCGGCCCGGAGTCGGAAGGTCGTCAACGGCACCCACCCCGGCCTGCGCACCAGGACGACGCTCGACCCTCGGTACACCTTCGACGCTTTTATCGTCGGCGCATCGAACCGCTTCGCCCACGCGGCGTCTCTCGCCGTCGCCGAGTCCCCAGGGCACTCCTACAACCCGCTGTTCATCCACGGAGGGGTCGGGCTGGGCAAGACACATCTCCTCCATGCCATCGGTAACTACATCCAGGAGATCTCCGCGGGGAGCCAGGTCGAGTACGCATCGATGGAGACCCTCCTCAACGATTTCGTCGACGCGATCCGGACGAAGACCACACTCGATTTCAAGCGCCGCTACCGCGAGTGCGACGTTCTGCTCGTCGACGACGTCCAGTTCATGGAGAGCAACACGGGCAAGTTCCATGAAGAGTTCTTCTATACGTTCAATGCCCTCCACGGGGCCGCCCGCCAGATCGTGCTGACCTCGGACCGCCCGCCTCGCTCGTTCTCGACGATCGAGGACCGTCTCCGGAGCCGCTTCATGGCAGGCCTGCTCATCGACGTGAAACCCCCGGAGCTCGAGACCCGGCTCGCCATCTTGCGGATGAAGGCGGACAACGCTGCCATCCCCGACGACGCATTGGAGTTCATCGCCAAGAACGTCACCGACAACATCCGCGAGCTCGAAGGCGCCCTCATCCGGGTCCGTGCCTTCGCCAGCCTCAACCACCAGCCCGTTGACTTGTCCCTGGTCGAGCACGTCCTCTCCGACATCGTCACAAGTCACCAGGAACGCCGGGTCACCCCCCGCCTCATCCTGGAACAGACCGCTGCCGAGTTCGGGTTCACGATCGACGAGATCTGCGGGCCAAGCCGCCGCCGTCCCCTCGTCACGGCTCGCCAGATCGCGATGTACGTCTTTAAGGACCTGACCCAGTACAGCTACCCGGCGATCGCCCGGGAGTTCGGAGGGCGTGACCATACGACCGTCATCCACGCGGTCAAGAAGATTCAGGAACTCATGGGTCAGAAACGCCAAATCTACGATCAGGTCACCAACCTGATCATCCGCATCAAGCGCAGCGCATGACCCCCACCGACCTCCTGAGACCAACAGTCCGCACCGCCGTTCCCGTCAACCTCCCCACCTGGGTGCCCCCGCGCCAAGCCGCCGTCTGGCGGATATCCCTCGCCCTTGGTGACAGTCTGGGGACGACGGCCGGCATGCCTGTGGCTAAGCCCCTGTCGATCCACAGATCGGGCTCACACCGCTCCGCCCACGGTGGACCATGCGTGGCCCTGTGTATGGAGTGTGGACAAAACAACACCCCTGCGCTGGCATTCTTCACGTTATCCTCAATCCACAGCCCTACTACTACCACTCCTTTTTCCATACCCCAGAGCTCAGTAGTTCGGGCACCACATCCTGAGGGAGACAACAGTGCGATTTCGATGTGACCGGGACATCCTCGTGGAGACCGCGGGCGCGGCAGCTCGAGCAGTCAGTACCCGCGGCCTCGGCTCCCCCGCACTTGGCGGTATCCGCCTGGAGGTGCGCGGCGAGTCCTTGCATGTGACGGGGACCGACCTCGATCTCACGATTGAGGCGACATGCGCCGTGGGCGACGCCGCCGACGGCACCGTCCTCGTTCCCTCTCGTCTGTTCGTCGACATCACGCGGTCTCTCGAGCCGGGCATGCTGCGTGTCGACCAGAAAGACGAAGACATCGAGATTGTCGGGTCGCGGGCTCAGTTCTTGATCCGCACGATCGTCCACACAGACTTCCCCGTTCAACCACCGACACCCCAGCAGGGGACGACTGTCGCCGCAGCGGAGCTGGCCGGCGCGATCAACCAGGTCGTGCGCGCCGCATCGAGCGACGACGCGCGCCCGTTGCTGACCGGTGTCCTCCTCGGCCCCTACGAAGGCGGAATCCGCGCGGTGGCAACAGACTCCTACCGTCTTGCCCTGCGCGATGTCCCAGGACTGAAGGGCATGACGGACGACAAGATGATCCTGGTTCCCGCCCGCGCGCTCGTGGAGCTACAACGGATCATCACCTCAGCGGCGGCGCCGGATCACAACGGTGAAGCGGCCGTCGTCGTCACCGTGGGCGAGCACGACGCGTCCTTCACGGTCGGGACGACGCGCCTTGTCACGCGCTTGCTCGACGGCACCTTCCCGGACTACAGCCAGCTGATCCCCGCCTCTTACCCGAACAGGCTGCAGATCGACAAGGAGACCCTCGTCTCCTCCCTGCGGAGAGTCCGGCTTCTCCTGCGTGACGCGACGACCCCTGTCCGAATGGCGATGGAGCGCGAAGGGACTTCCCTGTCCGTGATCTCACACGATCTCGGATCTGCACACGAGGATCTCGACGCCGCATACGAGGGAAACCCGCTGACGATCGCCTTCAATCCCGCCTACCTGCTCGATGGGATTGAAGGGGTTGTCGGCGACGATGTCGTCATCGAGACCGTCGACACGACAAAGCCCGCAACGATTCGCGCACCCGACCGGACAGACTTCCAATACCTGCTCATGCCCGTCCGAGTTTCGTGAGAGAGGCCCGAGCGCCCAGAACGTTTCCCTAGATGCGGGTTGTTTCCGTCTCGTATCGCGACTTTCGTAATATCGGCAGTGCGCATTTGGAGCTCGAGGCGACCGGGATCACCGTCTTGGCCGGCGTCAACGGTGCCGGCAAGTCCAATCTCCTCGAAGGGATCGGGTACCTTGCGAGCCGCGGGTCGTTCCGCGGCGCGCAGCGCGCAGCCATGGTGCGAACCGGGCGTAGCTCCGCAGCCCTGGCGGGGGATCTCGAGGACGGCGCGCGCACAGCTCGGGTCGACGCCGAGATCCCCGAACGGGGCCGGGAGAAGATCCTCCTCAACGGGAAACCCATCCGGGAGCCAGGAGAGCTGTCGCGCCTGGTCGGGGTCACCGTCATGACTCCCGACGACGCCGACCTGGTTGCCGGCGGACCAGAGGGGCGACGCGCCTTTCTCGACGAGACGATCGCGAGCTTCGACGTTCGCCACGGGGACCTTCGCCGCAAGGTCGACCGTGTCTTGCGCCAGAGGGCCGTTCTCCTCCAGCAGGCGGGGGGCCACCTGGACGCCCCGGCGGCTGCGACCCTCGACGTCTGGGATGCCCAGCTCGATCAGTACGGTACCGAGCTCGTGCGCCGCCGCCGCGCCTTTGTGGAAGAAGTGAAGCCGGTGGTCGCCCACGCCTACTGTGTCCTGGCGGGCAACGGCCACACCATCTCCGCCACGTACTGTTGCTCCTGGGGTGACTCCCTTCTGGGGGCACTGGGGGCCACACGAGCCGAGGACCTGCGCCGGGGCACGACGGGAGTCGGACCGCACCGCGACGACGTAGCCCTGGCGATCGGCGGGATGGCAGCACGAACGCACGCCTCGCGCGGCGAACAGCGCAGCCTCGCCTTCGCTCTGCGCCTCGGTGGTCACGAGATCGTGACCTCGGTCCGCAAGCAGGCGCCGTTGCTCCTGCTTGACGACGTCTTCTCCGACCTCGATCCAGGGCGGTCCTCTCGACTCGTCGGCCAGATCCCCCCTGGTCAGGCCGTCCTGACAACCGCGACACAGTTGCCACCGGCCGTCGCTGTCGCTCGCTACTTCACAGTCGCCGCCGGTGAGCTGGAACGGGCCCGATGACCTGGAGGCCGCTCGCAGACGGCGGTGGGAGGGACCCCCGCCGCGTCAAGGAGATCCTCGACGCCGCCCTCAAGCGTGCCGGGGGCGAGAGCGCCTCCGTACTGGCCATGATCACAGCCAAATGGCCCGACGTCGTCGGCGACGACGTCGCTCAGCGTTGTGTGCCCGTTGCCCTGGACGGACCCCGCCTGGTCGTGCGTGTGGACGACCCCGCATGGGCCACCCAGATGCGCCTGTTGACAACGCAGATCCTGGGCGGTCTCCACCAGATCGACGGAGCACAGTCCGTCACCGGGATCGAGGTGCGCGCGGGCCGGCGGGTGCCCCCCGGTGGTGCCGGTCCCCGCAGGCAGGACCCACCGCCCCCGCAACAGGCATCCCCCGGCAATCCCCCGAAACGCCGGCTGTGAAAGACCCCGTTGGTAGACTGCCCGGCAAGGAACACGGTGGCGTGGCCGTCGGGAGTAGGGATGGCGGGACACCGCAGCCCCGGTCGGCAGGGCCCCGTGTGACGTGCCAATCCGATCCGGTTGAAAGGGCGCGCCCGTGGCGCTGAGGAAGGACATCAAGGCGACCCGTGGAGACGCCCGCGCGTCCTACGACTCCGGTGATATCACGGTCTTGGAAGGTCTTGACCCGGTCCGGACCCGGCCGGGGATGTACATCGGATCGACGGGGCCGAGCGGCCTGCACCACCTCGTCTGGGAGGTCGTCGACAACGCCGTCGACGAAGCCATGGCCGGCTACTGCACACGCATCGACGTCACCGTCCTCGCAGACGGAGGGTGCAAAGTCACCGACAACGGGAGGGGAATACCCGTCGCCCCCCACCCGCGCTTTCCCGACCGATCCGCGGCCGAGCTCGTCCTTACGACCCTGCACGCCGGAGGGAAGTTCGGAGGTTCGGGCTACAAGGTCTCCGGTGGCCTGCACGGCGTCGGCGTATCGGTCGTCAACGCTCTGTCGGCGCGGCTGGTCCTCGAGATCGACCGGGATGGCAATCACCACACCATGGAGTTCGTCTCCGGGGGAAAGCTCTCCTCGCCGCTGGCCGTGACAGGGCCCGCGCCGCGGGGACGGACGGGGACGGCGGTCACCTTCTGGCCCGACCCCACCGTCTTCGACGACGTCGAGCTGCGCGCGCAGACCGTTCTCGAGCGCCTTCAGATGATGGCCTTTCTCAACAAAGGCCTCGAGATCCGCTTCACCGACCAGCGCGCGGGGCGGGAGTCACACGAGACGTTCCGCTATGCCGGGGGCATCGTCGACTATGTCCGCCACCTCAACGTGACCAAGGAGTCCCTCTTCAAGAAGGTCGCCTCCTACGAGCAGCACGAGGACGCGAGCGGCCAGGAGGTCGAGATCGCCCTCCAGTGGAACACCGGCTACTACGAGAGCATCCACTCGTTCGCCAACGGCATCGCGACCACGGAAGGGGGCATGCACGAGGAAGGGTTCCGCAAGGCTTTGACGAACGCTGTCAACAAGTACGCGCGGGCGCGGACCCTCCTCAAGGAGAAGGATGACAACCTCTCCGGCGAGGACATCCGCGAGGGTCTCACCGCCATCGTCGCCGTCCGTTTGCGCGATCCGCAATTCGAGGGCCAGACCAAGAGCAAGCTCGGCAACGTCCCGATGCGTTCCCTCGTCGAGCGCGCCACCAACGAGAAGCTCGGCGAATGGCTCGAGGAGAACCCGCGCGAGGCCAACCAGATCGTCCAGAAGGCGATCGTTGCCAACCGGGCCCGTCTCGCCGCCCGCCAGGCGCGCGATCTGACCCGGAGGAAGTCGGCTCTCGACGGCGCCGGCCTGCCCGGCAAGCTGGTCGACTGCTCTGGTCGCGACCCGCGCGAGTCGGAGCTGTTCATCGTCGAAGGCAATAGCGCGGGGGGGTCCGCCAAAGAAGCCCGCGATCCGCGGGCCCAGGCCGTGCTGCCCATCCGGGGAAAGATCCTCAACGTCGAGCGGGCGCGCATCGACAAGATGCTGAAGAACACCGAGATCCAGGCGCTCATCGCAGCGATCGGAGCTGGACTTGCCGAAGACTTCGACCTCAGCAAGATCCGTTACCACAAGATCATCATCCTGGCGGACGCAGATGTGGACGGATCCCATATCCGCACCCTTCTCCTGACCTTCTTCTACCGGCAGATGCGCCTGCTCGTGGAAGGGGGTTTCGTCTACGTTGCCCAGCCGCCCTTGTACTCGACACTGGTCGGCAAAGAGAAGGTCTACTTGAAGGACGACGCCGCCAAGACGGCGTTCTTGGAAGAGCACCCGAATCACAAGACCGAGTTTCAGCGCCTCAAGGGTCTGGGCGAGATGGACTTCCAAGAGCTGCGCGACACAACCATGGATCGATCGAAGAGATCGCTGCTCCAGATCAACGCGGAGCAAGCGACGATCGCCGACGAGGTCTGTTCGATCCTGATGGGAGAGGACGTCGAATCGCGGCGTCACTTCATCCAGACGAACGCGAAGGATGTCCGGTTCCTCGACATCTAACGCAACGGGGAACACGGGAAGCACGCGGGACGACCGCACCAAAGAGAGCGAGACGGAGAGGGTGAGCAAGAAGAATTCCGGAGGCCGCGGGACGGAGCCGGTCGACACAGCGCTCCCATTCGGTGCCATCGAACCAATTGAGATCCAAGAGGAGATGGAGCGCTCCTTCATCGAGTACGCGATGTCGGTCATCGTGTCTCGCGCTCTCCCGGACGTGCGCGACGGGCTGAAGCCCGTCCACCGCCGGATCCTCTTCGGTATGTTCGACCAGGGTTACCGGCCCGACCGACCCCACACGAAGTGCTCGCGGGTCGTCGGCGACGTCATGGGGCGGTTCCACCCGCACGGTGACAGTGCCATCTACGAGGCTCTTGCCCGGATGGTCCAAACCTTCAGCCTGCGCCATCCCCTGATCGACGGCCACGGTAGCTTCGGGGCGCCTGGGCCGGACGACGGCCCTGCGGCGATGCGCTATACGGAGTGCCGCCTCGGGACGATCGCCATGACGCTGCTGGACGGCATCGACGAAGAGACCGTGGACTTCATCCCGAACTACGACGGCAGCGAGTCCGAGCCGACCGTCCTTCCCGCGCGCTTCCCGAACCTGCTCGTCAACGGCTCACAAGGCATCGCCGTGGGGATGGCGACGAACATCCCGCCCCACAATCTCGGCGAGGTGATCGACGCGACCGTCCACATGTTGGAGAACCCCGACGCGACGCCGGACGATCTCATGGCCTTCGTCAAAGGCCCTGACTTCCCGACGGGTGCGCAGATCCTCGGCAGGTCGGGGATCCTCGACGTGTACCGGACAGGACGCGGATCGGTGAAGATGCGCGCGGTCGCGGAGATCGGCGAGGGCCGGAGCGGCAACGCCCGGATCGTCGTCTCGGAGATCCCGTACCAGACGTCGGTGGAAGTGATCGAGGTCAAGATCGCCGATCTCGTGAAAGCTGGCGTGCTCGAAGGGATCTCGGCGACCCAGAACGACTCCGCCGGTGGCAAGCCCCGGCTCGTCATCGACTTGAAGAGGGATGCCAACGCCCTCGTGGCCCTCAACAACCTGTACAAGCACACGCCGATGCAGACGAGCTTCGGCGCCAACATGCTTGCCCTGGTCGACGGCGTCCCCCGCACGCTCAACATCGCGCAGATGCTCAGGGCGTACGTCACCCACCAGATCGAGGTGGTCACGCGCCGTTCGGAGCTGCGCCTGTCCAAGGCGCGCGCCCGTGCACACATCGTCGAAGGGCTGCTCAGAGCCCTCGACATGCTCGACGCCGTCATCGAGGCGATCCGCGCCTCCGAGGACCGTGCCGGAGCACGCACGGCCCTGATGGCCGAGCCCTTCACCTTCAGCGAGGTCCAGGCGAACCATATCCTCGACATGACCCTGGGCCGCCTGACCCGCCTCGGCCGCCGTGAGCTCGACGAGGAGATGGCGCGCCTGCGCGAGACGATCGCCGAGCTCGAGGCGATCCTGGCGGATCCAGCGAAGTTGCGCGGCGTGATCCGCGCGGAGCTGACAGCGATCCGCGACACCTATGCCAACGAGCGGCGCACTCAGATCGTCCACGATCCCGGGGACATGGCCGTCGAGGACCTCATCGACGACGAGGAGCTCGTCGTGACGATGTCGCGGGCCGGATACGTCAAAGCGGTGGCCGCGAGCGCATTCCGGACGCAAGGGCGCGGTGGGCGTGGCATACAGGGTGCGCGCTTGAAGGAAGAGGATCTCGTCGCAAGCGTCGTCCACACGACGGCCCACGCCAATCTCCTGTTCTTTTCAAATCGCGGAAAGATCTACCGGCTCAAGGCCCACGAGGTTCCCCGTAAGGAACGCACAGCGCGGGGGACTGCGATCGTCAATCTCATCCCTCTCGCGCCTTCCGAGAAGGTCCAGGCCGTCATCGACACCCGGGAGTTCATCCCGGAGGAGTACTTGTTCTTCGCGACGAAGGACGGGCAGGTCAAGAAGACCGAGATGACGGCGTACGACAAGTCGAGGCGCGAGGGGTTCATCGCGATCAACCTGCGTGACGGAGACGAGCTCGTTCGGGTGATCAAGACGCGCGGTGACGAGGACGTCTTGATGGTGAGCCGCAACGGGATGACGATTCGATTCAGCGAAAGCGAAGTACGCCCGATGGGCCGTGACGCCGCCGGCGTGCGCGGCATGCGGATGCGCGACGGGGACGAGGTGGTCTCATGCGACGTCGCACGAGACGACGTGGACCTTCTGCTCGCCACCGACGCCGGGTACGGCAAGAGGACCAAGCTGGAGAGGTTCAACGGGCAAGCTCGTGGTGGCCAGGGCGTGCGGGGCATCCGCCTGACCGCGCGCCGTGGCAGTGTGGTCGCGGCCTTCATGGTCGGGCTCGACGACGAGATCCTGCTCGTGTCGTCTGGCGGCGTGACGATCCGCACCGCCGTGCGGGAGGTTGCCTCTCAGGGACGCGACGCGACGGGGGTGCGGGTGATGAACCTCGACGAGGGCCAGAGCGTCGCTGCCGTCGCCCCCGTCATCGCCGACGAGTAACGCCGTATCTAGCGACACGGACGGCAATTCGGACGCCTGCCGGCCTCGTCGAGTCCCGGTAAGGCGGCCCGTATGACGGTGTAGCGTAAAAGCCTCGCGGGGCTATAGCTCAGTCGGTTAGAGCGCAGCACTGATAATGAGCCAGGGGCCCACTTTCTGGACGGCGCCCGACGGCGCAAAACGCTCTGACCGATCGAGTCCCCTGACGTGGTGTAAATCGGATCCGGCATCCACCATCTGGGTGGTCACCGGCGTGAACCTTGGCGTGTTCCTAGCCAGAGCACGAAAAGGAGAACACGCCGGTGACCTTCACCGATT
>JAJZBS010000073.1 GCA_021851885.1 Actinomycetes bacterium | reverse complement strand
TCGTGGTCGTCGGCGTGGAGCAGGTCCTCCCGTGCGCGTCTCGCGGCCGATGTCGCCGCGGGCTGCGGCGCGCTCCGCAGGCGACATGACCCGGTCAGACCTCGTTGACCTCGAGGGGGTGATCTCTCACGCGCCACCGGCAACGATGCTGCCCGGCCCTCTCGTGCCTGCCGCGCCGGAAAGAGGATTTGTTGAGACAGGTTGCCAACTTCTGTTGGAGCCGGTTTCGTTGGCGTCGACGCGGCGACAGACTCAAGCCCGTCGGCGCACTCGGTCGAGGTGCACCGCTACCAGGAACGGCCCGAGGACCGTGACGAGCAGGACGGCGATGCCGAGCGGCAAAGGTAGGACGAACCCGTGGGTGGTGCAGTGGGTGACGGTCCGCAGGCCGGGTCCTCCGGAGCCGGTGCAGGTGGTGGCCGCGCCACCCATGCCGAGGAGCAGGACGGGCAAGAGCAGTCCGCCGGGGACGACGAGCGTGGCGAGCAGCTTGTCACGAAGACGCCAGGTGGCCGATGACCACAGCAGGATGATCCCGACCAACCAGCCGACGCCGAAGACAAACCCGCCGAGCAGCACGAGCCAGGGAACGGAGCGGTCCGAGCGCGGCGCCGCCGTGATGGGCGCCGCACCCAAGGCCTCCTCGGCGATCGTCTCCGGATCACCGAGGGCATCGAGGATCGCAAGGAGCCCGACCTCGTCCTCGGGATCGAGCGCCTGGCGGGCTTCGACGACGTGCTCTGCGATCTCCTCGAGCAGCTGACGGCGCGTCGCCCCGGGAAGAGTGCCGAGACAGTCTTCGAGACGCTCCAGGTAGTCCGCAACGACTCGATCGGTCCGGGTGCTCATCGATCTCCTCCCAGCACGGCGTCGACCGTGGAGCGGAACTGCCGCCACTGCTCGACGAATGCGTCAAGCTCGGCCTTGCCCTTCGCGGTGAGGCGGTAGTAGCGCCGTGGCGGACCCTGGGCGGACTCCTTCCAGGTGGTCTCGACGAGCTGGCGCCGGCGCAGCCGGGCGAGCAGTGGATAGACCGTCCCCTCTCCGGCGACGAGACCCCCGACCCCGGCGAGCTCACGTGCGAGGTCAAAGCCGTAACGCTCGCCCGCTCGAAGCAATGCGAGCACGCAGGGCTCTGCGACTCCGCGGCGCAGCTGAGCGACCGGATCCCTGTCCTCGCCAGCTACCATGCTGTACATGGTACCACCACCGCGATCGCGCCGAACCATCCCGGTCGGGATCGAGCACTAGGTTGCTGGTGGAGGTGGTGCCGCCATGCATCCAGCGGGCCAGGGCTCATGGCGGGTGGGGATCGAGAGCAGTTCTTCGCTCCTCGACATCGCGTTGTTCACCCGCGATGCATGCGGGCTCGACGTCCCCGCCGACGCGGGGGTGCCGCCCCCCGTCGCCACCACGGTCCCGGACCTCCGAGACGCGCTCGCGCCGGCACTGCGGAGCCCGGCTGGTGCGCAGTGGCTGTCGTGGTGGGACGCGCTCGTCGCCCAAGTCGGTGCCGTACAGCTCGGCAGCCTGGTCCTGCCAGCCTCGACAGCCGAGCGGCTGGAGACGCTCGCCGCGCTTGATCAGGGACTGCTCGACTGGCCCGACCTCGACGCGTTGGCGACACGACCGGCGCTTCGAGAAGCGGTGCGCGCTGTTGGAGCTGAGGCCCGTCGCTGGTCTGGAGAGCAGCAGCGCAAGGTGGCGCTCGACACACGGGCGGGAGACCCCAGCCCCATCGCCCACACGGCCGTTCGCGACGCCGCCGAGGCGACGATGACCAGGTATGCCGTGCCGCCAGAGCGGGTCCGGGCCGGCATCGTGGTGCTCGACGTCAAAGGCCACTGGTGGCACATAGCCGCCCCGGGAGTGCTCGTGTGCTCGATCGCCACTGCGTCGGACGAGGCCCGAATCCGGCCGCTGCTCGAGGAGGCGTTTCGCAGCGGGCTCGAAGCGCTCGACGCGGTCGTCACCCCGATGATGCCGCGGCGTCCCCCGCGACCGCCGTCGGTGCTCCCCGGGCCGCTTCGCTTTGAGGGGAGCGGGGGCAGCGGCCTCGTGCTCGAACAGGTCCTTCCCTACCCCGACGGCTTCGAGCTCCAGCTCCGCCGGTCCGCCATGGCTTCTGGCCCGGTAGCCCCGACCCGATCGCGGGGAGGCGCCCCTTCGGCGCGCGGCTCGAAGGCCAGTCCGTTCGGCGGCGCCGATCGCTTCGTCGGCCTACAGCTCGGGGTTGGCTTCGCCGACGGGCGGGGCATCGCCGTCGAGGACCTCTCGGCTCCGGACCAGCCGACCGAGGTCGTGTTGAACCGCTTCTGGCGCGACGCTGATGACGAGGACGTCCTGCGGCTGTGGGTGATGCCGCTCCCTCCCGAAGGTCCGGTCACCCTGAGGGCCACCTGGGCCGCAAGCAGGATCGACGAGGCGTCGGTCACCTTCGACGGTGGCCCCGTCCGCCACGCGGCTCGGTGACGAGGCTGGGGGGGGCTCGTGGATGGTCGAGACCGCCGACCCCGGCGATCGGTCTCGTGGGCAATGGGAGGAGGTCACAGCCGACGCCGACGACAGCAAGGTTTCCGGCAGGTGGGTGGCGATCCTCGGTATCCAGCCCAACAACTCTTCGCGCGCCGGTGACGACGAACCCGCCGACCGGACCGGCGAGCGCCGACCGACGGGAAGGCGCTCGCAAGTACTTCGTCGTGCTCGTCCCTGGCGACGCAGCACCGCGAACCGAACGCGCCGCACGGGTCTTGGGCGTTCTGCGCTCGTTGGTCGTGGACCGCGGAGTCGGCCGACCTCCGCGAGATACCCGCCGAATCTGGGTGGACCGATCAGGCACGGGGCAAGCGGTTCGCGTGCCATTCCGCGCCTCTCCCGACCAGCCCCGACCTCCGCCGACTTCGCCGCCCATCCGATCAAAACTGCTCGGCTCCGATTGCTCGCTGGGGTCCGATTGGCGTCGTAGTCGTCGGTCGACCACGGGTACGATCAGTCGGTGGCAGCGCATGCGTCCAGCATCGAGGAGCAGCGGTCGCTTTTCCAGGGATTCGTTGCGTTGGCCCACGAGATGGGTGCGAAGAAAGTGCGAAGCGGCGAGACCTGCGTCATCGACGATGGCGCGTCGCGTTCCGTCATGTTCTTGTTCTCTCACGACGACTTCCCGGGTACCCGATTCGGGTACCACTGCAAGCCCCCTGCCGACGACCCCTATGAGGAGATCTGGCTCGCAGAGGAGCTCGCGACCGGTGCCCTCCACCGCATGATGCGCTACGACGAGCCGACGGCTGACGAGGGCGGAATCATGTGGACCCGCCTGTATGGACAGCTTCTGGGTTCAGCCGATGAGGCTGCTGAGCCGGCTCTCCGGCTACGTGCCTTCGCCCATGCCGAGGCGACCGAGACGGGTGCCACCTGCGGGATCTATGTACCGGGTGAGAGCAAGAGCGCGCCGCATGCCTGCCGAGGAGCGGCGGTGGCCAAGGTGAGCGCTACCACCTTTGACCGCGCCGTTCTCGACAAGCTCGAACGTCCTGTCCAACACCTCATTGGGCTGTATGTCGGCGCATGTGATGACCACGTCGAAGGGCTGCAACGGCGGACCGATCGCCGCGACGGGCAGGTCGAGATCCTGCCCGTCGAGGACCGTTGACGTTGACGCGCCTGCCCTATGTGCGTGCCCAGTGTGGTGGGGCCCGCCGTCACGCTGGTGCAGAGGACTATTCCCAGAACGAACCTCACCCGCGGCGCCAGCCTGAGCTATCTGCGTCCTTGCCACTTTGGGCTCGGGGGCGCCTCTGGGACTGGGATGCCGAACGGATAGTCCCGTAGCGCGGTTCGGCTCGGGACCGCGGACCCGTACCGAATGAGCGCACCGCACGCCAATGGCACCGTGCTGGGCCGACGCAGGTGTGACAAGCCGATGGCAGAGAGCGACCTTTGACTGAGTTCGGCCGAGATCTCGCTGATCAGGGCTGTGCGTATGCATGCCCTGTGCAGCCCTATGCAACCACGCCTCACCGACAGCCGGCGCCGCGTTCCCGCAGCTCAGCGGCCGCTCGGCGCCGCGCCATCGTGCATATGCAGCTGCATACGCACGCGCCTGCTCAGCTCAGGCCGACGGGGTGATCAGTCCCGAGAAACTCCAGCCGCGTGGTGGCGAAATGAAGGAGCGCTGCTGACCGTGCACGTCGAACGAACGGCCCCTACCCGGTGTCAGACCTCGATGGGGGCAGGTCGTCGGCGATCTGAACGCCGAAGGGTGACGCTGCCAGCAACAGCTCAGCCGGGAGCTGCTGGCTGTAGCCCACAGGCGGCCGTCTGGCCCTCCCGGCTCGTCCGAACCAGGCGATCCCGGCGAGATCACCGCGTGGGTCGTGGCGGACGTGGTAACCGATGCCGTGGAAGCCGGCTTTTTGAAGGGCGTTGGCCCAGGCTTGTGGCCCGGTGTAATCAGCGGTGGCACTCAGCTCACCCGTGACGCCGAAGCCGTAGGCGGCAGGCGCCGTGAGATCGGCCACACGCATCTCGACGGTGAGGGTTGCGGTGAGCAGGCGGCGACCGGCCAGGAAGTCCTCCGAGAGGATCGTCAGGCCGCGGGTCACTTCCAACAGGGCGGCGAGCGGTTCTTCGGCCAAGTAGCACGTGCCGTGCGGTACGGGAAGGTCAAAGCGGCCGGACCCGTCGGGAGGAGAACCACCACGCCGAGCGCCGGACACGGTGCACCCGGTACAGAGCCGAGCCTGCGGGGATGACCCGGGTCGGGAACCCGGTGAGGTCTTCGGGTGGTGCGGTCAGCGGCTCAGGCGGGCCGCGGTGCGCTCGGCGGCCGCCGCCAGGACACCGGCAACGGTCGGATCCCCGAGCACAGATACTGGAGTCCGGCCATCGAGCTCGTCCTGGCCGGTTGCCAGCCACGTCGCCGTCGTGTAGCTGTCGACGCCAGCAGCGGCAAACGCGCCGAGAAGCGCAGGGACGACGTCGTAGGGCCGTCCGGTGCTGGGGTCGAACTGGAAGGCAGGGAAGGCCATGCCACCGCCATGACGGGCGAGGCCGAGGAGCCGGTGCCGGGCGGCAAGGTCATAGACCGCCTGGCGGGTGGCCACGCCCAGCAGCTCCATCGTCTGGCGCACGTCGAGCAGGGCACCCAAGTGGTCCTGCCAGGCAGTCGCGCTCTGCACGAGCAGGGCAGCTCGCCGGCCCACCTCGGCTGCGTCGGTTGCCGCCGCGCCCGCCAGGGCGCCGCGCTCGACGAGCGTGGCACGGAAGGCGTCGACCGCGGTGTCAATGGCGCTGGTCATGACCTAGATCATCCCGCTCTGCCCCACGCTTGTCAAGAGCTGTCAAGATCAAGAGGGCATGGCGTTGGCAAACGCAAGGACCGTCGGGTCCTTCGATCGGCGGCGGACACAAGAGCCACGGCGTGTGCGTGGCCACCGGACCGCGATCATGTGTGAGCAGGGCGGAGGGCCAGGTCCTCGACAAGGGTGGCCAGCACGAGCTCTTCGTGGACGGCCCGACCCGCCCGGCGCATCGCCTGCTCGAGGTCCGGATCCCAGAGCGCGGACACCGGACTGCCCGCGAGCTCCGGGAGCGCTCCCCCGGTGGCCGCGACCGCCGACTCGTAGTCGGTGACGCTCATCCGCCACGTCGTGGCGCCCACTCGGGCGATGACCCGGTTGGCGATCGTGATGCCCGGCCAGTCGAAGTCGCCGTGGTAGCGGAACTGTGCGCCGGCACCATGGAGGCGGTCGAGGAGCTCGACGGCCACTGAAGTTGGGTTACCGAAGGTGCAGACGAGCGCTGCCTGGGCACCCGCGTCGGAGGCAGCTTCGACGACCCGGGGGTTCTCGCACACGTAGACGATGGTGCCGGGTGACAGCGTCCACGTGACACGGCGCAGGTCGCGGGCGGTCAGGTGCGTCTCGACGCAGTCGTCCGCCCGGCTGCGTAGCTCTACCTCCCGTCGGCCGAGCCCGCAGGGACGGAGCCCGAGGGTGAGCACGGTGCTCGACACCTGGTCGGTGATGACACCTGCGTCGTGCCACAGGGCCCGGCGGCTGACCGCCGTCGTCGGCAGCTCGACGCCGCGGGCCGCGGCGACGCCACGTAGCACGGCGGCGGCGAGCGGGGTGCCGTCGTCTAGACCATGAGCGGAGCCCGTGATGACGCCAGCCAGGTCGTTGCGGGCGACGAGCCCATCTGCGTTCGGGTGGAGCCTGGGCAGCATGGTGAGGGTGCGGGCGGCGTCGCGCGCCGTGCGGACAGCGGTGGCCGGATCGAGACGGGCGAGGAGTGGGCGCAGCGAAACGAGCCACGACTCGCACCATGACTCGTACGCCAGCCCAGCGGCGACGGCTGCCTCCCGCGCTGCGGTCTCACGCGCGTCCCGTGCGGCTTCGGCATCGGCGCGCCGACCCTTTCGGTCCACCAGCGCCGGCCCGAGGACTTCGAGCACGGCAGCCAGGCCGCGCTGGGCACGGCTGGTGCGTAGCTTCTCGTCGAGGATGGCCAGGTCGACGCGGACCCGGTCTCCCGTGATTGGCCGGCCGAGGACGCCCGACAGAGCGTGGCGTTCGTCGTCGGTCAGGTCGTCGATGACGATGGCACCCGCCGCGATGACGCCGTTGCGTTCCAGCCGGGCCCGGGCCGCGTCCCACAACCGTTCCAGGTCGCCCGAACGGAGAAAGACGGCCGTTGCAGCTGGCAGCTCAGGAGAACGCGCGGAGGACACGGTCAGAGGACCTGCAGCTGGGCCCGCTGACCGTCCCAGTGCGTGTGCACAATGGCGACGCCCCGCACGCGGGCGTCGCGGAGACACTCGTAGACCTCGAGGCTGATCCCAGGCACGCAACCGCTGACGCGCTCGCTGGTGATGACGAAATCCAAGTCGAGCTCGACGAGCAACGCCAGGAGGCGCCCGTGGGTCGGTTCGTCGACTTTGGCGAAGGCGTCGTCGAGGAGGATCAGTCGGGGCGCGTGTGGGGCGCGCCGCTTGAGGGAGTCGAAGTAGGCCGCAGCGCCGGAGAACAGGGCCAGGTAGGCGAGCACCCGCTGTTCGCCTTGGCTGACGGCTAGGCGGTTCGACAGCTTGCGCTCTCGACCCGGATTGGCCGCGTCGATGACCTTGATGGTGAACGTGTGCCAGTTCCGGTAGTCGAGCGCGCTGTGCAGGTGAACCTCGTAGCTGGCGGTCGGGTCCGCGTCGCGCGCCGCATCGATGAGCGAGCCGAGAAGCTCACCAAGACGCCGGTTCTTCTCCGGGCCGCGGATGCCGGGCGCTTCGCGCAGCATCGGGATGGCGTCGACCGCCTCACTCGGCGCGTCCTCCTTCAGGTGCCAGTCGAGCTTCACGCCGAGGCCGTGCGAGGTGCGCACGTTGGCCAAGGACCGGTTCATCGCCGCGCAGAGCGTGTCGGCGTCGAGGAGCTGGCGGCGCAGGTGGTCACCAAGCTCGCCGAGCAAGAAGCGTTGGAACACCTCCTCCTGGCGGGCGGTGAGCCGGCCCTGGGCGTCGGCGACCTCCTTGGTGAGGCGGCGGGCGACGGCAGCGACGGGGTGGCGGCCGGTGTCGTCGTGGATCTCGAACACCTTGACGGCGTCGTCGGTCTCGTCCTGGGTGGCTTCGTAGCCTGCCGCCATTCCGCTGTCACTGGTCAGCGTCTCGTAGCGCTTCAGCATGGTGCCGTCGCTCACATCACGACCCCCGGCCGCGGCCTCGCCGATTCGGACGGCGAAAGCCCGCAGGTGGCGCACCCGGGCCGCGGCGTCGATGTTCGACTGGGCTTCGGGAGTGGCCAACGCCGGTTCCTCAGGCCCGAACGCGGCGAGTGCGAGGCCGGGGGTGGCGAGAATCCGGCCGAGGCTCGCTGCCGCGGTGTGGGCGGCGGTGTCGGTCGCAGCAACCGTGGTGTGGAGCCGTTTCACGGCGTCGTCGGCCAGAGCTCGGGCCTCACCTGCGCTCGTAAGGGCTTTGCGGGCTCCCGGCAGCAGGCCGTCGGACTCCTCGAGGGCGGCTTGGGCCGCGTCGATCTTGGCCTGGACGACCTGTGCGTCTTCGCCGACGGCGTCCTCGATGGTGGCGAGCTGTCCGGCCTCGTCGTCGTAGAGGTCACGCGCCCTGGTTGCCTCGGTCTCGAGCTTGCGCCGCTCGTCGACGGTGCGCTCCCAGAGCTCGACAGCCTCGGTGTGGGCCACCAGGGCGCGGGTGATGCGAGCCCCCTCGCTGCGGGCGGTACGCAGGCGTTGGGTGAACCCCGACAAGGCAGTCCGTAGCGCGGTCAGCGCCGACAGCTCGTGGGGTAGGTCGAGGCGGATCGCGTTCTCCGCCAGTTCGCGCTGCGCTCGCGTCGCGCTGTCCCGCGCTCGCTCGGCGTCGGTGCGCAGCTCGCCGAACTCGCGTCGGTGCTCGGCGGTGACGTCGCGGAGCGTGTGGAGCTTGTTGACGGCGTCGATCAGCCGCCGCGCTGCGGGCAGATCGCGGCGGAGCTGGGCGAGTGCCCTCCGCTGCTCGTCGGCCGCTCGCACCGCCTCTTCGGCGGCGGCCACGTGGGCCTCGGCGTCGACGATGCGGGCCCGGACGTCGGCGAGCTCGCGTTCGCGGGCGGCTTGGCGGGCGCCGACGCCGACGAACTCGACCCGGTCCTTGTGCCAGGCACCGCCTGCCACACCGAGGCCCCACCGCCCCTGGCCATCGACCCAAGACGACGCCTCTGGATGGGGACCGAAAGCGATGCTGGCGAGGAGGGCGCCAATCGCTGTGGGGTCGACGCTGCTGCCAGGCGGCAACGCAGGTGCGAGAACCGAGGTGAGCGTCGCTGCACCAGGGCCGAGCGGTGCCGGTGTGAGCAGGACATCTTCGGTGGTGGCGTCGCGCACGACGCCGCCGGCGGTCACCCAGCCGTCGAGTAGTCCGCTGGCTTGGAGGGCCGCCTCGACACCAGCCGCCGTAGTCGGGTCGACGTGGGGGACGAACTCGATAGCGGCATAGAAGGGTGCGCCAGAGGCCGAGTCGCGACGGACGGTGCGGTAGCGCGACGTGTCGGGGAGCTTCTCCGTGCGGGCCTCGATCTCGGCGAGCTGACCTTGGAGATCGGCAAGCACCTCATCGGCGTCCCGCTTGCCGATGGCCGCTTCGGTCACAGCCGCCTCGGCACGGGAGCGGCTGGGGACGAGGAGGTCGTCGACAATGGCGGCCAGCGTGTCGAGGTCCTCGGCGGTCAGGAGATCACCGATGTCGGCGTCGGCGTCGCCGTCGGGATCGGCAGTGGCCTGCGCGTACGCGGAGACCGGTGACCAATCGACGTCGAGGTGCTCAGCCCTCGCCGCGTCCGCCCACACCCTCAGCTGGCCGCGCCAGTCGCGGTCTTCCGCGGTTGCTGCAGCCGCCGCGTTGGCTTCGGCATGGGTGGCCTTTTCGAGTTGCCGCTCGGCGGTCGCAGCGGCCTGTTCGGCTGTGCTCGCCGCCCGGTCGACCAGGTCCGCCTGCTTCGCCTCTTCGATGAGGACGCCAAGGTTGGCGGAGCGGGCATCGCAGTTGCGGACGAGGGCGGCCAGGGCGGCGGCGTGGCGTTCGACCTCGACCGCGACCGCGCCGGCGTCCACCCGGCGAGGCGTCGTTCTGCTCACCGTCTCAGCCGCTCCGTCCAGTCGGCGGACCTGGACGTTCTGTTCCGCGGAGGCGGAAGCGTCGGTGACGAGGACCGGATCGGCGAGCAGGCCCGCGTCGAGGCGGGCGGCCGCGGCGAGCGGTTCGAGATCACGGCGCGAGGCGCGGGTCTGGGTGGCTTCGTGGTCGACGTTGGCCGCAGTCGACGTCACCGCCCCGGCCGATTGCTGCTCGTGTTCACGGGCGAGGTCCACCGCGCCTTCGGCGGCCTTCGCTGCGCTGTGGTGAGCGGCGACCCGCTGCTTGCGATCGTTGATCGACTGAAGGTGCTGCTAGGCGGGTGACGCCATCAGCACCTTCAAGTCTCCTTGGGCGTTGCGGCCTTGCGCGTCGAGGTCGTCGACGCGGTCCTGAGCGTCGTCCGCCGCGCTGCGGGCTTGCTCCGCGTGGTCTTCGGCGTTCTTCAACTGCCGCCGGGCGCCTGCGGCCCCGTCGGCAGCGCCGACGACGGCTTGGGCCCGGTGCCGGAGGACGCCGCGGGCGTAGTCGCGGTAGGAGTCGAGGAACTCGGCGAGGGCGCGTTCGGTCTTCTCGGCCCGGGCGAGATCTTCGCGGATCTTGGTGAGGTCGTCGAAGTTACGGGCGACGTCGACGATCAGGTCGTCGTCGAGCGGCGGGAGTGCCTCGGTCAGCACCTTGGTGTGCTGTCCCGCCTCGATGTTCTCCCCCACGCTCGGTCGTCGCAGCTCGTAGAGCAGATGGCACAGGTTGCGGTAGCGGGCGTCGTCGTCGATGCCGAAAAGTTCCTTGGCGACCCGGCGGGCGTAGGACGCTGACGTGGTGAAGTACTCGTCGGAGCCCAGTTGGGCTCGGAACACGTCCTGGTTGAGCATCCCCGCCTCGTCGTCCACGTCGATGCCGTCGTCGACGCGCTTGTCGGTGACGAAAAACCAGGCGGTGTGCTTCCGCGTCGCCGGCGACGCCTTCACGCCACACCCGAGCGTCCGGAACTCCTCGTTGCCCTCGGCGTCGACAGCCCGCAGCTCGAGCCACATGTAGCCGATGTGGTTGCCAGGTTCCCGTCCGTCGGTCATCAGCCAGTAGAGCGACGTGCGGTCCTTCCTGACGCAGTCGAGGGCGCGGGTGTCACCGTCCAACAGGAACGGGAGCAGCATCTCCATCGCCTTGGATTTGCCAGCGCCGTTCTTGCCGCGGAGCAGCATCCGGCCGCCGGAGAACACCAGGCGGACGTCGTCGTATTGCCACACATTGCGGACCCCGGCGCGATGCAGGACGAATCGGCCGGTGCGCTCGACCGGCATCGACGGCAATGGTGCCAGGTTGGTGGTATCGGTGAACAGGCTCACGTGAGGGCTCCGAACAGGTCGGGGACGGGCTCGGGGGTTGCGACGATGGCCTCCTCGGCGACATAGCGGGCGGCTGCCGCCAGCAGCACCCAGCCGCCCGGCATCCCGTTGCCCCGGGTGGCGGCCCTGGCGACATCGGCGGGGGCGATGAGGTGCATGTCGGCGAGTAGGCGGCGCACTTCGTCAGAGAGCGCATGGGCGTCCTCGACCCACGCTTGGCCCCACCGGCGGTGGTGGCGGGCAACGTAGCCGTCGAGGATCTCCTCGAAGAGCCCGTCGGGGATGGGAACACCGACGACGAGCGCGTCGCGCGGGTTGGGCACAGGCGAAGGCCGGAGACGGGCGGCCAGGTCGGAGACGGTGAGGAGCGCCGCTTGGGCGACGGTTCCGCTGCCGGGGAATTCGCGGTCGGTGAGCTCAGGGTGGAACAGGGCTGTGCCCTCGGCGCGGATCTCAAGCGTGGCGCCGAGGAAGTCGCCGAGGACCGCCTCCTCGCGGCGCTGGTACTGCGCCATCCACGCCCGGTCCTCGTCGTCGAGGTCATCGCGATAGACGACGGGCGTCTCGACAAGCCGGCGGCGCACGCGGTGGCGAGCACCGCCGACGATGGCCGATCCAGCCCGCTCGATGAGGTCCGCCGGGCTTTCCGCCTGGCGGAGCGGGCCGGCGACGAGGTGGCGGACCAGGTCCCGGTGCACCGTGAGGAGCACGTCAGGTCCTCCGTCTGCGTAGCCGGCCACCGCGTTCTCGTCCTCCACGAGCACACCCCACTCGACCAGGAGACGCAGCGCCGCCACCAGCGCCCGCCTCTCGGTCACGCTGTCGCCCACCTCGATGTCCGCCTCGGCGGCCGCCGCCCGGAGGTCGGTGACGAGGCCGGAGAGGAGTAGCTGTTCGCGTGACGTCAACAGCACCGAGACCACGAGGGTGAGGTAGGCATACGCCCTCGGTGTGAGCGGGGTCGAGGACCCGGACCGGACGCCGGGCCGGCTCGCATCGGCGAGTGCCGTCTTATACAGCCGAGCAAAGCCGGCCTCGACGACGAGGCGGTAGCCGAGCAGCTGGCTGAACTGCTCGATCAGCCAGTCGGCGTGCTTGCGGATGAGGCGGAACACATCGGCGTGCGGCCCGTGGGCGAGCACGAGCGGCTGGGCGACGAGCACGCACGCCGCGGCCTGGCGGTCGGCGACGGTGTTCGGGTCGCTGACGGTCATGCGTGCGACTCCCGCACACCGGATCCTGCCGCCCTGCCGACCACGTCGAGCTGCACGTCCAGGTCATAGAACGTCAGATCCCCGGTCGCCGAGCGCACCGTGGTCGTCCGGCCGGCCATGGAGCGGACGATGAACACCAGGCCCGTGTCAGCCACGGTGCTCGTCCCAGCAGTGAACGCAGGGCGTTGCGCACCGACAGCCATCTCCCCCGACGCGGTAGCCGACACGAGCAGCTCGACGAGCACGGCCATGGCGCCACCACTGAGGCGGACGTCCTCGAGTCGTGTGGCCGCCGCGGCAAGCTCGTCACAGGCGGCTCTGCGCGCTCGGGCAGCCCGATCGTGGTCCGCCAGGAGAGCCTGTTTCTGCGCTTGGTGGGTGGCGGGCCGGGCCGAGCGGCCGCGAGCGGCCCGGTCGCCACGATCGCGGAGACTGACCGGGACCGGTGCGGCGGGCGCTCGCCACCAGGGTGTCGTCGCTGGCACCAGGTCGGCGTCGACCGAGCCGTCCTCACCTATGGGGACCCCGAGATGCCGGGCACCGTGCATGGCGAACGCCGCGTTGAACAACGTGTGGGCTTCGGTCGTCGTCGAATCGCGGAACCAGCCGGCCAACTTCAACAGGTCGCGGCGCAGGGACGTCGCACGGCTCGTGGTCGCGTTGATACGTTTGAGATTGGCGAGCAGGGCGGACAAGGCGCGGTTGGCGGCGGCCCGAAGCTGGTAGGCGCCCGAGGCGGTGCCGCCTTCGGAGAACCAGGCACGCAACTCATCCCAGTCGCGTTGGCTGCGCCCCCGGGCCCGGTCGACGACACCGCCCGGTTGGGCATCCTGCAGCGCCCGGAAGTCGGCGCCATGCTCGTCGAGGACCCCGAGCAGCAATGGCAGGTTGGGCCACAGCCGGCTGAGGGCCACTTCGACGGCGGGAGTGTGCAAGGCCACCTCGCCAACGACGGTTTCCAGGTAGTCGAGGAGCAACCCCTTGAACCCGTTGAACTCGTCGCTGTCCAGGTCGAAGCGGGACACGACAGCGCCGACATAGGCGTAGAAGTCGCTGATGGACGCCGCGAAGTCGCCGAACTGCAGGAACAGAGTGGACACCCGTTCGGCGGCCTCGGCCGGCTCGATGCGTTCCGAGCCGTGGGCGGCCAGGTCGGCCAGGTCCGCCAGGCCGCGGGCGACCAGGCCGAGCAGCTCCCGGGACACCTCGCGCGCCCCTTCGGTGGCGGCGAGCACCGCGTCGACGTCGCGCTGCACCGCCGTACCGAGCTTGGATAGCTGGTAGCGGGCGGCCTGACGGTGGTACTCGGCGATGCTGGTGACCCGCACCTCTCGGGGTGACGGGATCAGGTTTCCCCATGCGGCCAGCTGGCGGAGCTTCGCGTCGGCGACGTCGGTTTCGACTTCGACCCCATCGGAGGCGAGGCGTTCGACGATGTCCTGCGCTGACCACTCGGCCAGCAGTACCGACGTGAACAGGCGCATGATGGCGAGATACAGCGCCCGGTCGGGTACGGCCAGGTAGCGGTACGCGTCGAGTCGCCTTGCCTGGTCAGCCGAGAGGCCGACATCGACGGGATCTACTCCAGCAGCGACCGTCGAGTCCGAAGATGCCTCCTCAACTGCGTCGACCGATGAGAAGGCAGTCCCACCGTGGGTCCCCCCAAGATCCCTCTCGTCGGCTCGGCCTGCGACGATCGCTATCCCTATTCCACCCATCTCCGGCACGCTGCTGCCCACCCCAACGACCGTACTTGAGGGGTGCGACAGGCCCTGTCCGGAGGGTCCCACGCAGTCCATCACCCCGGGGCCGGACCCGCGTGGGCCACGCTCAGAGATGGCGGCTGGGCCGGACCACCATCAGCCGGCAACTCGATTCGCAAAATGGGGGTGCAGACCGTCTGGATGGTCCATCTACCAGGCCGGACCGCCGAGGTTGTGGAGGTCGTCGCTCTGGAGCAGGCGGTGTACGGCCCTGGCATCGTGCTCGTCGATGATCCCGTCGGTGACGAGCTGCCTGAGAAGGTCTCGGGTTCGCCGTCCGGGTGCACCGGCCAACGCTTCCCAGACGGTGAGGGCATCCTCGTCATCGCTGGCAAAGACCAGTGATCTGGTAGCCGCGATGGCGATGGTTGCTGACTCCTCGGCGGTGAGTCGCCGAGCTTTCGCGCCGAGCGACTCGCGCCATGCTCGGTCCTCGGGCCGTCTGGACTGCAAACGCACTGCCAGGTGGACCTCCTCGGCGGTGAGCGTGATCACGGTGAGCTCATCCGGACCAAGGGCAAGGAGCTCGTCGAGGCCATGCACGGCGGCGAGCCCCCGACCAGCCAGCCCAGATCCATAGCCTGATTGGTCGACCTGACGTTGGAGGGCGACCTGGATCCGGCGCAGCTCGCTCGGATCCTCGGGATCCGCCCCGTGGACCCCGT
>JAJZBS010000221.1 GCA_021851885.1 Actinomycetes bacterium | reverse complement strand
TCCGATCTCCGGAGGGGTGCCCTCCGATGAGACCGGCAGTGCCATCAGCTTCTACCAGGTCGTGCGAACGGTCGCCTACTCGATAGCAAGCGCCTTCAGCGCCACGGTGCTCACGCTCTACATCCCGCGAGGCCGACTCTTCCCGACCGCCGCCGGGTACAGCGCCGCGGCATTTGTCAGCAGCCTCATCCTCCTCGTCTTTCGCAGCTTCGGCCCGGTGGGCTACTGGCTCCTGACCCTGCTCAAGGCATCTCGTCTGACAGTTGCTGCGGGTTGCGGGCCCGCTCGACGGTCGTCGTCGATGGCATCTTCGAGGAGTAGCTCGGCCGCCTGGGCGGCAACCTGTCTCATCTGGTCGAGGAGCTGCCTTGCTCGACGGTCGTTGCTGATCCACTGGCTGTACAGCTCTGCTTGACGGGGGGTGAGCCGGCGGTTGATCGTCTTGCCGTCGACCTTCGCGGTCCAATGCCAGTACGGGCCGTGCAGTCGTGGCGGATCGGCGTGGCAGGCGCAATTGCGTTTCCCGCAGCGCGCGGGCCGGCAGGCGATGCTGCCCGCGGCGATGTAGCCGATCTCCGCGAGCTGACGAGCGAGCCCGCGATAGCGACGCTCATAGGTGTCCAGCCGGGCCACGCCCTTTTTGTTCGCCATCTCAGCGCTCCTGTCGGGAACTCGACAACGCGACAACGAGTATCCCACACTCCTGAGCCTAGAGGATACATACTCTAGGACATGAAGGGTCGAACTGGGAAACCACAAACCACGAAGGCGCCGGCGGTCAGCGAGGTCAACCCTCCACCATCACTGGCCAGGCTGCTCGACGAGTTCCGCCCCTGCTTTTCGGCGTGGACCTTCCCGGTGTTCTGCGCCCTGGCCTGCGGGCTGGTCGCCCAAGTCGGGAAGCGCACGGTGTGCGGGATGCTGATCGGCGCCCGTCTCTCCCAGACCTGGACCCACCACCGGGCACACCGGTTCTTCAGCCACGCCCGCTGGTCGCCCCAGGCAGTGTCGGAGACCCTGGCCCGCCTCGTGGTGCGTCTGGTCTGCAGCACCGACGAGGCGATCACCGTGGCCGTCGACGACAGCCTGTTCGCCAGACGGGGCAAGAAGGTCCACGCCGCTGGCTGGTTCCACGACGGATCGGCCGTCGGGGACAAGAAGATCGGCTACGGGAACAACTGGGTGGTCGCCGCCATCGTCGTGCGCCTCGCCCTCGTCCACCGGCCGGTGGCCCTGCCAGTCGGCTTCGCCCTCATCCACAAAGGATCCGAGGACTCGAGCCGCCTCGAGGCAGCCCGCCGCCTGGTCTGCGCGCTCTCCGACGCCCTGCCCGGCCGGCGCATCGACGTGGTCGCCGACTCCGCCTACGCCGGCAAGGCGCTGCGCGGGCTTCCCGAGCAAGTCACCTGGACCACCCGGCTTCGCTCCAACGCGGCGCTCTACCAGCTCCCACCGGAAAGAACCGGACGGCGGGGCAGGCCCCGCACCAAAGGCGACCGCCTCGACCCCTTGGCCGCTCTAGCCCAAAAGGCCAGCTTCATCGAAGCGACCGTGCACCGCTACGGGAAGGAAGCCAACGTGCGGATCGCCACCGTCAGCTGCTTGTGGTATCGAGTGTTCGGCACCCAGCCCGTCACCGTCGTATTCGTGCGCGACAAGCACAGCACCGGCTACGACGTCGCCCTCGTGACCACCGACATTTCTGCCACCCCCACCACGATCATCGAACGCTACGCCGCCAGATGGTCCATCGAAGTCGCCATCGAAGACGCCAAGGGCACCATCGGCGTCGGCCAAGCCCGCAACCGGACACCCCTCGCCGTCGAACGCGCCGTGCCGTTCGGGTTCGTCGTCGGCACCATCGCCGTCGTCTGGTACGTCACCGCCGGACACCACCCCGACGACGTACAACAGGTGCGCGAGCGCTCACCTTGGTACCACGACAAGGTCCAACCATCAGTGCTCGACATGTTCGCCAAGCTCCGCCGCGTGATCATCGCCGCCCAATATCCACGCACTCAACCCACGGCCGTCACCTCAGCAGAAATCACCCTCCTCCGCCTGGCCTGGGAAGACGTGGCAGCCTAATGGGGGGGTGGAAGGCAGGAGCGGAGCTCGATCAGTTGTAGTAGCCGGGTGGGGGGCGCGGGGGGAGGGGTGGACAACCCAGCTCCGCTGTGGATATCGGGGATTTCGCGTCCGGGGCTGTGGATGTCGCCTCGGGTTCTTCCCGGCGGGCTGTGGGTCGGTCACGCTGGGGCATGAGCCGCCGACGGGTGAGCACTCGCGTAGCCAGGGCCTCCGAGCCCTGTGGCTAGACCGTGCCCCCGCCGGCGTTGGGAAGGTCCTGACCGCTGGTGGGATGACGTTGCCGTCGAGCACTGATCCATTAGGCCGAAGTTCCTGGGGCTTCGACGCAAGAACCCCCTGCTGAGCAGGGGGTTCGTTGTTTCTGGGTTGGTTGTTCTGTCTACTTGGGATTGAGCTCGATGGGGATGGGGGCGCCGATGAGCTC
>JAJZBS010000072.1 GCA_021851885.1 Actinomycetes bacterium | reverse complement strand
ACGGCGCTGTCGCCTTCCGCCTCGAGCTGCTGCGGGCCATGCTCGAGGACTGGCCCGCCGACAGCCAGGGGCGCCCGCTGCGCCCCGGCAGCGCCCCGCCGGTCCCGCCGGTCCCGCCCGCCCCGCGCGCTCAGCCCGCTCAGCCCGCTCAGCCCGCTCCGGGGCCGGAGGGCACAGGGGTGCCCGTCACGGGCCCGGCCACCACGGGCCCGGGCGGCGCCTTGGCCCCTGTCATCGGGCTCGCAGGCCGCAGGCCCTCCCCCGGCACCGGGGGTGGAGCGGGGACGGCTCCGGCGCCGGTGCGCCAGTTGCGCCCGCAGCCCGGCGGCAGCGGGCAGCTCCCGCGCGCCCAGGCGGGCAGCTGGGCCGGCCTGGACAAGGCTGTCAGCCCGCTCGCCGACTTCGCCGAACTGGTCGCCTGGCGAATGGCCGACCTGTCGGCCAACCCTTCAGGGCGCACGGGGGACAAGCGGCGGGGCAACACGCTCGCCGGCTACGAGGACGCCCTCGGCTTCGCTTCTCGCTGGTTCGTCTACGGCCCCGACGACGCCCGCCTCGACCAGGCCGGCGCCTCCCCCGGCCAGGCGCTGCGCCTGGGGGGCCCGGGCGGCATCGAGGAGGAGGACTGCCTGGCCTATGTCGAGGCCCGCCAGCGGACCAACCTGCGCACCCGCCACGCCAACGAGACCGCCGTCGCCGCCTGGGCCGCGCGTCTGGAGGCGGCCGAACGCGACGCCGGGCGGCTGGGCCGGGCCCTGGTCGTGCCGGCACCCCCGGCGTTGCTGGCCGAGGTCGCGACGCGCCGGACCGTGCGGGCCCACACCGACGTGGTGCGGGCCGCGCTGGGCGAAGCCCACGCCGAGGGCCGCGTACAGGCCAACCCCTGGACCGCCCGGGTGGACAAGGCGGTCGCCCGCTCGCCCCGCACCCACTTCGAGCTGGCCAGGCTGCCCGACCGGGACCAGGTCGCCGCCATGGCCGCGCTCGTGGCGGGCACCAAGCGCCGCATGTACGTGGCGGGCCAGGGCCTCGTACTTGTCGACGGCGAGCGCTACCGGCTGCTCATCGAGGGCACGACCGACTGCTTCCTTCGCTCAGAGGAGGTCGAGGGGCTGCGCTGTGACGACGTGGTGGTGCAGGGCCCCGAGCCCGGCCTCCGGCTCTGCCGGGCCGAGGTCACCTACCCGCTGCGCTACAGCGCGGGCACCGGCTCGCGCGTCGAGGTCACCCTCAAGCACCGCGACGACGGGGTGGTCCGCGTCGTGCCCTTCAGGGGCGGCAGGGCCGAGGCTGAACGCTGGGCCGGCCACATGGCCCGGTTCTGCCGCCCCGACCCCTCCTCGGCTGACCCCGAGAGGCGCAACCCCAGGGTCTTCACCACCCACACCGGGGCGCCCCTGGACACGGCCGCCTTCTGGGACCTCTGGGTGCGCCCGGTAATGGCCGACGCCCTGGGGGAGGCTGCCCCGGCCTTCGAGGGCTTCCAGTTCCGCCTCCTGCGCCACACCGGGATCTCCCTCATGCTCTACGCCGGCGCCCACTACGAGGAGGTCGCCCGCCTGGCCGGCAACTCGCCCGAGGTCGTGCGCCGCCACTACAAGGGGGTCATCGAAGCGGCCGAACGGGCCACCAGGTCCGCCACCCGCTCCACCAGGGGCGGGCCCGGGGAGCCGGGCGCTGTGGCAGTCCTCGCCTCGCAGCTGGTGGCCCTGGACGACGCCGAGGCCGAACAGCGCCTGCTCACCGAGCTACAGGGCCTGCCGAGCGCCCAGGTCCTGGCCCTGCTGACCGCCACCGCGCGCACCGCCCGCAACGTCATGGAAAGGAACCTCTCGTGATTGCACGCACCCCGGGCCGGCCCACTGTCAGGCCCATGCCGCACGCCCACACCTACCTTGACCTGGTCCGCCAGGCCGCCGCCAGCGGCCCCCAGACGGCACCGGGGCTCCTGTTCTTCCTGTTCACCCCCCGCCCCTACTGGCAACTGCTCGGTGCGGACGTGGTGGGCGACCAGCTCCACGTCGCCCCGGCTGCACCCGGCGAGCCGGGCGTGCTGCCTCTGGCCCGGGCGGCCCGTGCGGTCCTGGCCGAGCACCGGAACGGCAGCGTCGCCGAGCTGCTCTGGGTGCCGGACCGCTACCGGGCCGGTGCGCTGCCCACCCTCTGCCGTGCCGTGGAGCAGTTCGAGACCCCCGAGCCCATCCTCCTCGCGGGCCTGTGGCCCGCGAGCCTGGCGGCACTGGTCGAGCGCGCCCCCGACGCCGCCCACCGCCAGGCCGTCCTCAGCTACGGGGGCCTCCCCGCCCGCTCCCAGAGGGCGGCAACGCTACGACGGGGCCTCTCCGCCCGCCACCTCAGATGGGTCGCAGGCACCCTCGACGAGATGGCGGCCGAAGCAGGCTTCACTGTTTCCCTGCGCACAAGGAGCGACCTGGCATGAGCACCACCCCGTCCACGCGAACCTCGGCGAGCCCGGCCGACCGCCAGGGCCTCTACGACCGGGTGCGGGCGCGCACCGGGCCAACCAAGTACTGCTCAGCCTGCGGGGCCGAGCACGAGCTCGAGGACTTCGGCTTCAAGGACCTCACCACCGGCGCCCTCCAGAGCCGGTGCCGGGCCAGCCTGCGCGACCTCGGCAGGCAGCGCCACGCCGGGGCCGACGGCGACGCCCAGCGCGCCCGGGTCGCCGCCCGCAAACATGCACAGCGCACCGAGGTGAACGGAGTGGTCGAACGCTGGCTCAGCGAGGACGGCCGGCGCTGCGCCCGCTGCGGTGCGAGGCACCGGCTCATCGCGGTGGGCCCGACCGGGGGCAGCCTGAAGCGGCTGCTGAAGCAGGGGTGGTCACCTGAGGCCATCACCCAGGCCCTGGGTGAGGCGAAGGTGTCGTGCCGCTCCTGCCAGAACAAGCTCTGACATGCGGCCAGGGGCAGGGCCCGGGGCTTGCCTCTGCCCGAGCTCGGCAGCGCCCACCGCGGCGCGCAGACCGTGGCCGGGACCTCCCGGGAGCGCTGGCTGGGCGCCCCGGGGACAGGCCGGTGGGGGCGGCCAGCCGCCTGTACGTGGAGCATGTGCAGCCAGTGAACCGGCCTCGCGCAACTCCCACCAGCGCTGGCCGCCGGCCTTCGAGCACACGCACGATATCGCCGGTTCGGCTGGCCTGCGCTCGGCGGCTGGGGGTCGGAATCGGCGCTGTTCTGCGCTCAACGAGGGTTCGAGGCGCCGCTCGACAGATGCCTCTGCGGGCAGCACCTTGCTTAGAGTGGTCCTCGGTCTGGGATGCCCGCGAGCGGCCGGAGTCAGAGCGAGGCTGCCGGGGGCGTCGGTTCCGCGGCCTCTCCTCGACGTGTGTGCCACGGGCAGCGTGCCGGCCGTCGATGGACGGTCGACCGACCACTCCCTCCGCCGCCTGTGCTCGTGCTTCTGCCGAGTGTGAGCGAGGACTTGGTGGGCGCGTAGCAGCCAACCGCTGTTTTGCAGGCCCTCATCCGGTCAAATCAGGCCGATGGCGATCAGTTCGTGCTCTTGTTGGGCATGTGGTGGTGCGGGCCGAAGAACCCTACGTGCACCTTTCCGGTGGCTCCCTTGGTGTCGTCGTAGAAGTAGATCCGTGGCGCCAGTGGGCCGCCCCCCTCTGCGACCTTGATGTGGCAGACCATCTCGACCCGCCCAGAGGCGTCGACCTCCGTCGCGACGGGGAGCAAGCGGCACGCGCGTAGCCGCTCGTTGTTGAGGACGGTCTCGCTCTCCTTCATGGCGAGCTTCTTCGGAGTCGCCGGCCAGCAGTAGGCGCTCGTCGGATTCGTGCACCACTGCCAGAAGCCGCCGTCGCCGGGGTCGGCGCTGTAGGCGTCGAGGGCGCGCAGCGCCTGCCATGAGCGGGACCCCCAGGCACGCGCCTCGACAGCGTTGTCGAGGCGTTCGAGGTCCTTGAGGGCATCGTCTGGAACCACGACGCCGCGGAGGTGAAGTTGAGCCTGGATGGCAGCCTCGGTGCACGACTGTGCGTCCTCGGGAGTGTCGAACTGGTCGCCTTGGCCCACGTCGTCACGTCGCAGTGCCACGACCAGCCGTTGCCGGGTGACTGCGAGCTCCTTTGTCAGCTCCTCGGCGTCAGCGGCAGCGGAGAGGAACAGATCCTCGGAATCCCTGGCCCGCTCGCGGGCGTCCTCTGCGTCCCGGAGGGCGTCGATGAGCTGCCGTTGGGCGGCTCCTGCCCGGTCGCGCTCGTTGAGGAGCGCCCGAACGGGCGGATACGAGGGGGGCGGCCGGCGGCTGGTGATGACGGCCGACAGGCGGCTGGAAATGACCTTCGCAGCCCGTTGCTGCTGGTTGTTGTCGACGATCGTGGGCGGGAGGAGGAAGTGGCGGAACGGCGAGTCGTCGGTGGTGAGACCGGGCATGTACACCCGGGCGGCGCCGCCCCACACGGCCAGATCGCGGTTGCCAAGCCGATCCCGGACGGGGTCAATCGCGTCGGGGGTGAGTATCTCCACCGTCGCAATGCCTGCGAGGCGCCGGGCGGCGTACTCGGCCCGTTTGGTGACCTCCGCTGGTGCGGTGCGATTCGAGGCGGAGAACACGACCATCGGCAGACCGCGCCGGGGGTCGAGCATCTCGTTGGCGAGCACGCCGACATCGGCGGGCATCCAGATGCGGTGGGTGGTGCGGAGGCGGGTGGCACCCACTTGTGGGGCGTCACCACCATCGATGAGATCGCACACCAGGCGGGGCGCCGCCATCTCGGGAACCCGGGAGTAGTCGCCGGCGGTCACGTACTCGACGTCGACCCACAGCACCGGCTCAGTCCCGGTGCAGGTGTACGCCAGCAGGGTCGTCGTCCACCGTCGGCCGTTGCTCTCCTCGTGCAGCGCCGCCCGCATCACTTCGACCTGCTCGTCACCGCCGGCGAAAATGTCGACGTCGAGTCCCTCTGCGAGGTTCGCAGAGCCCTCTGTTGGCACGGTGGCCGGGTCGAGACCGTATTTGGCCTGCACCCAGCGGGCGAACGCGTCGCGAGATCGGCCGACCGGGTCGGCGTCGTTCCAGATGGCCCGATAGAGAAGCGCCACGGGTCAGTCCTCGCAGACGAGCGACCTGATCTGGCGCAGCACCCCGGCCGCCTGGTCACTTCGGCTCTCGAGCAGCAACTGGTCGCCGCTGGTCGACGGGCGCAGCACGGCATCGACGAGGTCGCCCACCCGAGTGCCGCGCCGGTACACCCGTACGTCGTGCTCCTGGTAGGAGGGCAGGTCGGGTCCGGGGAAGTAGCCGAGCCCGACCCCCGCCAGGCGCTGTTCGATCTCCTCGCGCACCCGGACGCCGAGCTTCCCCGCGCCATGGGCCTTCCGCAGCTGGTACATGGACACGCGCAGCAGGCCGTGGCTGGCGTCAACGAGCTCTCGCAACTCGTCGTAGGTCTCGAACGGCTCGGCCCAAGGATCAAAATCTTCGACTGACACGAGATGCTTCTATCACAGATCAACCACAGATCAAGCGTATCCATCGGAGTTGATTGTCTGGGGGCACGTCGAGGTCGTGATTGACCGGTGCGCCACGGCGTGCCTCGTAGGGCCTCTGCCGGAGACGGTCCTGCAGCCTGCAGCTCGTACGGCGTCCCCAGCGTGGGCGCGCCGAGACCGCCCAGGCACGGCTCGGTTCGGCGATCGGCGCGTCTCGACGGCCTCAGAGCGACGAGCCAGATGACCGCTCCGAGACGCTGCAACGGGCGCCGAACGGCGCCTCGGGAACTCGTTGGCTGCGGCTAGGTCGTGGCTCGGGAGACCTCTTCCCTCTACTTACTGACTGTAGTGGTAGCGCGCCTTGAGGATCTTTACCTCGGCGTCGTCGGCCCGGTAGACGAGACGGTGCTCGTCGTCGATCCGGCGGGACCAGTACCCCGACAGGTCGCCTTTGAGTGGCTCCGGCTTGCCGATGCCCGTGAACGGATCGCGCTGGATGTCTCCGATCAGGCGCGCGATCCTCGTCGCCATCTTCCGGCCGGCGCCGAGCCAGTACAAGAAGTCGTCCCACGCGTCGGGGTCGAAGTGGATGCTTCGCACTACTCGCCGGCCAGGTCCCGGAGCTCCTCCATGGTCTTCACCACGGTGCCCCGGCCGGACCTGTCCCGCTCGACGGCTTCCATGAGCCGTCGAGCGTTGGCGGGAGACCGAAGCAAGTAGATCGTCTCCTGCCACGAGTCGAAGTCCGAAGCCGACATGAGCACGGCGTCCCCACCCTTGGAATTGATCCGGACGGGGAGGTGGTCGTCATTGACCTGCTGGATGAGAGGGAACAGGCGCGAGCGCGCCTCGCTAGCGCTGATTGCCATGGCGGACCCTTCTACGATGGTACGGATACATGGTACCAGACAGGACCCGGGCGCCGGTACATCTTCCGCTCACGGAGGGCGGAGGGCGGAGGGCGGAGGGCGGGCGCAGATCGTCAACGCAGGACGATACGCCCGTGACCGGCGGCAAGCACACCGAACGGCACGTCTGGTGCTGGCGGCATTATCGGGCGCCCGGTAAGTGCCGATACCGGGGTCAAAGCCACCGGAGGAGGAGACCCTCAACCGGGATGCAGGCTATCATCTTGGGTCAGCGAGGGTGACGTCTTGACTTCCGACATGGCCGTCGATGCGCGAGGCATTGGGCCTTAGCCACCTGCTCGCGCAGCGCTGGCGCGGGATCGTCGCCGAAGCGGACCGCTGGTTTTCATCTGTGGTCCACCCTGGAGGTGAGCGGACCTGGCAGGATCGAGCGCGTGACGGTGCATGGGTCCGCGAGCGGCCTCGACCGGAAGCCAGCCGAGATCCTCGTGATCGCCAGACTGCTCCAGCTCCGACTCGTTCGCTTAAGCACTTATGGGGAGTCCGTTTCCGGCCCGTCGCCATCCGGGCGTACATCGAGAGGTACCGGGCCGCCGTACAAGCAGAACGGCCCCACGAGATCGAGGCCGGACCCGACGGCCAACCACCGTGGTGACCAGGCCCAGGAGCGGGGCCGGCAGCAGGCATATAGCCGCGGCGTCCGTGCTGCCGATGCCGAGGTAAGCGATGATTGACCACGACCCAGACGAGCAGCCACTGGACTTCCGTTTCCGGGTTGGCGAGAGCCTCCTCGTCGAGTTCGCCATGAGCCACAGCCCGGCAGACGTGCTACGAGAACTGGTGCAAAACGAGTACGACGCCGGCGGGGCCGACCTCACCATCGCGTTCGGTGAAGAGGCTCTCGTCGTGCGAGGCAACGGCGCGAACATTGACAGCCGCGGCTGGAAGCGACTTGGCGTCATGCTCGGAACGGGCTACATTGCCGGCGGAGCCGCACGAATCGAAGCCAAGACCACACGAATCGAAGCCAAGACCAACGGCATCGGCTCGAAGAACTTCGGCCTCCGCTCGCTCTTCCTCTTCGGGGACCGCATTCACGTCGCCTCTGGCGGGCGCCGAACGATCCTCGATCGGAGCCAAGGGGCCCTCGACAAGCCGCTGCCGGACCCTGAGTCGGCCGGCTCGCCTGGTGTTATCATCACTGTCCCCTACCGCCGAGTCGCCGAAGGCCCGCTCCAGGCCTTCGATGAGGGCTACGAGCGCCAGGCACTGAAGACGATCTCGTCCGAGCTCGCCCCCACCCTCGTCAAGCTCGCACAACCCGGGGCGGGGAAGAGCCTGCGCTTAGTGACCGTGAGTTCGGAGCGACTCGGTCAGCGCCTGCGCTGGCGTCAGACCGCTCGCGCCGTCCCGGACGTGCCCGGCCTTCTGCGGCGCACCATCCGAGTGGAGTGCACAGGGGTCTCGACGGATGACGTGCCGTCAGCCATTTCGGAGGCCGAGCACCAAACGGTGCTTGATCCGCGATCAACGCTTCCGAAACGAGACCTGCCCCGCTACTTCCGGGTGAGCGGCGGGCGGATCCGGCTCGGCGTCTCCTTCCGGCTCAGACGGGACCGGCTCGACCTCGCGCACGCCGGGTTGCTGTACTACCCTCTCGGCGCGAGCGGCACCCGGACCGGCTTTCCCTTCAGCGTCAGCGCGCCGTTCGAGATGACCGAAGACCGCAGCAACATCGTCGACCCGCATAACAGTGCGTGGAACACCTGGCTCATCGACCAAGCCGCCCATTTCGCCGTCAAGCTGCTACGCGAACGGCTCTTCGAAACGTATGGGGCAGACGCCTTCGCCGCCCTCGACCCCCGATCCGCCGGCGCGTCCAGCGTGCCAGCTTTGCGCGACGAGATCCGCACGCTCCTTACCGTCGAGCAATGCTGGCCTACCCTGAAGAGACTACAGGGCCGCCGCCCAACGTTCGCTGTTGCTAACAGGCTCGTCGTGCCCGGCACGCCTGCGCTCGCCGATTTCGTCGCCCAGACGATTCCGGCTGGAGAGGTGCTTGAGAGCCGCATCGCAGACCACCCCGATCTCAGCGCGCTCGCTGTTGAATGCGGCGCGAAGACATTCACCGTCGGGTCGCTCATCCGTCTCCGTTGCGCTGGGGCCAGCTCTGTCGGGCTCGCCACCAGACTCGGCCTCGCTGAAGCTGCTCGCTTTTACCGGGACTTCCCCGGCGCGCTCTCAAACCTCTCCCTGCAACGCAAATTCGCGGCGGCACTAGATGCCTCGCGCACCGAGCTCAACGATTCAAACAAGAGCGACCTCCGCCGGTCGCCGACCACGATGACGGCGGCTGGCACGCTGGCAGCGCCCAACGCGCCGCTCTGGACGGTCGACGAGGCGCTTGCCGGGATCGCCCCTCAGGAACAGACGCTGCACCCGGAACTGGCCCAGTACCGTGTCCTTACCAAGATGTGCCGGGCTTTCAACACGTCGAGCTGGGCGATCGACGCGGCGAAGAAGATCGCTGAGGGTACGGCGGCAGCGGGGGAGCGCGACGCCCTCGCTGCGTATCTACGAGGGCGCCCGTTGCTGTCGGAGAAAGCTTGGGCCGCGGTTCGGCACTCGCCGGTGCTCTTGGACCGACACGGCGAGTCAGTTGCCCCGGCGGACATGGTCAGCAGCTCAGCCCGAGGAGCTGCACTGCTCGCCTCGGCGTTGCACCTCCCCCTGCTTGCCGACGAGGCGAACGAGTCGCTCAAGCGCCTGAAGTTCCGGGACAAGGTGCGCGGTGCCGACCTGGTGGCACTGGCGGCGCTCGTCGAGGAAGGCAGCGAACCCCCGTCGTCAATGCGGAAAGCGATGGTAGGGCTACCCGAACTTCTGACACGACCCGTGCTCGCCCAACTCAAAAACATCCGCTTCCTTGAAACCGCGTCCGGGGCCCTCGTCGCCCCAACCGACGCCTACATCTGGACCGAGCGAGCGACGGCCGTGCTCGGCGAGGACGCTCCCTTCGCGATCGACATCCCAGCTAGCCAGCTGGGAAAGCTCGGCTGCCGGTCGGAACCCCTCGCCGACGACATCGTCGAGGTCATCGGCAAGCTACGAGAAACCGGAGAGCGCCCCCGTCGGCCGGAAATCGTGAGCCGCTCCCTGTTCGAAGCGCTGCGCCGCGAGCGGCGCCGGCCGGACGAATTCCGCGGCGAGCAGATCCTCTGGACCGGCGCAGAATGGGAGGCCCCCGACGACTGCCTGGTCGGCTCGGAGCATCGCAAGACGTTCCTCGACGCCGTGACCGTCCTCCCGGACAAGCACCGAGACGTGTGGACCGCCCTCGGAGCGAACACGACGCCGACGCAGTCTCAGTGGCGCCGCCTGCTAGCGCGCATCGGCGAACGCTACGGACCGACTGGAGTCCTGCCGGCCCGGATCGTTGACGTCCTGCGACGGGCGTACCGGCAACTCGACGGGCCCCCCGATGGCCTGCCCGAGGACACCAAATGCCTGCTCGACGACCTCAGCTCCCTGCACACGCTGACGGCCGCGCGGGCCGGTCGCATCGTGATCAACGACCACCCAGCCCTGGCGTCAGCCGCGCGCGCCGCCGGGGCACCCATAGCTTTCGCCGACACGACCGACCGACGAGTCACGCCGTTCTTCATCGCCGCCGGGATCCGCCATCTCTCGCAGCTGGCAGTCGACCTCGGTACCGAACGGGGCCGCGAGGTGTCCGACGACGGTTCCCTCGGAAGCGACACCACCCTCAAGAGGCTGCGGTCGCCGACCTTCGCCTCGGCAGTCGCAGCCCTCGTCTCGACCGTCGCAAGCCCCGAGCATGCCGTGACGGCAGCTGCGCTCGCCGCCCGCCTCGCGCAGATCGAGCGAATCGTTCTCGTCGACAGCATCGCCCGCCGCTACCAGCTGGCTGGCACGGCCGTGGCCGTCAAAGCCGAGTTCCTCCTTCTCGACGACCAGATCGTCGTCCGGCGGGTACCAGGATCCTTCGAGCTGCGCAGGGCGGCAGCTGACGCCGTCGCCGCCCTCGCCGATCCCAGCGGCGCCGCCGGACAGCTGCTCAGCGACCCCATCTACTTCCTGCTGCGGTGCCGATCGGTGCCAGAAATCCAACGCGAGCTGGAACGTCGAAGAGTCGTCTGGCATCCCGACGCCGACTTCGCGGACGACACTGAAGAGGGCGCGGACGAGGAGTCCTCCTCGCTTGCTGAGGCGATCGGGCGCTCCGTCGTGCGCGACGCTCTCAGTGCGTCCAGTGCGCCTACCGGCGACCCACCTCCGATGCCGACCCTGGACCAACACAAGAGTCCCCGACCACCGCTGCCCGAGCTCGAGGACGTCACCCCCCGACCCGCAGACCGCCGAGCGGCGCAAACCCAGCCGACCACGAGACAACGCTTCGGCGGAGGGTTTCCGATCGGGGGACTGCCCTCTGGCTCAGACGGCGACGAAGAGGACCGAGCCCTCGGACGACGCGGCGAGGAGATCGTCCTCGCCCTCGAACGCGAAAGAATGGAGAAGCTGGGCCTGCCTGCCGAACGAGTGGTATGGGTCGCCGCCGAAGCTCCCTTCGCCGACCACGACATTAAGTCGGTCGACGACGACGGCGAGGACCTCTGGGTCGAAGTCAAGTCGACGTCCGGACGCGACGGAAGGTTCAGCTGGCCCGGAGCCGAGTTCCGCCTCGCCGTACGCGCCCGGCATCGCTACCTGCTATATCGCATCTACGAAGCCGGCACGACGTCCCCCTCGTGGATCTGCGTCCGCGATCCGATCAGCCACTTTGAGACAGGTGGACTTCGCCTCGACCTCGATCGACTCGTCGGCGACGTAGGAGCGCTCACGGCGGCCGACGAAGACATGTCGAAGACGCTCGCTCAAGGATAGCGACATGACGCAGCCGTCCGACCGACCCTGCCAGACCCTTCCGCCGACGCGATGACTGACATCGCGGCCACTCCCGGCTACTACGAGCGCCACCGCAGCGACGTGAAGCTCGACGATTTCACGCTCTCTAAGCTCCGACCCGGACAGCGAGGCGCTGTCTTCGCCATGCGGAGCTGGGCGACCGCTCCAGACGACGGGGTCGCGATCCTCGGCCTCCCGACCGGGTACGGGAAGAGCGAGCTGATCGCGCTCGCTCCATTCCTCTTCACGAGCGCCAGAGTCCTGATCGTCGCCCCCTCCGTCGTCGTCAGAGCTCAGCTCGCTGCACGTGTGCGCGCGCAGGAGCACTTGCGGAGGAAAGGGGTGGTCCCTGCCGGCCTCCCGCAGCCGCTCGTCCTGGATCACGTCGGGCGGATCGAGTCGCCCCGCGACTGGGAACGGTTCGAGGAGTACGACGTCGTGGTGAGCCACACCCAATCAGTGAGCCCCGCAGGGAAGCCCGTGATCGACCCGCCGGATCCCAACCTGTTCGATTTGATCGTCTTCGACGAGGCACACCATCTCGGCGCCCCGAGCTGGGTGGGGGTGCGGGCGGCCTTCCCACAAGCCACCGCGATCGGCTTCACTGCCACCCCTTATCGGCGGGACCGCCGCTCGCTCCCTGGCCGGACCATCTTCCAGTACCCGATCGACAACGCCGTCGACGAAGGCTTCTTCGTGCCGATCACCTACAGACGCGTCGCTGCGGACGCAACCGGAGAAGGGCGCGACCGCGCCGTCGCGGAGGCGGCGATCCTCGAGCTGCGACGCCGCGACGCAGCAGCGGGACAGAGGGCCGCCAGGCTGCTCGTACGAGCGGACACGGTCCAGCGCGCCGAAAGCCTCGGTACCCTCTACAGAGACCTGAGCCCCGAAGTCGTCCTCGAAGTGATCACGCACCAGACGACCATGACGCAATTGGCGGCGGCTACCTCTCGACTCCAGTCCGGGGAAAGCTCTGGAGTGGCCTTTGTTGGCGTCCTCGGCGAAGGCTTCGACCTGCCGAGCCTCAAGATCGCCGCCTACCACAACCCGCACCGTTCTCTGCCGGTCACGATCCAATTCGCCGGCCGACTCGCACGGACCGAGTATGGCGCCTCCACCTCCGCCGAGGATCCCGATGAGCACGCGGTGCTTATCGCTGCCGTCGACGACCATCCCTCGATCCTCGCTGAACTCCATCGCGACGGCCAGCGATGGGACCGTCTCATTCCCGAACTCGCGAAGGACCTCAGTGAAGGACCCTCGCGAGCATGGACCGTCTTCTCGCCCGACACGGCCGACATGGCCGACGCCTTCACCATCGAGAACTTCCGCGCTTTCATGCTGGCTGACGTCTATCGGCTCTCCGCGGCGCCCGACTACAAGCTGCTCGCCGCCAATCTCGCCGAGCTTCGCCTGATGACTCCGCAAGAAGGAGCGGCCGAGGCGGGGCGCGCAGGCGGAACCGTGCCGCGGGACTCGGCCTACAGCGTGAAAGTGCTCAGCGAAGGCACTTGCTTCGCCGTATTGCTGGCTCGCGAACACCAGAGGCAGTGGTTGCAGGCCACACCGAGCCGGCAACAGGAGTACGAGTACATGGTCCTGGCGATCGAGCCGCGCCGAGACGGGAAGGCATGGTGGCTCTGCGTCAGATGTACGCTCCCGTCGGACATGACGGCCCGGGCCCTTGCCCGACTATTCGGCCCGAGTCTCCAGAGGCCGTCGCGCTCCGAGGTGGCGCAGTATCGCGGAATCTCGTGGCCCCACGCGAGATTCACTGGACTCGGAAAGCGAGCGATCCATCCCGTCGTCGCAGGAGTCCTCTCCTACGAGACGGGCGCAGGGCGCGGCGTGGACCGAGCAGTAAGCCTCGACGATCGCGCGCTCCACGAGATAGGACACGCCATCGGGGTTGTTCCAACCGGAGCAGGTACCCATGATCGAGCCCAGATCGGAATCGCCATAGACAAACGTCGAGTGTGGCAAACCGGCTACGCACGCCTCGGCGACTACGCGATCTGGGTCGCCAGCCTCTGCCGAGAGCTCGAAGGCGGCGTGCCAGTTGGTCAACTCGGCGGTCTTCGAATTGCCGACAGCCCTCTCAGCCCCACGGCGAGACCCATTGCCGCGATCTTCGCCCCCTTCTTCGACGTCAACTGGGACGCCGAGTACCAAATCGACGGCGTCGCGGCTGTCGCATTCGCAGATGTGGAGCTGGCTCCGCTCGCCCGTGAAGACGGCGCTGACATCGACCTGAGCCTCTCGCACGACGGGAGGACCCTTAACAGGATCACCTACGCGACCGACGGCCAGCTGCTGAGCGCACCTGGCGAATTCCGACGACGAGGACGCAGTGAGGCTCTCGCCGATCGGCTGCAGCGACACCCGATCTCCGTCTTCTTCAGCGACGGTTCCGTCATGCGCGGCCCCGGAGGATGCATCGCCCCTCTCGGCGACGAGGCCTACTTTGCCATCGCTGCCGAACCTCGCAGCCTTTCAACGACCCCGGCGCCGCTCAGCGCGGACAACCGATTCGCCGTGCTCGACACGACGACCATCGCTCTCCGCGAGAAGGACGCCACCAGCACAACCGCAATCCTCGCGGGCCTTAGCGGCGTGGAAGCAACGACGACGCCTACATCACTGTTCCAGTTCGTCCTCCGTCAAGCGCATGTCGAGAGTGCTGACTTCGTATTCTGCGACGACGGGACGAATGAAGTCGCGGACTTCATCATTGGATGGTTCGCTCATCCGCAGACCGCCCGGCCTCACATCCGGCTCGTCCACTGCAAAGCCATGCATCCAGCAGAACGAAGGCGGATCGTTGCTGGCGGCCGAGGCGTCAGAGGGAGCGGGCTCAAAGAGGCTGAGGAAATCGGCCAGCAGACCATCCGCAGCATCTCCTACTTGCTCCGGCCGGCCGATACGATGCGGTCCCAGCTTGAGAGGAGGGCTGCGAATCGTCCTGAGCGCTACCTCGTCGGGACGGTCGATACCTTCGACGAGATCGTCACCCGAGATCCGCTCACTCGGACCGCGGAGGTCTGGTCAGTCCATCCAGGGCTGAGCCGTCAGCGGCTCCTTGGATCGCAAGGACGACCGCTCCGCGCACTGCTCGCGGCGATACGGACGAGAGCCGTCGACGCCGGCGCGGACCTGGCGGTTATCGGCCGAGCCTGAGCGTCTGGAGCCGTGACCTACTCAGCTGCCCGGTGACCGGGTGCATCAGGGTTGACTGAGCCGATTGACCATCACCTATGTTGACTGACGTAACAGCGCTGCGCTGACCTCCTCGAGGTGCGCCTCATTCCGAGCACCCTGACGCGCCGGCACATGTGAGGCTCCCCAGAAATAGTGGACACGGGTTATGCCACTTCCTGCCTACGAGACAAGGCTAGTGCCCCTTCAGGCAACCTTTGCGCGCTTTGAAATGACACGAAGTGCCTCATCGTTGGCATGGCGGTTCCGCCAGGCGATGTAGCGGCGGACCATATCACCC
>JAJZBS010000071.1 GCA_021851885.1 Actinomycetes bacterium | reverse complement strand
GGTGGAGGTTGTCCTCGGAGATCTGGCGGGTGGTGGCGGTGATCGTGCGGAGCGGTCGGAGTACTCGTCCGGCGACGACCCAGCCGAGAGCGAGCGAGACCACCACCATGACGGCCAGCGCGACGATGGAGACCACCAGGAGTCGATGGAGGTCTGCCTGCTGGGCGTCCCGCGCGGCCGTCGCGGCGAGTCGCAGCGGTTGTGAAGGGTGGGCCCGCCACCGCTGCTGTTCCCGCTCGGGAAGGTGCGGTCGACCAGGAGGTAGGTGAGCCCGAGCAGTGCGGCGCCGCAGGCGAGGAAGAGGGCGCCGTAGAGCAGGGTGAGGCGTCCGCGGACCGTGGTGCGCGGGTGGCGGAGCCGCCGCGCTGCGGAGAGGGGCATCACCTTGATCGGCACAGCGGGACTCAGCCGATCCGGTAGCCGACGGGGGGCACGGTCTCGATGATCGGTGGGTCGCCGAGCTTGGCCCGCAGCCGGCTGATGGTCATTCTGACGGTGTTGGTGAAGGGGTTGGCCGCCTCGTCCCACACGCCTTCGAGGAGCTGCTCGGTGAGGGTCACCGGCGTGTTCTCCTTCGTGCGTTCTGGCAAGGAACACGTCGAGTGTCACGCCGGTGGCCCACCCAAGCGGTGGACCCTTCCGTCAGTCAGCTACACCACGAGAGGGGGCAGGATCCGGCAGGAGGACGACATTTGAGCACTGCGAGCGAGTCGCTCGGATCGCCGTGAAGGAGCTCGCGATTCAATGATCCGGCGACCGCGCCGCAAATCAACTGCGGAGTCGCCGACTCAGAGCAGGTGTGGCAGCGGGCACACACAAGCGCTGCGTGGGTTGGAGTCGTGACCGCGGGAGTGGCGCAGTCGACAGGGGAGTTCCTCTTCGGCCTAGCCGACTCGATCTGCTCTTGCATCCAATGTGATGCCGGGCGCCGGGCAGAGGGAACGACACGGAACGCGCGGAGGGTAGGACGCGGACCGCGTCGATGCGTCTCCTCTGCCAGACCGGAGGCTCTGGTGGATTGAGGATCGGGTCAGGTGAGGTACCGCAAGATTGCGGGAGCGACGAGACGGACGATCTCGTCGGGGCTCGCCTGGTCGAGTGGCGGGAGGCGTAGGACGTGGCGGAGCATGGCGATGCCGACGAGTTGCGCGGCGATGAGCGACGCTCGGAGTCGGACGTCGCCGTTGCCGGGGTGGCGTTGCTCGATCACGTCGAGAAGCGCGTCGGAGAGGAATCCGCGCAGCATGCTGGCGGCTTTGTCGCTGGAGACGGCGGAGCGGACGAGGGCGAGGATGGTGTTGCGGCTGTGCTCGCTGTCGACGATCTGCAGGTAGCGCCGCACGAGCAGGTCCGCAGCCTGCTTGGCCGGTAATGAGACGACGTCGGCGAAGACAGCGGGGAGGGGTTCGGGGAGGCCGATGGCGGCGACGAACAGCCCTTCTTTGGTGCCGAAGTAGTGGATGAGCAGGGCGGGGTCGACGCTGGCGTCGGAGGAGATGGCTCGCAGCGACGTGGCGTCGTAGCCGTGGGTGGCGAAGCAACGTCGGGCCGCGCCGAGGATGACCTCGCGGGTCTCGGGCGTTCCTGGTCTGCGGCCGGTTCTGCTCATCGGGCGCGAGGGTGGGCCACCGCGTCGCGGATCGGAGCAGTGCCGGAGGTGACGATGGCGACGAACGCCTCCTCGAGGCTCGCAGGGACGACAGTGATCTGCGCCGAGACGTCTTCGGCCGTCAGGAGTGCTGCCACCGGCCGTGGCTCGGTGCTGATCCGGAGGGAGGCGCCGTGGAGTTGCACGGCGAAGCCGCGGCGCTCGAGGAGCGGGAAGGCTCGTTGCCATTGCTCGGTGCGCACCTCGGTGACCGTTCGCCCCGAGATGATGTCCTCTGCCGTCCCCTTCGCAGCAACGGCCCCGTCGACCATGATGACCAGGCGGTCGCATTGTTCGGCTTCTTCCATGTTGTGAGTAGTGACGAGCACCCCTGCTCCTCGTTCGGCATCCGCGCGGATCTGCTCCCACAGGCGGGCGCTGGCCAGCGGCCCGACGCCCGACGTCGGCTCGTCGAGCACCAACAGCTCGGGTTGGTGCGCGAGAGCGACGGCGAAGGCGACCTGTCGCTGGACCCCGAGCGGCAGCGTCCCGACCAACGTCTCTTGCCACGACGAGACGTGGTCGGGGAGCGCGAGGTCCGCCTGGTGGAATGCGGCAGCGGCGAAGCGCCAGTTCTCCTCGACGGTGAGGTCGTCGTAGAGGCCGAGCGATTGGGGGACGTAGCCGACCCGGGCCCGCGTCGAGCGCGACGGCGGGGCGTCGAAGAGCAAGATGCGGCCGGCGGATGGTCGTACCAGGCCGAGGAGGAGACGGATGAGGGTGGTCTTGCCGGCGCCGTTGGCGCCGAGCAATCCCACCACCTCACCCGCCTCGACGGCGAGGTCTACCGCGTTGACGGCGGTGAAAGCCCCGAAACGCCTGGTGGCTGACCGGGCCTCGGCGAGCGAGGTCACCGGGAAACCTCTGCGGCAGCGAGCTCGGCTACCACGACCGCGTCCTCGAAGTCTGCGGAGACGCCCTCGACCCCATCGGGCAGGGTCTCGTTGGGAACCCATACCCTCCACATGGCACCGCGGCGCCACGAACGGTCCGTCGGCCTTGATCGCCCGGTGGTCGCCCCGAGCGTGCCGGGGATCGAGGTGAGGATGGCATCGGGTGACCCGGCCGCCAGGGCGCGACCCGACGAGAGCAGCGCGATGGTCGTGGCGCGGGCGGCTTCGTTGACGTAGGTGGTGGCGACCGCGACTGCCACCCCACCCGCGGCGGCCTGGGAGATGAGTCGCCACAGGTCGACTCTGCTGAGCGGGTCGACGCCGGTGGTCGGCTCGTCGAGGACCAGCAGCTTGGGGTTGTGCACGAGCGCCATGGCCACCGCCAGCTTGCGCTGCATGCCGCCCGAGAGCTGGCCCCCAAGGCGACGTCGCGCCCCTTGCAGTCCGGTCTGCTCCAACAGCATGTTCATGCGCGCATCCCGTTCGCCGGGCGCCATCCGAAAGGCCTGGGCCGTGAATAGCAGGTTCTCTTCGACGGTGAGGTCGCCGTAGTGTCCGGCGGTGGCCGGGACGTAGCCGATCTCTGTCTTGGCCGGTCGGCGGACCAGGCCGTCCGCCGGGTTGATCAAGCCGACCAGTGCGGCCAGCGCGGTCGACTTGCCGGCGCCGTCACCGCCGACCACGGCGCTCACCCGGCCCGGCTCCACCGCCAAGCTGACCGCGTCGAGCGCTGTCTGCCGGCCGTAACGGACCGTGACCGCGTCCAGCCCGAAGGTCATGCCGCCACCCGCTGGTCGCTGTGCCCCTTGGCCGGGCTGGGTGCGAGGTCACGGCGGAACCGGACGATGGCCAGGCCGAGGACGACGACGGCCAGGACAGCCAGCAGAACGATCGGCTCGAGGAGAGAGCCGATCGGCGCTCCTTTGAGCATGACGCCTCGGCTGATATCGATGAAGTAGGTGAGCGGGAGGATGTAGGAGATCCAGCGCACGCCGACCGCCATCGAGCTGACCGGGAAGATCAGCCCGGAGAGCAGCACCTGGGGCAGGATCAGCAAGAAGGCCAGCTGGATGGCCTGCCCCTGGTTCTGCGACAGGGTGGACACCAAGACGCCCATGCCGAGCGTCACCAGCAGGAACAGGGCGGCGCCGAGGAGGAACGTGCCGACGTTGCCGACAAAGGGCACACCGAAGAGGCCCATCCCGACCAACACCACCAGCGTCAGGTCGCAGGCGGCGACCGCCAGGTAGAGGGCGATCTTGCCGGCGATCACCTGAAACGCCCGCAACGGCATCACCGCCAACTGTTCGAGGGTGCCGGCCTGGCGTTCGCGAACGACGCCGAGGCTGGTGATCATCGTGCCGATGAAGACCAAGATCAACCCGGCCAGTCCGGGCACCATCACCCACGACGTCTTGAGGCTGGGGTTGAACAAGATGCGCACCTGCATGGCGTGCCCGCCTGCCCCAGCGGACGGCGCCAGCTTGGCCAGGGCAGCCTCCGCGGTCTGCACCGAGAACAGCTGGGAGCCGTCCATCAGCACCAGCGCTCCGCCCGGTCCCGTGACGACCCCCACCACCGCCGTCCCATGGCGCAACTCAGATGTGGCGAACGACTCGCTACGGGAGGGATCGACCGATACCACGTGGAGCGGCGCGTGAAGGCTCGAAGCCATGGTGCCCGCGTCGGGTCCGACCACCACCGTCGAGATGTCGTGGACCTCGAAGTTGGCGGCGTAGCCGAACACCACCAGGAGCAGCACCGGCAAGACCAGCATCATCACCAGGGTGCGGCGGTCCCGCCGGAGCTGGCGGAACTCCTTCGCCACCATCGCCCACATGGGCCCACCTCCAGAATTCAACGATCGTTGAACTCTATGATCGTTGACTTCCAGGTGTCAATCCGGCGTCGGCGGGCGTCACCCGACGAGACGAACCTCGGTCGCCATGTCGGCGCGACGGCCGCAGACGTTGACCACACGCTCAAGGTCGATATCGCGAAGAGAGTGATCAAGGCTTTCGGCATCTCGGACCCCGCTACGACCCGCTGAGCGGCGAGGGGGCGCGTCTCCACGGCGGGCGGTTCAACCCGCCGGGAAGCTTCCGGGTCCTCTACATCTGCCAGAGCCGCCCGTGCGCGGTCGCGGAGCTGAAGAGGCTCGGCGAACGTCAGGCGATCGGGGTGGAGGGACTGCTCCCGAGGGTCCTCTACCGCTACGAGATCGAGCTTGACCGAGTCCTCGACCTCACCGATGGCGAGGTCCGCGCCCAGGTTGGCCTTGGCGCGGACGTCCTGACCGGTCCCGACTGGACCGCATGTCAGGATCTGGGCGTCGTCGCGCATGCCCTCGGCGCGAACGGCATCAACTCGCCCTCGGCCACCGGTATAGGAGACGTTCTCGCCGTCTTCGTCCAGCACATCGGCCTTGGTCGCCTGGAGCCGCACCTCGCCGAGGAATGGCGCTCGCTGGATCTGCTCGATGGCTGAGCCTCACCCTCTCGACCATGACTCGAGCCAAGCGGCGCCTCACCATCCTCTACGACCCCAACGACGACCGTGACGTCATGTCCCTCAACCCCGGCATCGCCGCCATCACCGATGGTTCGCCCGCCAGCTCCCACCCCCTCGACAGCTCCATCCGGATCCACGAGATCACCCTCGCCGAGCAGGCCTGGTCATGAGCGACGTCATCGAGGTGTCCTACACCGGCGACCTGCTGGCCCACCGGCGCTGTCCCCGGGCGTGGGCCTACGAGAAGCACGTGGGGATGCACCCCTACGAGCAGGTCCATGCCATGGAGGGCCACCTCGTCCACCACGCGATGGAGTGGCTCACCTCCTACTACCAGGAGCACGACCGCACGGCCCACGCTACCCGCGACCAACTGGTCGAGCAGCTCAACCGTTACTTCAAGATCCTCTGGGGCAAGGGCATCCGCACCGCCCCGGTCGGCGGAACACCCCGGGAGTGCCCACGTCGACGTGGGCCTGCCTTCGTCGCTTCGTCCGTTCCTCCGCGACGAGGTGCTCGCCGAAGCACGCGCTTTGTGACCCGCCGGGAGGGGGCCTGGCTAGCCGACATCGCCGAAGCCATCACCGCCGTCGAGCGCTATCTGGAAGCGGGCACCCTGGCCGGAGGTGTCGTCTACGACGCGTGCCGAGCCCGGCTCATCGAGATCGGCGAGGCCGTAAAACGCCAGCATGGTATCCTTACCTGGAGATAGAAGTAAGGAGGCCGAGTGGAAGCAGCTGCACGCATGTCCAGCAAGGGCCAGGTCACGATCCCAAAGGCGGTTCGAGACGCCCTTGGTCTTCACGAAGGGGACGCCCTCGTCTTTCGCCTCGAAGGCCAGCGCGCCGTTCTTGCCCGCACTCCGGACCTTCTCGAACTGGCCGGGAGCGTGCCTGTCCCTGCTGCCAAAAAAGGCGCACCGTGGGACGAGGTGCTCGCTCGTACTCGCCGGGCCCGCTCTGCCGCTCAACGGTGAGGGCTTTCCTCGACACCAACGTCCTGGTCCGTCACCTCACCGGAGACCCGCCAGACCTCGCTGCTCGCGCCACGCAGTTTCTCCGCGACGCTGACGAGCTGCTTCTGGCCGACCTGATCGTGGCGGAGACGGTGTACGTCCTGGAATCTTTCTACGAACTGGCGAGGGCCAGTGTCGCCGAGCTGGCTCGTGCCGTCCTGGCTTTCGGCCCTGTCCGGGTGGTCGACATCGACCTGCTCCTGCGAGCTGTCGAAGTCTACGAGCTCGACCGCCTCGACTTTGCCGAGGCGTACCTTGTTGCCAGCGCCGAGCAGAGTGGTGTCGGGATCGTGCCCTCGTTCGACCGGAGCATTGACCGGGTGCAAACCGTAACTCGGTTCGAGCCTCTAGGAGCACCACGAGCGTAGGTGTGGTTCTGCGTCCGGTCGACGGCCCCCAGCCGTGACGCCCCATGACGAGCACGGGCGGCCCAGTGCCCGCGGGCGGCGGTGCTCTGCCCCGAGGAGTAGCTCGGAGCAATGCTCCCTGCCGGTTCGGAGCGGCCACACCGGGCGGTCCTACGCCTCGTGGGGCGGGTTTCTGCGCTGCCTCCCTGCGAGGGCCCGGTTCCGACCGACCCCCCGCCCGAGCCGGGCCGGGACCTCACCCCGGCCTCGCTACGGCTGACCCTGCACAACCTGGCCCGCGCTGCACGCCCCCCCGCCGAGGACACCACCGCGCCCGACGAAGAGACGGTGCCGGCGTTCCCAGTCGTCGACGACGGGTTCGATCACGACCCAATGGCACGCCTACACTTCGAGACGACCATGGTAGCAGTTCTGCTACCATGGTCGTCGTGAGCGATATCGCGCAGAAGGAGCTCCGGAACAACGTCGGCGAGGTGCTCCGTCGGGCAGAGGCCGGCGAGACCCTCACCGTGACCGTCGCCGGTCGTCCCGTGGCCGAGCTCGGCCCGGTGCACCGCCGCCGCTGGGTTCGCGGTGCCGCACTCGCCGGTATCTGGCGTGCAGAGGCGCCGAGAGGGCTGGACGCCGACCTCGAGCGACTGCCGGCAGGTGTCGTGGACCCCTTCGCTCGGTGAGGGCCCTGCTCGACACGTCGGTGCTCATCGGGGAGCTGCCCCCGCCTCGCGAAGTCGAAGCTGCCATCAGCGTCGTCTCGATCACCGAGCTGCACTTCGGTGTCCTCGTCGCCGACGACGATGACGAGCGGGCGCGCCGCATTGCTCGGCTATCAGCGGTCGAGGCGACGTTCGACCCCCTGCCCGTGAGCGTCGAGGTCGCCCGCTTCTGGGGTCAGCTCGCCGCCGCGGTGGCCCGTCGTGGCGGCAACCCGAGACGCCGCCAGATCGACCTCGCCATCGCGGCTACCGCCCACGTGGAAGGAGTGCCTCTCCTCACCGAGAACGTTGGCGACTTCCAGATCATCCATGACCTCGTCGACGCTCGGCGACTCTCCGACCGGTAGCTTGTAGCGAGCTGCCGTAGTCAACGCGCCTCAATGAGGTGTCTGGCGCCTTGGGCCTCGACCCTCGAAGGGCGTGGTCGTCTGCAACGGCGCGACAGTTCAGAGCCGTCACTCCCTCGGCCGCGGGAAGGCTGACGAGCGCCAGGGCGGCGAAGGTAGGCACACCACATGGTGCCGACCCCGTTGGTGACCTTCACGGCGAACCACGAGTTGAACCGGGCGACGGCGTTGCCGTGCGGGAGCTGTTCGCTCACTTTGACGGGCTGGGCGACGTGGTCGAGCTTCTCCTTGGTGCGGTGGTGGGGTACATAGTCGTAGAGGGAGCGGGCTGGCATGGGTGGTCCTCCTTGGCGGAGCAGAGCGTTGCCCCGAGTCTCGCCGAGGCTGGGCTGCCACGGGCGTGTTTGCCGGCGGCGCCTCGCGCGATTGGTGGCGGCGCGTCGGCAGTGACGCCACCCGACGAGCAGGCTCTGTGAAGATCGGGGCGTTCGGTGACCTACCGACCCCCCTGAGCAGCGAGGACACCGATGGCCGACGCGGAGCAGACCAACCGTGCCGGCGCGGCGGCCGCGGCGCCGGGCGCCGGGCAGGTCGACGCGGGCGGGCACAGCGAAGAGATCACGAGCCTCGAGGGCATCCCGGCCCTCTCCCTCGACGCCATCAGTTCGGTCGCCTACGGCCCCGAGGCGATGCTGGTGGTGCTGGCGAGCGCCGGGGCGGGGGCGCTCGGCAAGATCGAGCCGATCACGGTGGCGATCGTGGTGCTGCTCGTGATCCTCGTCTTCTCCTACCGCCAGGTGATCGCCGCCTACCCCGACGGCGGCGGCTGCTACGCCGTGTCCAAGGCCAACCTCGGGCTCCGGGCAAGCCTGCTCGCTGGGGCGGCCTTGATCGTCGACTACGTGCTCACGGTGGCGGTGTCGATCGCGGCGGGGGTCGCCGCCTTGGTGTCGGCCTTTCCCGCCCTCGGTCCCGACAGCCTTGCCCTCTCCCTCGGGATCCTGGCGGTGCTCACCGCCCTCAACCTGCGGGGTCTCGCCACGAGCGCCCGGGCGCTGCTGCTGCCGACCGCGGTGTTCGTCGTCGGGATCTACGTCGTGATCGTGGCCGGCTTTCTCCGCCAGCACCCCGCGGCGGGGTCGGGGATCCATGTGGCGGCGGTGCCGACGGCGGCGGCGGTCGGGGTGCTCTTGGTCCTGAAGGCCTTCGCCGCAGGGTGCAGCGCCCTGACGGGGGTGGAGGCCATCGCCAACGACGTCCCGGCCTTCCGCCCCCCGAAGGCGCGCCGGGCGATGCGCACCGAGGTGCTCCTCGGCGGATTGCTCGGCACCATGCTGCTCGGGCTGTCGGTGCTCACCGTGCGGTTCCACATCGCCCCCGAGTCCACCCAGACCGTTCTCAGCCAGATCACCGCGGCGTCGGTCGGCCGGGGCGGGCTCTACTACGTGATCGACCTGTCGACGACGGCGATCCTGGCGATCGCCGCCAACACCTCCTTCGGGGGGCTCCCGATGCTCGCCAGCCTCTTGGCCCGCGACAACCTCCTGCCGCATGTCTTCGGACTGCGAGGCGACCGCCCCGTCTACCGCTACGGCGTCATCGCCCTCGCCGTGTTGTCGGGGGCACTCCTCGTGGCGGTCGACGCCAACACCAACGCCCTCATCCCGCTGTTCGCCATCGGGGTGTTCACCGGGTTCACGCTGTCGCAGACCGGCCTCGTCCGCCACTGGCGCCACGAGCGCCCGAGACGGTGGTGGGCCCGGGCAGCCCTCAACGGCCTGGGGGCGGCCATGACGGCGGTCGCCACCGCCATCTTCGTCGTCACGAAGTTCTCGGCCGGCGCCTGGGTCGTGGTGATCGCCATCCCCGCCATTATTCTGCTGTTCACCCGCATCGCCCGCTACTACCGAGACGTCGCCATCGAGCTGGGGCTCGGCCAGACGCCGCCGGTCCCCGCACCCGAGCCGAGCCTTGTCGTCGTGCCGGTCGCCGCTGTCTCCAAGATGACCGCAGCCGCCCTGTCGAGGGCACTGTCGCTCGGCGACGAGGTGGTGGCGTTGAGCGTCCAGTTCGGCGACGAGGCGGCCACATCGCTGCAGGACGAGTGGGACCGCTGGCAGCCCGGCGTCGCGCTCAGCATCCTTCGCTCGCCGTCGCGTTCGATCACCAAGCCCATGCTCGCCTACCTCCGTTCGCCTCAGGTGCAGGCTCGACCGTCGGTCCTCGTCCTCATCCCCGAGGTGGAGCCGAAGAAGTGGCGCCACCGGCTCCTCCAGAACCAGCGCGACATCATCCTCGCCAACGTGCTGCGCCGGCGCTGCGACGTGACCGTCGCCCGGGTCGCCTTCCGGCTCAAGGAGGAATAGGTCGGGGACGAGAGCGTGGTGCGGAGCCCGGCCATGCTGGCGCCACTGGCGGTCGACGCCGATCAGATGGGGGCGCCGAGCGCAAAGCCGAGAACGGGCCGCCCGGCGAAGTCGGTGAACTTGCCCGCAGCGGGCGCGACCGCGAAGCTGCTCAGTCCCGAGGCCCGGTACCACCCCCTCGGCATCGAAGGAGAGACGCTCACAAGACGTCCTCTGGTGGGTTTCCGGGACCGTTCGAAGGCGTGGTGGGCCTCCCGGTTGATGGCATTGCCGCAGGCTACTGGCCACAGTCACCGTTGGTCGTGCGAGACCTTGGATCAGATAACCGGAGGGGTTCCCCCGTCGGTGATGCCGATGCCACGGTCGCGTAGTGCCGCCTCGAAAGCCGCAGGATCGTCGGGGGTCACAAACGGCTTGATTGCCTTGCCGGTATCGACGAGGAAGGCGACAGCCTTGCGCGGGCGCCTCAGGTCGAAGTTGGCCCAATAGCCGGGATTGGCGGTTCCCCAGATGCGGCCCCTGCCACGAAGTGCGGCCATGTCGGACCGAAGGACCGAGCGGATGGCCGAAAGTGGAATGCGCCTGACGGCGCCAGGCAGGTAGTAGCCCTTGATGGTGGGGGGCGTCCTCGCGAGGCCCAGGACGGTGACGAGGAACGCGAGCAGGCCGGCCGCAGCCGGAACCGCCACGAGCAGGTTCGCTCTGCCGGAGAGGTGGAGCACTTGCCACAGACCCAACGCGAACAGCAGGACGCTGGCGTCGACGCAGGCGAGAAGGACCAGCCCAGCCCGCCCGGACACTCCGAGCGCTGCGCGGTAGCGACGCAGGCTCGCCGCCGGGTCGGCCGTGCCCAGACCGGGTCGCGACCGGTACACGGGCATCAGCAGCCCCGTCCACAGCCCGGTCACGCACAGCTGGCCGGCGACGACCGCGAAGGCGCTCGCCGGCGAGGTTGCGACGCGGTGATCGCCCCGGGTCAGGTAGGCGGGCAGGTGGGGGTAGCGCACGACCCCGACGGTCACCGTCGCGAGGAACACCGCGACGGCAGGGAGGAGCCACCGGGCGGGGAACGCCTCGGGCTCGCTCCGCCAGCGGGTGTCGGCGACCACCACCTGCCGACGGCCGACGAACCAGCCCTCAGCCGACTTGACCTTGGCGATCTGCTGGTGCGCCCACCAGAAGCAGCCCAGGTCGGCGGCGACCTCGAGGACAGCGATGAGCCGGCTGGGCCAGCGCGCCGTGTAGCCGCCCAAGGCGGTCAGCGCGGCCAGGGCCCCGATCGCGACCAGGACGCTGCGCCACTGGTAGGCACGCCGCTCCCGGAGGACCACGGGGGCCTTGGCGTGCTCCGGCGGGACGCGAACACCCAACTGCACGCTCGGGCGGGTCGCCAGCGGCCCGACACACATGAACACGCCGAAAAGGAGCACCACGACATCCCCGACGAGAACCGCCGCGTTCACGACGCCTCTCCGACGGCCGGCCCGTAGTGGGTGGCCGGCACGAACCCGGCGATGATGTCCTGGCAGTGCACGATGATCTCCTCGCTTGCCAGTCCCTGCGCGATGGCCTCGGCGAGCATGGTCCGCATACGAGCGGTCCAGCCCTCCTCCCAGCCAGGCCGCGGGGGCCCGCTGGTGGCGTCGCGCTGCACCACGGCGCCGGCCTTCCGGCCGATCCGCAACAGGCCCTCCTGGCGTAACAGGTCGTAGCCCTTGTTGACCGTGTGGAAGTTGATGCCGAGGTCGACCCCCAGCTGACGGGTGGCAGGCAGCCCAGAGCCGACCGGTGCATCGCCGGTGGCGATCGCCTCGACGATGCGGTCCCGGATCTGCTGGTAGATCGGCACAGGGCCGTCGGGTTCGATGCTGAGCAGCATTCGCTTCCTAGCTGGTCACATGCTTCCAATACGCCACGCTCGCTGACGAGGTGGTCGGGGGCACCCGTCCATCAAGCCCAGAACCTATGATGCACCTCATATAGAACAGAGCCACTCTACCGCACAGCCGCCGTAGCGGGACCGCGTCGTGGTCGTTGCGGTAGCCGACCGCTCGGAGCGTCGGGTGGACAAGTGGGCGCGGCACTCCGACTTCCTCTGCCAGTCTCGGGTAGCCAGCCGAGGCCCGACAAGGTTCGAACGACCTGTGGCCACCGGGTGGCGGGCCACTCCAGAGGCCAAACAGGTACCTCGTAGAGGTGAGCGACCGGGTACGTGGAGGGCTCGGCTGGACAGGCGGACCGGGCCCGCTCGTGGCCAGGGCCGGGCGCGGGCCGCCGTCAGGACTTGCGCTCGAGGGGGACCGTACGGGTCATGTCGCCACCCAGCTCGAACTGTTCGTCACGGACGGCGATCCGCACCGGCGGCGCAGCGCTGGGGCGGGCACGAACGGTGACGGTCGTATGGGTGATGTCGACCTCTATCCGCTGGCTGTGGTAGTCGAGGACGAAGCGGAGCCGAGGCAATGCATCGGGCAGCCGGGGGTTCAGGTGCAGGACGCCGTCGCGCGCCGCCAGACCGCTGTAGCAGCGCTGCAAGAGGTCGACGGTGCCGGCCATGGCACCGAGGTGGATCCCTTCAGCGGTGGTGCCGCTCTGGGTGTCGTCGATGTCAGCAGCGAGCGCGTCGACGAGGAGCTGCCAGGAGCGCTCACGGTCGGTCCGGGCGAGCACCCACGCGCTCACCACGCGACTGAGCGTCGACCCGTGCGACGTGCGTTCCAAGTAGTAGTGCACGGTCTCGGGGATGGTCGCAGGGTCGAAGCGGTACCCGAGCCGCGCCAGGAGGGCTTCGATCTCCTCGGCCGTCAGCAGGTAGAAGAGCATCAGGACGTCGGCCTGTTTGGACAGCTTGTAGCGGTTGGTGCTGTCACCTTCCGCTTCGAGGACCAGGTCCAGCCGTCCGATGTTGCCGACGCGGCTGCGGTACGCCGACCAGTCGAACTCCTCGAGGTCCTCGTAGCCTTCGAACTGCGCGAGACGCCCCGCTCGGTCGAACGGGACGGTGAGCTTGCGGCTCACGTCGTCCCAACGCGACAGCTCGTCATCGTCGAGCTGCAGCCGGCTGCACAGTTCTCCCCCGAAGTGCCCTGTCACTACATCGATCGCTTCGCGGGTGCGCCACAAGAGCCACGCCACCATGACGTTGGTGTAGGCGTTGTTCGACAGACCCGAGCCAGGCGCACCCGGCGGACCGTCGTGGAACTCGTCGGGGCCCATCACACCACGGATGTCGTAGCGGTCGCGCGTCGCGTCGTGCTGGGCGAGGCCTGCCCAGAACCGCGAGACCTCGATGAGCATTTCGGCACCGTGCTGCTGCATGAACTGCAGGTCGTTGGTCACCTGGTAGTACGACCAGACGTTGTAGGCGATCGCGAGGCCGACATGGCGCTGCAGGCGGGAGTTGTCGCGCATCCACCGTCCGGAACGGACGTTGTAGAGGTACTCCGGCGTCTCCTCCCGCCCGTCCGTCCCGCTCTGCCAAGGGAACATGGCCCCCTCAAACCCGCATGCCGCGGCCAGTGCGCGCGCCTCGCCCAGCCGGCGGTAGCGGTACAGCAGCAGGGAGCGGGTGAGCTCGGGGAAGCGGAAGTTGAGGAACGGGAAGATGAACAGCTCGTCCCAGAACACGTGGCCGCGGTACGCCTCGCCGTGCAGCCCTCGGGCGGTCACACCTGCGTCGAGCTCAGTCGTGTGGGGTGACACCGACTGGAGGAGGTGGAAGACGTGCAGGTTCACGATGAGCGCGGCACGGTCGTCGACGTCCACCCACAGCCAGGCACGTGACCACAGCGTCTCCCATGCCCTTCGATGTGCCGCGACCAGGAAGGGGTAGTCGGGTGCGCGCCCGGTCCGGGTGAGCGCTGCCTGGGTGCACTCGGCGATGGCATGGTCCCTCGACGTGAAGACGGCGACGGTCTTCTCCACCACCAGCGGCTCGCCGGCGCGCGCCTCGAGGCTGACCACGCGGTCGACCCGGTCATCGGAGCATCGGGCGGTCGCGGGTGCGGCGGCCTGTGTCCCTCGCGAACGGAACCGGCTGGCCAGCGCAATGTTGACGCCGGACCGCACCGTCTGGGCCGTGAGCACGTCGGTCTCGTCGTCCACTCGTGACGCGCTCAGTGTCGCCAGGTGCCGGGCAGCCAGTAGCCGGTACTCGGCCACCCCGGAGTTGGTCACGGCGCCGTCGACGCTCGATCGGACCTGCAACGTGCCCGACCAGTTCTCGGGCACGATCGTGACCTGGAGCGCCGCGAGGTGCGGGTCCGCCATCGAGGTGAACTGTCGCTGCGTGACCAGCGTGACCCGGTTCCCCGGGTCGCGCAACCGCAACTCCCTCGTGAGGATGCCGTGACGGATATCGAGCTCCTGTCGATGGCCAAGACGCTCCCAGCTCGGTGCGCCGAACCACTCCCCGTCCCCAATGCGGAACGTCAGTGCCAGCCAGTTGGGAGCGTTGACAAGCTCTTCGTGCTCCAGTGCCCTCCCGTGGACGCGGCTGACGAGGCGGTTGTAGACACCGGCAAGGTAGGTGCCTGGGTAACCGGCCTCGCTCACCAGGGCTTCGGGCGCGGCTGCCCGCGTCGCCATGTAACCGTTGCCAGTCGCACACAGCGTCTCTCGTCGCCCCTCGTCGGCTGGTTCGTACCCGTCGAAGACAAGCACCCACGATGGTGCCGGTCGTCCGGCAGACGGGCAGCACGTCTCGGTGCGGCGGACCGTGACGTCGCTGAGGTCACTGACGACGGAACCGGCACCGGCGTCGAAGAGCTGCTTGGCCTGGCCGGCGCGGTCCACCCCGATCACCAGAGCGAACCCGCCAGCCCGTGCCGCCTGCACGCCGCTGATGGTGCCCTCGACCACCGCCACACGATCAGCGGCCAAGCCGAGACGGTGCGCCGCCTCCAGGAGCTGCGCCGGCTCTGGCTTGCCAGCAAGTCCCATCCGGTCTGCCTCCACGCCATCGACGAGCACCTCGAACAACCCGTCCAGTCGGGCCATT
>JAJZBS010000220.1 GCA_021851885.1 Actinomycetes bacterium | reverse complement strand
CCCGCACAGCCGGCACGGGTAGCTGCCTCTGGCAGCGGCGTGCCTGTTGGTGGTGCGGTACGGTCAGTGGTGTGTGTTGTACAAGGAAATACTGGGATGTGTGTGTGGTGTCGGGCCTGACGCCTTGCTTTATAAGGCGTTTTTGGTGTGTGAGCTGCACCGATGGCGATATCGCGTGTTCTAGGGGTGACGGCGGTCGCTATCGGTGCTCGAGCCTTACGGTGAGCTGGAGAGAGGCGCCTAGAAGGGCCTAGGAGAGCGAAAAGTGGGTGGGTGGGGCGAATGTACTAGGGGTTTGTTGCGTACCGTGGTAGTGTCCGGGGTGCACGGGTGTCGGAAGCGACTGTGGAGAGAGGGAATGGCTGCTATGGACGAGACGGGTGCTACGGAGGGGGCCGGGCTAGGTGGTCAGCTCGACGTAGACGCCCTCGTACTGGTCGGTGCTGAGGACGTTGTACGGGCCGATCTCGACGCCGACACCGGGAACCGAGGTGCGCGTCGCCACCGTGAGCGTCGAGTTCTGGCTGCCCCACCAGTTGGCGCCGCCCGACGAGCCCGCAGCCTGGCCCGCCGCATAGCCGAGTGACAGCGTTTCGCCTCCCCAGACGCCGCCGTTCGGGCTCGTGAGCCCCACGAAGAACAGCGAGCCGACGTCGTCCCCGGTCACGGTGACGTAGTTGCCGAAGTTGGTGAGGGGCACGGCTGCCGCTTGAGCGGCCGCCCCGGACAGCCCGTAGGTCTCGAATATGACTGCGTTCATCGCAGACGGCAGTGTCAGCGTGATGTCGCCGCCCGGGCTCTCCGCCGATTGCATCCAAATGCTGACGCCGACGTCGGGGTTCGCCATCTGCTGCCACGCCACGAGGTCGTTCGAGTAGACGTTCGCCGGCTGTCCCTGGATGACCGCCACGAGCTTCGAGTGGTTCTGCACGTTCAGGATCTCCGGCGTCGAGATGTCGTTCCACACCGCCTGGAGGATCGTGGCGTAGTTGACGGTCACAGGAGCAGCTCCGATCGTGATCGACAGCAGCTGGGTCGACGAGAGCGACGCCGCATCGGTCACCTGGACGGTGAACTGATAGGACCCCGCGGTCGTCGGGGTCCCGGTGATGGCGCCCGCGCTCGAGAGCGCCAGTCCCGCGGGCAGCGCCCCGGAGACGACCGACCAGCTGTAGGGAGGCGTGCCGCTCGAGGCAGTGAGCGTCGCAGCGTAGGCGTCGCCCGCCGTCCCCGCCGGCAACGATGTCGTCTGCACGACGGGAACGCCCACGATGGCGACGGATCCCGAAGGACTGAAGGGGTAGAGATAGGTGGAGGCTGCGCCGAAGGCGCTGTTGGCCCCTATGAGGGTCGCAATCACGATGCCGCCGGGAGGGGAGGCAGGTACGGGCGCCGTCGTGGTGAGCGTCAGCTGTTCGCCCGGCAGAGCCTGGACGGGGCCGAACGGTCCCGATCCTGTCAGCGTGCCCCAGAAGATGCCACCGATCACCACGTTCCACGACGTGGCGGCGGCTCCGCCCCGGATCTGTATGCTCCCCTGCCATTCTCGCCCGAGGGGGACCTGAGCGAAGGTGAGCACCGTGGTGCCATCGACGATGTTCGCGGTCTCCGCCGAAGCGACCAGGCGCAGGGGAAGCGCCCCCGCGGCCATCAGGCTGCCCCCGCTGCGCCCCCGGCGGTCGTGGTCGGGGTCGATGCGCCAGACTTGCCGGCCGCCTTCGTGAGGGCCGTGATCGGACCCGTGCCGGAGGTGAGGAAGGTGGCGACCACGTAGCCCCAGGCGGCGAGCCCGGCGACGGTGCCGGCACCGTCTGAGATGTCGGCGAGGAAGGACAGCGCGCCGAAGATCAGGATCACGTCGAGGTACACAGCCGGGATCGGCAGGCCGGCGACGATGTTGGGGCTGTTCTTCGTCGTCACGGAGCGCCAGGTGACCACCCCGACCTCGACTCCGGCGGCTGCGAGCACGACGCTGCTCTTCGCCATCAGGCCGCCCCCGCCGACATGTATAGGTAGTCGCTCGCCGCCTGCTTCTGTGCCTTGGTCGACTTCGGGTTCGCGAGCACGGACTGTGCCTGCGTCGGGCTCGTGATGGTGGCGCCCGAGCCTGCGACCGCATTGTGCGTCGGGACCGGAGGAGCCTGGGAGGCAGAGGAGCGGCCGGAGTCCAGGTTCGGCTTGCCGTCGTACTTGCCGGGCCACATGAGCGTGAACAGGCCGACGTTGGCGCCACGGAGCTGGGACCAGCCGTAGGCGAGGACCGAATAGCCGAGCCACAGGACGCCGATGCCGATGGGTGTCATCTGCTGCCCTTCCCGGTCGCTCTCCCGGCGACCCGTATCGCACCCTGCGCCATCTTCGTCGCCGGAGTGCCGGACTTGCCCTGGGAAATCAGGATGAACCCGATCGCCACCAGGCAGATTATACCGCCGCCGAGCAGCTCCATCGTTCCGAGGATGGCCTTGACGTTGCACGCGGTGATGGTGAACGATCCCACCCCCAGCACTCCGCCGAAGTTGATCGGGGGCGGCTTGGACCCGCACCCGTTCGCCACGGAGCTGCTGGAGCCCGGCGTTCCTGACCCCGAGCCCG
>JAJZBS010000219.1 GCA_021851885.1 Actinomycetes bacterium | reverse complement strand
CGACGGTCCCGGTGTAGTCGACGCGCTCGGTCACCTCGTGGCGCAGGTGCCTCGGAACGAAAGCCGAGGGCTTGCGGTAGCGGAGGTTGTACAGGTCGGGGCGGTTGGCCCGGCCGATCTCCAGGACGTCCCGGAAGCCCCGGGTTGTGACCAGCGCTGCCCTGGCACCCCGCCGCTCGGTGACGGCGTTGATCACCACCGTGCTGCCGTGCACGAACGTCGCGATGCTCCCGGCCGGCGTGCCCGACTGGGCGAGAACCTCGAGGACGGCACGTTCGAGGGCGTCGGGGGTGGTGTGGGCCTTGCCCCGACGCACCCGGCCTTCGCTGTCGACGGCGACGAGGTCGGTGAACGTGCCGCCGATGTCGACGGCGACCCGAGCGGTGACCGGCGTGGTGGCCATCAGCGCGCCGCCCCCGGTGCGGCCATCTCGTCGGCGACCGTGGGGCGGTACAGGTCGATGGCGCCGGCGAGCATCTCGGCGGAGCGATGGCAGGCGGCCAGCCGGCCGGCCCCGACGGGAGCCAGCGAAGGGCGCTCGGTCCGGCAGCGGTCGACGGCCGCCGGACAGCGGGGGTGGAAGACGCATCCGCTCGGGGGCTCGGCGGGGTTCGCCGGCGTGCCCGGGAGGACGATCCCGGGTTCTCGCGGTGATCGCAACGAACCATCCGATCGGAGTAGTTGCGATGACGCGGTTCAATGAGGCCATGGTGCCCGAGGTTGTCCAGCCGTTCTGGGCTGCGATGCAGCGCGGTGAGTTCATCACCGAAGCGGCCGACGGCGTGGGGACCTACCGCAAGAAGGGCGCCCGTTGGATTGCCGCGGCGGGTGGGGTGCGCCCCCGTCGGGGCCGGAACTTGAAGGGCCGCTGTTTGAGCTTCGCCGAGCGCGAGGAGATCGCCATCGGCCACGCCAGCGGTGAGTCGGTGCGCATGGTCGCCGATCGGATCGGCAGGTCTGCCTCGACGATCAGTCGGGAGCTGCGCCGCAACGCCGACGAGGCCGGACGGTATAGGGCGACGTCGGCTCATGCCCTGGCGTGGGAGCGCGCCAGCCGTCCCAAGCCGGCGAAGTTGGCCGTCAACTTGGTGTTGCGTGCGATGGTGGAGGAGTATTTGGCATTGCGGTACTCGCCCGAGCAGATCGCTGGTCGGCTGCGGCGAGAGTTCCCCGGCCAGCCGGAGATGTGGGTGTCGACCGAGACCATCTACCAGTCGCTGTACGTGCAGTCGAGAGGGGCGTTGCGCCGGGAGCTGACGGTGTGCCTGCGCACCGGGAGGGCCATGCGCCGTCCCTCGCGCAAGGTCGGACAACGCAAGAACCGTATCCCCGACATGATCAACATCTCCGAGCGTCCCGCTGAGGCCAAAGACCGTGCGGTTCCTGGCCATTGGGAGGGGGATCTGATCATCGGCAAGCGGAACCTGTCTGCGATCGGGACCCTGGTGGAGCGCACCACCGGCTACACGATGCTGCTGCACCTGCCTGATGGCTACACCCCCGAGCAGGTCCGAGACGCCCTGGCGGCCAAGATCAAGACGCTCCCCGCCGCCCTGCGGCGCAGCCTGACCTGGGACCAAGGACCGGAGATGCGCGACTGGAAAGCGGTGCGCGTCGACGCCGGCATCGAGATCTTCTTCTGCGACCCCCACAAGCCGTGGCAGCGCGGCACCAACGAGAACACCAACGGCCTTTTGCGCCAGTACTTCCCCAAAGGAACCGACCTCTCGATCCACGAAGAGGCGTTCCTCGACGCCGTCGCCGACGAGCTGAACGACCGGCCCCGCAAGCGACTGGGCTTCGCCAAGCCCATCGAGCAGATCGCCGACCTGCTCGCCAGCTGAAGCCCTTGGTGCTGTCCTCCGTGGCCTGACATCGCCAGCCCGGCCGGTAGGGCAGGCGGGGGCGCCCGAGCCGGCCGCCAGGCCGGCGTCCCGGCGGTGCTGCGGGTTCCCCCGACAGGCGGGCGCTTAGGGGTCCCCGCCTGCCCCACGGGCGGCCGGCCGGGGCCTACGTCGCCGCGGCACTCGCCATCAGCAGACACGAAGGCCTGAATGCCCCCGGTCCTCACCACCTAAAGCCGGTACGCTGCCCGCGACCATCCCGTTGCGACCACCGCACGAATCCGCCGATCCTGAAACGGGCATGCCGGACCCGTAGGCGAACTGGGTCACAGCCGCCTACCTGTTCTCGCCCCCGGCTCCGAACTGCGTACTATTGCGAGCACGACTAGTGGGTGTTGAACGCAAAGTCAGTCCGGCACTGTGACCCCAGTCGTTGCTGCGGTCACAGATGTCGAAGCAGCTCCCCGAGCTGGTTCCGCATCTCACTCGGGTTCCGAATAACGACAACACAGCAGCTCCAGCCCCGAGAGATGAACCTCCACCACCTCATCAGCCAGTACGGGTACCTGGCGGTCTTCGTGCTCGTCGGAGCCGAGAGCCTCGGCGTCCCGCTCCCGGGGGAGACCATCCTCATCACGGCGGCCCTCTACGCCGGCAGCCGCCACACCCTGTCGGTCTGGCTGATCTTCGCCGTGGCGGCAGTGGCGGCGATCATCGGCGACAACATCGGCTTCCTGATCGGCGACAAGGGTGGC
>JAJZBS010000070.1 GCA_021851885.1 Actinomycetes bacterium | reverse complement strand
ATCGACCGCGACCTCCCACCGCCGGGGAGCGGTCTGCGCTGGGAGGAGCTCATCGATGCCCTTGCGTCCGCCTACGACGCGCGCTTCGCAACGATCTGAGAGGCATGTGCCCGCTCGCAGGGAGGTGACAGCACAGGCCAAGCCTTCGGCGCATAGGCGGCACACCCGCAGGACGCAGGCGCCCCGCTCCCAGGCCTGCCGGGCTGCCGGGCTGTCGCGCCCAGGCCTGTCGGGCTACCGGGCTGTCGCGCCCAGGCCTGCCGGGCTGCCCAACCGCCGCCGGCGACCGGTGGTGAAGTCCCGAGAGGTATGCTGGGCCGCCGAGTGACGGCGACGCAGGCTGTGGTCGCCGGGATCAGCCAGGAGGATCGTGTCGTGGCGTTGACGACGAGTGTGAAGATCGGCCGGGCGCCGGTACCGGTCACCCTGACCGACTCGGCGACGGCCAAGGTCGCCGATCTGATCGCCCAAGAGGGCAATGACCAGCTCGTGCTGCGCGTCGCGGTGCGTGCGGGCGGCTGCTCGGGCTACAGCTACGACATGTTCTTCGACGCCGAAGTCGCCGACGAAGACGTCGTCCGCAGCTTTGGGACGGTTCGCGTCGCAGTCGACCCGGAGAGTGCCGAGATGCTCAAAGGTTCGACGCTCGACTACGAAGACGGCCTCCAAGGCGCCGGGTTCCACCTGACCAACCCGAACGCCACCCGGACCTGCGGTTGCGGGTCCTCTTTCAGCTGAGCCCAGACGCCGCCTCCGCCCCGGCGCCCGACGCCGGAGCATCGCTTCATTTCACCGTCAACGGCGCCGAGGTCGAGGTTGTCGACGACGGTGCCACCCTTCTCGAAGTGCTCCGCGACCGCCTCGGGATCACGTCCCCCAAGGACGGTTGCAGCCCTCAAGGGCAGTGCGGGTGCTGCACGGTCTGGGTCGACGGGAGTCCCCGTGTTGCGTGTGTGACGCCGGCCCGGCGCGTCGCAGGACGCTCGGTCACGACTCTCGAAGGCCTCGACGATCCGGTGCGCCGGCGCTGGGTCGACGCGATCCTGTCGGCAGGAGCCAGCCAATGCGGTTTCTGCACGCCGGGGATCATCATGCGCCTCGCCGGCCTCGAGCAGCGACGAGACGCCGTCGACGAGGCCGCGATCGAACGTTCCCTTCTCGCCCATCTCTGTCGTTGCACGGGGTGGCGCACGATCGTGGACGCTGCGCTGGCTGCAACGGGGATAGATGGCGCAGGCTTCGACGCGACGGCACCGCGGGATTGGGAATCCGCCGGGCGCAGGGCGACGCTTGAAGGGGGGAGCCCTCAGAGGGTGGGCGGCGCAGTCGTCGTCGGCGAGGGAGGTTTCGCAGACGACGTGGCACCGGTCGGTTCCCTGGTCGCTGTGCCCGATGGGGCCGGTGGCTTCGCCGTGGCACCGACACTGAGCGAGGCGCGGCGGCGTGCCGGCAAGGTGCAGGGGCGGCGGAGCACCGCCGGCCCCCGCCATCCCGTCCCGGTGCCCGACGGGGATTGGGAGCTGACTCTCCAGACCACCTGGGTCGAACCCGCCTATCTCGAAACGGACGGGTCCTGGTGCCTGCCGGGCGGGACACCTGCGGACTCCCTGGCCAACGGCGGCGCCTTCGGTGGCAAAGCCTCTTCGCCGGTAGGTGCCGAGGCCCGCCGCCTGGCAGATGAGCACGGGCAGGCCGTGCGCGTGCTTTGGTCCCGAGAAGACGTCGTGCGCGACGGCCCGAAGCGGCCGCCGGTAGCGGCGGCGATCCGCCTCGACGGCACCGGGGTCATCCGTATCGCGTCATCGCAGCGCTGCCGCACTTCGACGGACCTGCCTGCGACAGGCGCCCGCGCCGGTCACGGCGCAACCGCGCGAGAAGGTGACGCCGGTCCCGGATGCGCCGGTCCCGGAGGCGCCGGTCCCGGATGCCACTTCGACGATGAGGCGAGGCGCGCCGTCGAAGCCGCCATCGGGACGGTCGCGCCCGGCCTTGCGGTCGAGTGGTTTGCCGTCGACGGCCCTCCGCTGTCGACGGCCGTCCGGGGAGCGGGTTGGGTCGAAGCAGCAGTGGTGGCCGCCGCCCTGTCGTTGCGAGATGGGGGCTTGGACGGCTGGGCCTCCGTCACGTCACCGTCGGGTGGCGTTGCGAAGGCGCGCGTCACCGCAGAGCGGGTCGAGGTCGTGGTGCATCCTGGACCGGTGCTCGACGCGGTCGTCTTGCGCTCCTACTGCATCGGGGCTGCACACATGGCCGTGAGCTGGGTGCTTTCGGAGTACCTGGCGGTCAGCGGGGAAGGGGAGGTCCAGGATCTGACGATCCGATCGTTTGGCGTGTTGACGGCCGGCCGCACGCCGCGGGTCGCCGTCAAGATCGTCCCGGGCGACGGCGAGCCCGTTGCGGCATCGGACGCGGTCTTCGCCGCGGTCGCCGCGGCGGCGTGGGCGCACGCCGGCTTTGTGCCGGCGTGGCCAGTCGCTCCCTAGCCGGCGCTGGGAATCCGAACGTGCCGCTGAGCGTGCCGTTCAGCGTGCCGGGGCGGATTAGCGGATCCAGCCGGGAGGCTGGCCGAAGCGGTATCCGACAGATCGCACCGTCTGGATCAAGTGGGCGTGCTCCTCACCAACCTTCGCCCGAAGGCGCCGTATGTGGACGTCGACGGTGCGAGCTCCGCCGAAGTATTCGTAGCCCCAGACGCGACTGAGGAGCGTCTCGCGTGTGAACACCTTGCCGGGTCGTGCCGCCAGGAACCGGAGCAGCTCGTACTCCATGTAGGTCAAATCAAGCGGCCTACCGTCGATCGAGGCCTGGTACGTCTCGAGGTTGAGCACGAGCGCCCCGTGCTCGATGAGCTCCGGCCGGCTTCCGAGCCCCGTCCTCCAAAACAACTGCTCAAGGCGGGCAACGAGCTCGGCCTGAGGGGCGCTCGTGAGGCAGAAGTCGTCGAAGAGGTGGCGGCAAGCCGCCAGCGCCGGCAGCTGCGACGGGTCGATGACGAGTAGCAGCGGCGCAAGGGGGCTTTCACCGGAGCGCACGGCCTGGCAGAGCTCGAGGGCGCGCTCAAGGTCCTCTGCTGCGAAGACGATGGCCCCCGACCAGCCATCATCAGGCGCGGTCGCCTCGACCAGATCAGCAGAAGCGACCGCTTGACGGGGCACGCCCGCTTGGTCCAGCGCGAGGGCGATCTCGGCCGGCAGGGGATCGGGATGGGCAAGCAGGGGTTCCACGGTCAGGATCCGTTCATCGCGTGGTGGTCATTCCCGGCGCGCTGCGGCGGCCCGGTGCGCAGCCGGTCGTCGAGCGCTTTCGAGGCCTGAGGCCCGAGGCCGGGCCCCAGGCCGGGGCCCAGGCCGGGCCTGGGGCCCGTGCAGGACCCCGTGCTGGGACTGGTTTCAGGCCCGTCATCAGAGCTGGGGGAGGTACCGGTCGAGCTCGAACTGGCTCACCTGGGTCGTGTAGTCGTGCCACTCGGCGCGCTTGTTGCGGACGAACCACTCAAAGACGTGATCACCCAGCGTTTCGGCGACGAGCTGCGAGGGCCGCATGACTTCGATGGCTTCGTGCAGGCTTCCGGGAAGCGGCCGGATCCCGTCCTTGGCGAGCTCGTCCGGGGTCATCGCGTAGAGGTTCGCTGCCGCTTCGCGGGGAAGGTCGTAGCCGGCTTCGATCCCGTCGAGGCCCGCGGCGACGACGAGGGCGAAGGTGAGGTAAGGGTTGCAGGCCGCATCCGGCGCCCGGTACTCGATGCGGGTGGAGTCGGGGTTCCCGCTCTTGGCGAAGGGGACCCGCACAAGTGCTGAGCGGTTGTTGTGTGCCCACGAGACGTGGGCGGGCGCTTCGTAGCCTGGCGAGAGGCGCTTGTAGGAGTTGACCCACTGGTTGGTCACCGCGGTGATGGCTCCGGCGTTGTGCAGGAGGCCGGCGATGAAGGCCCGGGCCGTCTTCGACAACCCGTGGTTGTCGGCGGGATCGGCGAAAGCGTTGTCCTCTCCCTCGAAGAGCGAGAAGTGGGTGTGCATCCCCGAGCCTTGAACGCCGGCGAGCGGCTTGGGCATGAAGCTCGCGTAGACGCCGTTCTCCTGGGCCAGCTCCTTGACGACGAGGCGTGTCGTCATGACCGTGTCCGCCATCGTCAGGGCGTCGGTGTAGCGCAGGTCGATCTCGTGCTGGCTCGGTGCGTCCTCGTGCTGGGAGTACTCGACCGGGATCCCCATCTCCTCGAGCAGCAAGACGCTGCGTTGGCGCAGGTCGCTCCCGAGATCGGCGACGGTGAGCTGGAAGTACGAACCCCGATCCAGTCCGGTCGGGGCATGCTCGGGATCGGCGTCGGTGAAGTAGAAGTACTCGATCTCCGGCGCCGCGAAGACGGTGAACCCGAGGTCGCGTGCTCGCCGAAGGGTGCGGCGCAAGACGTGGCGCGGGCAGCCTTGGAACGGCGTGCCGTCGACGTTGGAGATGTCGCAGAACACCCGGGCGACCGGGGCATCATCCTCGCGCCAGGGCAGGATCTGGAAGGTCGTGGCGTCCGGGCGGGCCAGGACGTCGCTTTCTTGGATGCGGCTGAAGCCGTCGATCGCCGAGCCGTCGAAGGTCATACCCTCTTCCAGGGCGTTCTCGATCTCGGCGGGCGTGATCGTGAAGGCTTTCGGCGTCCCGAGCACATCGGTGAACCAGAGTTGTACGAAGCGGACCCCTCGTTCCTCGACGGTGCGCAGGACGTAGTCGTGCTGGTTGTGCATCGCTTCCTCCGTTTCCAATAGTCTCCCAGGAAACCAGCACCCGGAAAATGGGCCGGATCGGGTTTCACGCGCCGTTCACACACGGGCAACAGCGAGGAAACCAGGATGCGCCACGATCAGAGTCGCTGGGTGCAACCCAATCGCCGCCCGCGTCCTGCCGGCGGTGGTGGAGCTGTTGACGACCCGAGACGCATGGGCTCGGGAGTATTCGGGAGGAGAGAATCGGTGCAGAAGCGCACGCCGGAAGAGGTAGTTCGTCTTGTGAAAGACGAGGGGATCGAGATGGTGGACCTGCGGTTCTGCGATCTCCCCGGAATGATGCAGCATTTCTCGGTGCCGCCGCGCCAGCTCACCGCTGAGTCCTTCGAGGACGGCTTCGGCTTCGACGGGTCGTCGATCCGTGGGTTCCAGCAGATCCACGAGTCGGACATGCTGCTCCTTCCAGACCCGGACACCGTCGTGATCGATCCTTTCCGCGAGCGACGGACCTTGAACCTCAACTGCTTCATCCAGGACCCCGTGACAGGGGAGAGCTACACGCGTGATCCGCGCTACGTAGCGAAGAAGGCCGAAGCCCATCTCGCGACGACGGGCTTGGCCGACACGGCCTACTTCGGCCCCGAGGCGGAGTTCTTCGTCTTCGACGACGTGCGCTACGGGCAGAGCGCCAACAGGGCTTTCTACGAGGTGAACTCGATCGAGGGCTTCTGGAACACCGACGCCGACGAGGAGCCCAATCTCGGCTACAAGCTGCGGCCCAAGGAGGGGTACTTCCCCGTCCCGCCGAGCGACCACTTCCAAGACCTTCGCAGCGAGATGGTCTTGGCGATGGAAAATGCCGGGATCGAGATCGAAGTCCACCACCACGAGGTTGCAACCGGCGGCCAGGCGGAGATCGACATGCGCTTCGACACGCTCCTGCGCGTCGCCGACAAGCTGATGCTCTACAAGTACATCGTGCGCTCCGTCGCCCGTGCGAATGGCTACAGCGCGACGTTCATGCCGAAGCCGCTCTTCCAAGACAACGGGTCTGGCATGCACACGCACCAGTCCCTTTGGAACGGCGGGGATCCCCTCTTCGCGGGCGACGGCTACGCCGGGCTATCGGACATGGGGCGCTGGTACATCGGAGGCCTGCTGAAGCACGCTCGGTCCATCTGCGGCTTTGCAGCCCCGACGACCAACTCCTATAAGCGGCTCGTTCCCGGCTTCGAGGCCCCGGTCAACCTGATCTACTCCCAGCGGAACCGTTCGGCTGCATGCCGCATTCCCCTGTACTCGCCGAGCCCGAAGGCCAAGCGCGTGGAGTTCCGCTGCCCAGACCCCTCCGCGAACCCCTATATCGCATTCTCGGCGATGCTCATGGCCGGCCTCGACGGGGTCCAGAACAAGATCGAACCTCCGGCCCCGCTCGACAAGGACCTTTTCGAGCTCTCGTCGGATGAGCTCGCGGCATTCGCGCAGACGCCGGGTTCGCTCGAAGAGGCGCTCGACGCCCTCGAAGCGGATGTGGACTACCTCAAAGTCGGCGGCGTGTTCACCGACGACCTCATTGAGACCTGGCTTGACTACAAGCGGAGCAACGAGGCCGACCAGGTCCGTCTGCGCCCGCACCCCTACGAGTTCACGCTCTACTACGACCTGTAGGAAAGGACCGGCCCTCGGACTGAGGGCCGAGGTGGAGAAGGGGCAGAGACCTCCGGCGGAACGCGCACGCCCGGGGGTCTCTGCAGTCCACTGCGACCGACGGCGGGTGCGCTGGATCTTGCCTCGGAACTGCTCCCAGGCGTAGGGTCGATTTTTTCGGGTGCGGAAGACTGGAAGCTTTCCGAGCTGGACAGTCGAAGCGGGTTCTGAAGCCGCTCGGCGGATGTGAGGCAGGAGGACCACATGGCTGTGTGGTTGGAAGACCGTCTCGCGACCTGTCGCTTCGGCGGCCGCGTCGCTTCTCTTGGTTGGCACTCTCGCCGGCGGCTACCGGTTGGGAACCTGACCGCCGCAGGAAGTTTGGCGTGCGGGTGACCCCCGGCACCGCGCCGTCCACCGCCTGGCCGGCCTTGACGCCGATGGAGCCGCTCACACTGGTGCAGACCGCCGAGGCGTGTGGCCGCTACCGCTGGGTCGAACAGCGCCTGTTCGAGGTGACCGGCGCTTGGGCCCGATCTGCAGAGGACGGTGGCGCCCAGCTGTACCTCCATCGCTGGAGCCGGATCCACGGTTGGCACGCCGAGCTCTGGGCAGCGCGCCGGCCGCGCGGAACGGTGATCGACGACGTGGGCGACGCTCCCCCGCCCGCCGGGGACCCGCTGCGTGCGGCCGTCGACGGCCTTGCTGAAAGGCCGGCCCGGCCGGCCCCGGCGGGGGCGGCCCTTGCAGAGCTCACGGGGGCTGTCCTGCCCGGTCTTGCCGCTTCCTACCGGGAGCACCTGCGGCGGGCCGGCCCCGTGGCCGACGGTCCCGTCATGCGCGTCCTCGCGCTCGCCCTGGCCGACATAGAAGAGGAGATGGCAGCCGGCAGGACGCTGGCGGGCTGGCTGGATCGCCCCTGAGCTGCCCCGGAACCCACGGCTGGGCGGCGGCACCACAGGCAGAGGGCCAGGCCGGGCCGGGCCGGGGATCTTGACGCCGTCGTTAGAATGTGAATCGAGCCGTCAGGCGCTCGCCAATCCGTCGCAGGGCTAGACCCGGCGGCGAACGTCACCTGCCCAGGTCACAGGCCGGGGCAGTGCGCTGGGGATGCTTGTGGCTCGCAGCACGCGTCACGACGCGGGCACGGGTAGGCCGTGCCCGGATCGTCGGCGTCGGCGAGACGTTGCCGCATCGAGAGGCAGGGAAGGGTCCAAGGTTGGCTAAGGAACGCATCGAGCGGGATGAAGAGGACCTTGTCCGCCTGTACCTGACCGATATCGGGCAGTACCCCCTCCTCACCAAAGACGACGAGGTGCGCCTCGCCCAGGCCATTGAGGGACGGGCCGAAGCCGAAGAGGAGCTGCGTGCCACCCCCAAAGGCCTGACCCCGTCGCGCCGGCGCGAGCTGCGCCGGGTCGTGCGGGCCGGCGAGGATGCCCAGCGCACCTTCGTGCAGTCCAACTTGCGCCTCGTCGTGTCGATCGCCAAGAAGTACCAGGCATCTGGCCTGCCGCTTCTCGACCTGATCCAAGAGGGCAATCTGGGCTTGATGCACGCCGTCGAGAAGTTCGACTGGCGCAAAGGGTTCAAGTTCTCGACCTACGCCACGTGGTGGATCCGCCAGGCCATTACCCGCGGCATTGCCAACACCGGCCGCACCATCCGCCTGCCCGTCCACGCCGGCGACACGCTTGCCAGGGTCCAGAAAGCCCAGGCCCGCCTGGAGCTGAAGTTCGGGCGCCCCGCGACGCTCGCCGAACTCGGGGCCGAGGTCGAGATGCCTGAGGACAAGCTGATCGAGGCCCTTCGGTTCCGCGCCGAGCCCCTCTCGCTTTCCGAGCCGCTGCGAGAAGACGGTGATGCCGAGCTCGGCGACGTCGTCGAAGACCGCTCGGCGGAATCTCCTTTCGAGGTCGCGGCCACGGCCTTGCTCCCCGAGGAGATCGACCGCCTGCTGTCCCCACTCGACATGCGCGAGCGCGAGATCCTCCGCTTACGCTTCGGGCTCGACCGCGGCGAGCCCCGGACCCTCGAAGAGGTCGGGGAGCACTTCAACCTGACGCGAGAGAGGATCCGCCAGATCGAGGCGCGTGCGATGTCGAAGCTGCGTCATCCGTCGAGCGACACGGGTGCCCGCGACCTGTTGACCGTCTAAGCAGCCCGGCCACGCCGTGGCCCTGCCCGGGACCCCGTCCGGTCCCTCGCCGCGGTGCGGGCGGCGCCACAGCGCGAGAGCCTCGGATGACAGGCACGCCGCAACGGACGGGTGCGAGCGCGCTGTCTGGATAGGCTGTGCGCCTATGAAGAAGCTCCTTCTCCTCGCCGTTCTCGTCGCACTCGGGATCGTCGCAGCCAAGCGCCTGCGCGAAGCTTCCTAAGCGGCGCCACAAGCCGGCTCGGGCTCCCGTCACGGACCGCTGGGCAAGCTTCGCCCCAGCCGTCCTGCGCCGAGTCTGATCAGGCCTAGTGTGCGCGCTGGGCAGAGGCGACGGCTGCCGACAGGCCATGGCCGCCGCTGAAGAGAGCATGGCCGGCAGCGAGGGCTGTGGGCTGGTGGGTCCCGTTCCTGTGCCCTTGGCGCCACGCCACCCAGGCGGCACCGGCCCCTGCGGCGACGGCACCGCCGATGGCAGCGGTTGCTGTCCAGCGGCTCACCCGTACGCGGTCGCGCAGGCGGACCGGGTTGGCGAAGACGCGGACCTCCCAGCCACGCTCGCGCGCGACTTTCGATAGAACGCGGTCGGGATTGACGGCCACCGGGTGCCCGACGACCTCGAGCATGGGTAGGTCCGTGTAGGAGTCCGAGTAGGCGTAGGAGGCGGCCAGGTCGATGCCGTCCCGGGCCGCCTGCTCGACGATCGCATCCGCCTTGAAGGGTCCGAAGGCGTAGAAGTCCATCTCCCCGGTGTAGCGATCGTCAGCTCCGACGACCGCGCGGCTTGCGATGGCGCCGTCGGCCCCGAGGTACTCGGTCAAAGGTTCGACGATCTCGATCGGCGAGGAGGAGACGATGAAGACCTTGCGCCCGGCCGCCTGGTGCTCGCTGATGAGGGCGAGGGCCTCGGCGAAGATGATGGGCTCGATGATCTCCTCAAGAGTCTCCCGGACGATCTGGCTGATCTGGCTCTGGCTCCACCCACGCGTCAGTGTGAGCATGGACTCCCGGATGCGCTGGAGGCGCTGTTCGCCGGCGCCCAAGTAGAGGTAGATGAGCTGGGCGTAGACGATGTGCACGATGGTGCGCCGCGAGATGAGGCCCTCTTTGTAGAAGGGTCTCCGGAAGGCGGCCACAGACGCACGTGCGATGACCGTCTTGTCGAGGTCGAAGAAAGCGGCTTCCACCAGGAACCATCCTACGGGCGGCAACCCCACGAGGCGCTCATCCCCCGCTCGGGACAAACCTTCCCGCACCGCCCGGAGCCGTCGAGCGCCAGGATCTTGCTCCGGAGCGGGTCGCCAGGTAACGTCCCGTCGTTCGGGCCTCCGCCGGCGGAAGCCGCGCGGCGCCGGCGAACCGGCGTTGGGGGGCTCCGGTCGAAGCGCATGCGGCCCTCGCACAAAACAAAGTCCTCGATTTTCGCGAACGTTCTCGAAGGGAGTAGCCCACGATGACGCACGTCCTCGCCGCCGAAGGCGGGTACCAGGCATTCCACCTGGGAGGGGCCGAGTTCGCTTGGCTCGCCTTCGCCCTCGTCGCGGGCGTGGTGGCGCTGGCCACCGGGCTCGTCCTCATGCGGGGGGTGCTGCGCGCCGACCAGGGCACCTCGTCCATGAAGCAGGTCGCCCAGGCCATCCAAGAGGGTGCGGTGGCCTTCTTGCGCCGCCAGTTCCGCACGATTGCCATCGTCATCGTCCCCCTGGCGGTCCTGCTCTTCTTCACCGCGACCAAGGTCGTCGGGCCCCACGGGTCGATCGCCATGAGCTTTGGCGAGTCCGGCCTCTTCCGTGTCGTCGCCTTCCTTTTCGGTGCTGCATGCTCGGGCCTGACCGGCTTCATCGGCATGTCCCTGGCCGTTCGCGGCAACGTCCGCACGGCGGCCGCCGCCCGCTCGGGTGCCATGAAGGGCGCGTTGCGGGTGGCCTTCCGGACCGGGGCGATCACGGGGCTGTTCTGCGTCGGCCTCGGGCTTCTGGGGGCGACGACGATCGTGCTCGTCTTCCAGAACACGGCTACGGCGGTCCTGCTCGGCTTCGGTTTCGGCGCTTCCCTGCTCGCACTGTTCATGCGTGTGGGCGGCGGCATCTTCACCAAGGCCGCGGACGTCGGTGCCGACCTGGTCGGCAAGGTCGAAGCGGGCATCCCCGAGGACGACCCCCGCAACGCCGCGACGATCGCCGACAACGTCGGGGACAACGTCGGGGACTGCGCGGGCATGGCCGCCGATCTGTTCGAGTCCTACGAGATCACCATCATCGCGTCGCTCATCCTCGGCTTTTCCGCCTTCACGTCGATCGGGCGCAACCCAGCACGCGCGATCGTCTTCCCGCTCGCCGTCCCGGCAATGGGGATCCTGGCCTCCATCGTCGGCATCTTCATCGTGCGCAGTCGCAAGAAGGACCGGCACGCCATGGCGGCCATCAACCGGGGCTTTTGGTCGGCCGCGGCCCTCACCGTCGTCGGCGCCTTCTTCGTCGCGCAGTTCTATCTGCACTACTTGAAGCCGTTCTACGCCGTGCTGACGGGAGTCGGCTTGGTCCTTGTCGTGAGCTTCATCACCGAGCACTTCACGTCGACGGAGCGCTCTCCGGTGCGCGAGATCGCCGAGTCAGCACGGACGGGCCCGGCGACGACGGTCCTGTCGGGGATCTCGATCGGTCTTGAGTCGACGGTGTGGGCGATCATCGCCATCGCCATCGCCATCGCCGTTGCGATCGCCCTGGGCGGTGGCAACCTCCAGCTGACCCTCTACCTGGTGGCTTTGACCGGCATCGGCATGCTGTCGACGACGGGGATGATCGTCTCCGAAGACAGCTTCGGACCCGTTGCCGACAACGCCGCGGGGATCGCCGAGATGTCCGGAGAGTTCACCGGCGAGGCGGAGCGCGTGATGGTCAGCCTCGACGCGGTCGGCAACACGACGAAGGCCATCACCAAGGGAGTCGCGATCGGCTCGGCCGTCATCGCCTCCGTCGCGCTGTTCGCCTCGTTCATCGAGACGATCGGCTCCCAGCTCAAGCTCCCGAGCGGCCCCAAGCTCTTCACGAACCTCGCGACGCAAATCAACGTGGCCAACCCGACGACCTTTGTCGGCCTCCTCATCGGTGGCTCGATCGCCTTCCTGTTCTCGTCGCTCGCGATCCGCGCCGTGGGCCGGTCGGCGGGGACCGTCGTCCAGGAAGTCCGCCGCCAGTTCCGGGAGCACCCCGGGATCATGAACCGCACCGAGCGACCGCAGTACGGTCGGGTCATCGGCATCTGCACCGCAGCCGCCCAGCGTGAACTCGTGACCCCCGCCTTGCTCGCCGTCCTCTCCCCGGTGATCGTGGGCTTCGGCATCAGCTACTTCGCGCTCGGCGCCTTTCTGGCCGCGGCCATCCTCACCGGGCAGCTCATGGCCAACTTCCTCTCCAACACCGGCGGCGCCTGGGACAACGCCAAGAAGTACATCGAGGACGGCCACGAAGGCGGAAAAGGCTCGGAAGCCCACGTCGCGGCGGTCATCGGCGACACCGTCGGCGACCCGTTCAAGGACACGGCCGGGCCGGCGCTCAACCCGCTGATCAAGGTCATGAACCTGGTCTCCCTCCTCGTGCTGCCCGCGGTGATCTCGCTGCACCACAACACGACGGTCCGTTACGCCATCGCTGGCGGCGCTCTCGCCGTCCTCCTGGTCGCGATCGCCTTCTCCAAACGCAAGGCGAGCCTTGTCGGAGACGAGCCCGCAGCCGACGGGCCGGCGGTCGCCGCTCGGGCCGCTGCCGACACGGCACCGGCCTGACCGCAGCTCATCCCGGGTGGGCATCGGCGGTGCGCGACGGCGCTGACCTGGGGGGACACGGAGTTGACCGCCTCGTTGCTTGACAGCGGGACCGCCGTGTGTCCAGCCTTTCGCCCGTATGGCCAAGCCCCTCGTCATCGTCGAGTCCCCAGCAAAGGCGAAGACCATTGCAGGGTTCCTGGGACCCGACTACGTCGTCGAGTCCTCGATCGGGCACATCCGCGATCTGCCGCGCAACGCCGCTGACGTCCCCCCGGCCTACAAAGGCGAACCGTGGGCCCGCCTCGGAGTCGACGTCGACTCCGGCTTCAAGCCCCTCTACGTGGTGTCGGCGGATCGCAAGACCCAGGTCGCCAAGCTGAAGCGCCTCGTGAAAGAGGCGAGCGAGGTCTACCTCGCGACGGACGAAGACCGCGAGGGGGAGTCGATCGCATGGCACTTGCTGGAGGTGCTCGCACCGCGGGTCCCGGTCAAGCGCATGGTCTTCCACGAGATCACCCGCCAGGCAATCGTGCGCGCTGTCGACGAGTGGCGCGAGCTCGACCGGCGTCTCGTCGACGCCCAGGAGGCACGCCGGATCCTGGATCGCCTCTACGGCTACGAGGTATCGCCGCTCCTGTGGAAGAAGGTCATGCGCGGCCTTTCCGCCGGTCGCGTCCAGAGCGTTGCAACGAGGGTCGTCGTCGAGCGCGAGCGCGAGCGCATGCGCTTCCGCTCGGCGGGATGGTGGGATCTCGAGGCCACCGTCGACAAAGACGGCGAACGGTTCCAAGCGGCCCTGGTGTCCGTCGACGGCACGCGTGTCGCGCAGGGACGGGACTTCTCCTCGACAGGGGAGCTCGCGACAAAAGACGCGGCCGTCGTCCTCGGCGAAGTCGCGGCGCGTTCCCTCGCCGAGCGGCTGGAGGGTGTGACGCTCACCGTGTCGTCGGTCATCGAGAAGCCGTTCCGCCGCTCTCCCGCCCCGCCGTTTATGACCTCGACCCTGCAACAGGAGGCCGGGCGGAAGTTGCGCTTCAGCGCGCAGCGTGCGATGCAGGTGGCGCAGCGCCTCTACGAACAGGGCTACATCACCTACATGCGCACCGACTCGACGGCGTTGTCGTCGACGGCCCTGGACGCTGCGCGCATCCAGGTCCGCAACCTCTACGGCGACGCCTACGTCCCGGACAAGCCGCGCCTGTACACGCGCAAGGTCAAGAATGCGCAGGAAGCGCACGAAGCCGTGCGCCCGGCCGGCGATTCCTTCAAGATGCCCGAGGCCGTCGCGGCGGAGCTGCCCGCCGACGAGGCGCGCCTCTACGAGCTGATCTGGAAACGCACAGTCGCATCGCAGATGACCGACGCCACAGGGACGAGCGCCCAGGTCCGCCTGGACGGCAGCGCTCCCGGTGCCAGTGGCCCCGACCAGCGGGTGGGTCTTGTCGCCAACGGCAAGATCATCTCCTTTCCCGGTTTTCTGCGGGCCTACGTCGAAGGTGAGGACGACCCGGAGGCCGAGCTCGCCGAACGCGAGGTGCGGCTCCCTCGCCTCGGCGAGGGCGACCAGGTCCCGGCTGTCGAAGTCATTGCGAAGGGCCACGAGACCCAGCCCCCGGCGCGATTTACCGAGGCATCCCTCGTCAAGGCCATGGAAGAGCTCGGGGTCGGTCGGCCGTCGACGTATGCGAGCGTCATCGCGACCATCCAGAACCGCGGCTATGTCTGGAAGAAGGCGAGTGCACTGGTGCCCTCGTTCACAGCCTTCGCAGTCGTCGGCCTGCTCGAGAGGTACTTCCCCGAGTTGGTCGACTACGGCTTCACCGCGAGCATGGAGGACGATCTTGACCACATTGCCAGCGGCGACGAGGAAGTCCTGCCGTGGCTCACCCGCTTCTATTTCGGTGCCGCCGGTGCCAAGGATCTCGACGACGCAGGCAACGGGCAGCAAGCCGGTGCACCGCCCGGATTGAAGCGCGCCGTCGCGATGCGCCTCGGGGAGATCGATGCGCGCGAGATCAACTCCATCCCGGTGGGCACTGACGACGACGGCCATGCGATTGTCGTCCGCGTGGGCCGTTACGGTCCCTACTTGCAGCGCGGTGAGGAGCGGGCGTCGATACCCGAGGATCTCTGTCCCGACGAGGTGACCGCCGCCAAGGCTGCCGAGCTTCTCGCGGCCCCCGCAAGCGATCGTCACCTCGGTCAGGACCCGGAAACAGGACTGGCCGTCATGTTGCGCAGCGGCCGCTTCGGCCCCTACGTCCAGCTTGGCGACCCGGACGACGAGTCGGCCGCGACCGCACCGAAGCGCGCGTCGCTTTTCAATTCGATGTCCCCGGTTGACCTGTCCCTTGACGACGCGCTGCGGCTCCTGTCCTTGCCGCGCACCGTCGGCACCGATCCAGGTACCGGCGAGGACGTCATAGCGGCGAACGGTCGGTTCGGCCCGTACGTAAAGCGGGGGACGGACACGCGCAGCCTCGACAGTGAAGACGACCTGTTCACCATCACCCTCGACGAGGCACTTGCCCGTCTCGCTATGCCGAAGCGGCGCGGCGGGCGTCAGGCGGCCGCGCCACTTCGGGAGCTCGGTGCAGACCCCGACTCAGGGGCCCCGATCGTCCTGCGCGAAGGCCGGTTCGGCCCGTACGTGACAGACGGGACGACGAACGCCTCCCTGCGGCGAGGCGATGACGCCGAAAGCGTGACGCTGCAGCGTGCGGCGGAGCTGTTGGCAGAGAGACGTGCCGCCGGCCCGTCTGCGCGCAAAGCAAGCAAGGCGAAGAAGGCCCCAGCGAAGAAGGCGGCGGCGAAGAAGGCCCCAGCGAAGAAGGCGGCGGCGAAGAAGGCCCCAGCGAAGAAGGCGGCGGCGAAGAAGGCGCACGGCACCTAGCTCAGCTCGAGTGCTGTCCAGTTCACCG
>JAJZBS010000218.1 GCA_021851885.1 Actinomycetes bacterium | reverse complement strand
TCCCGGCGGCTCGGCGGCTCGGCGGCTCGGCGGCCGATGGGGTTCCGGCTCTCCTTGCCGATGTCCCGTTGCGGCTTTGGGGTCCCGGAGCAAAGAGGCACTTGCCTTCCCTGCGAGGAGCCAAGGAGAAGCTCCCCGCCGACGCGCCGGCGTACTTCCGATGTCAGCGCGAGAAAGAGGGCGAGGAGGGCGATGACGGCGGTCGAGCTTTGGCAGTTCAACCTCAGCACCGGCGAGATCAAGATCGGAGGAAAGGACGGAGAGCCCCGGAGTGCTCGTGCAGACGATGACCGCTTGTCTTGACGCCGTGCCAACAAGTACCCGTGAATGGCCGGGAGGAAGGCCGGGAGCTGCTCGTCGGCGCCGTAGGCGTCGGCAGCGATCGACGCGATGAGCTCGCTCAGCGCTGGCGGCGGCACTCCCGCGAAACGACGCGCCGCTCCGGCACGGGTGAGGACCCGCGGGTCTCATCGCGACAGACGAAAGACCTGCCGGAGCGCGATGGCGAAGTGGAAGGTGACCAATTGAGACCGTCAGTCGTGGGTCGGCGTGCCGCTCACCTGATGGTCGGCATGGAACAGCGCCTCGCCGAGCAGCGCCCGGACATGGCTGCCTCGTAGGCGATAGAGCATCCGGCGCCCGTCGCGAGTCGCTTCGACGAGGCCGGCGAGGCGCAGCTTGGAAAGGTGTTGGCTGGCGACCGTCGGTCGGCAGTCTGCAAGCGCTGCGAGGCTGGCCACGTCCAGCTCCCTGTCGCGCAGCGCCCATAGCATGCGCACCCGGGTCGGGTCGGCCAGCATGGTGAACGAGGTGACGGCCGCTGTGACCTGCTGGGAGGACAGCCCCTCCGGGTGAGCCTGTGCCGCCGACTCGGCATGATGCGCTCGGGCCACACTGCAGTCTACTTCTTATTGCCACCTCTTCGCATCTTCGCATATGGTGGATCGAGAGAGGTACGCTCGCGCATACCCGCTATGAGCACCCGGCACGATCATCGCCACGAGCACGAGCACGGTCGCGGCCCTGGTCGGTTCCGCGGCCATGGCGCCGGGATCTGGTCGAAGGTTCGCCACGGCGTGTCCGAGGCGCTCGGGGGCCACTCGCACGGTACGGCCGATCAGATCGACTCGGCTTTGGAGGCTGACGCGGCGGGTCGGCGGGCGCTTTTTGCCAGCTTGGCCATCTTGGGGGTGACCGCTGCGGTCCAGTTGGTCGTGGCCGAACTTTCCGGTTCGGTGGCGCTGCTCGGCGACGGGCTGCACAACGTCGCCGACGCCCTCACCGCCGTTCCGCTGCTGATCGCCTTCGCTCTCGCCCGCAGGCCTGCGACCAAGCGCTTTACCTACGGCTACGGGCGGGCCGAGGACCTGGGCGGTCTCTTCGTGACCGCCGTGATCGCGGTCTCCTCCGGGATCGCCGCGTGGGAGGCCGTGGACCGGCTGATCCACCCGGACCAGGTCAGCCACCTGTGGGCGGTTGCCGTGGCGGCGCTGATCGGCTTTGCCGGCAACGAGGTCGCCGCCCGCTACCGCATCGGCGTCGGGCGCCGTATCGGTTCTGCCGCCCTCGTCGCGGACGGGCTGCACGCCCGCACCGATGGGTTGACCAGCCTGGCCGTGCTGCTGGGTGCGTTTGGCGTGGCGCTCGGGTGGACGGATGCCGATCCGATGGTCGGTCTCGTGATCACCGCGGTGATCCTCGGGGTGTTGCGGTCGACGATCCGCCAGGTCGGCGCTCGACTGCTCGATGCGGTCGACCCTGTCCTGGTCGACCAGGCCGCGGCCACGGTGACGGCCGTCCCCGGGGTGACCGGGGTGCGCGAGCTGCGAGTGCGCTGGGTGGGCCACACGCTGCGGGCCGAGGTCGACGCGACCGTCGATCCGGCGCTCACGGTGGGCGAGGCCCACGAGGTCGCCCACCACGTCGAACGGCACCTGCGGCACGACTTCGCCAGGTTGGCGGCGGCCACCGTCCACACCAGCCCCGCCGGATCCCATGGGTGACCTCGCCGTGCGCCGTGACCGGCACCGTACCGGCGCATGCGCCAACGGGGGTCCGGCTCGGGAGGCTCAACCCACGGGCGAGTCGCAACAGCCAACGCCTGCGTCCTCCCGCCGGGCGGCGAACGTGGCAAAGCCGGTGCCGGCGACCACACCGCCACGCACCGGCTCGGCGACGAGCTTGTCACGCGGCGCCTGAAACAGGATCGAGCGAGCCTCGACGGGCCGGAAGCGGGCCGTGGCGAGCATCCGGCGGAGCTCGGTCAGGGTCTGGAAGCGGGCGTGGCGGTAGAAGAGATGTCCTGCGCGGCCCTTCCCTTCGTGCGAACGGCCCCAGGCGCAGTCGAGTGGGACGAAGCCGACCACGAGACGACCGCTGGGTCGAAGAACGCGGCCCACCTCGTCGAGCACGCCTGCAGGGTTCTCGGCGAAGCAGAGCGTGACGACGAGAGCGACCGCGCCGAAGGTGTTGTCGCCAAGTGGGAGACGCTCCCGATGGCGCGCAGCACGCGGACGCCACGGCCTTGGCGAGACGCAGCGGTGCCGGCGCGGGATCGAGGGCGGCCGCGATGCCAAGCGCGGCGGCGAAGCGTCCGGAGCCGACCCCGACCTCGATCCATGGGCCGCCCGTG
>JAJZBS010000217.1 GCA_021851885.1 Actinomycetes bacterium | reverse complement strand
CCACCGACGACGAGGGCTACCCGATCAGAGATCCAGACTCTTCGAGCTACGTGGCTACCTTGGAACCCGTCGAGCACTTCGGCACCCTCATCTCCGCCGAGGCCCGACGACGAGGCTCAGCGAAAGCAACAGACGTGGTTGTCCTTGGTGACGGTGCAGTGTGGATCTGGAACCTCGCGAAGGCACACTTCCCCTCTGCGACCCACATCGTCGACCTCTACCACGCAAGAGAGCACCTCTCAGATCTCGCGAAGTTGCTCGCTAACGTGCTTGGAGACGACCGGGCCGGATGGCTCGCAGAGCGCAAAGACGAGCTTGACGGCGGCGACATACCAGCTATCCTCACCGCAGCAAGAGCACTCGATGTCCCTGCTGACAAGACCAAGGACCTCGACACAGCACTCGGCTACTTCGAGAACAACGCCAGCCGGATGGACTACAAGAGGTTTCGCGACGCAGGGCACTTCGTCGGATCCGGCACTGTCGAAGCCGGATGCAAGGCCGTGATCGCCCAACGACTCAAACTCTCCGGAATGCGCTGGAGCGTGCGGGGCGCTACCGGCATCGCCACCCTACGCTGCCAAGAAGCCAGCGGGCGCTGGGAGGAGATCTGGAAGACGCCCCGCACTCAGACGAGCGTGGCGTGACCCCGCTACCTACAAATTTGTCGCACGCCCGCAGGGGCTGGGCAGAGAAGCACTGGAAGCGCTGGTACTTCTGGGCCACCCACTCACGCTTGCAGCCCGTGATCGACGCGGCCCACACCTTGAAGCGCCACGAGGCCGGGCTGATGTCCTACTTCACACATCGCGTGAGCAACGCTGGCGCGGAGGGACTGAACAGCCGCATTCAGGCGATCCGGGTATCGGCACGCGGGTACCGCAACCGGGAGCACTTCAAGACTGCAATCTGGTTCCACCTCGGCGGTCTCCAACTCTACCCCGCAATCCCATGACCAGGGCTACACACAGAGAACCCGGAAGCGCCTTATATGAGGCCGGGGAGTGGTTTACGTCGCCCGAGGAGGTGAACCGCCGCCGGTACGAGACGCTGCGGGCGGTTTTCGTCGACGGGCTGAGCGATGCGGCTGCAGGCGCCTGGTTCGGCTACAGCCGCTGGTCGGTGGTGAACCAGGTCCGCGACTTTCGCGCTGGCAAGCTGGCGCTGTTCGCGCCACCGGGGAAACCCGGTCCACCCCCAGGTGTCGCCCCGGCCAAGGACCGGGTTCGTGGCCGGGTGATCGAGCTACGTCGGCAGGGCCTGTCGACCTATGAGATCTCGACCCAGCTCGGGAACGAAGGAACACCACTCAACCGCACGAGCGTTGCTGAGATCCTCACCGAAGAAGGGTTCGGTCGACTGCTGCGCCACCCTGCGCCGGAGGCTTCTGTCTCACCGGGCACCTTCGGCCGCTACACCCAACTACCCCGGGCGTCGGTCATCGACTTCGCAACATGGCCGAGGCGTGTGCACACCAAGATGGCCGGCGTGCTGTTGACCCTCCCCGATCTGGTTGGCCTGGATTTGTGCGACCCGGTCCGCCGGGCAGGGTACCCGAGCACCCGGCTCATCCCCGCGACCAGGTGGTTGCTGTCACTGCTCGCGCTGAACCTGACCGGCGCCCTGCGGGTTTCCCACGTCGATGACATCTTGCTGGTCGATCCCGCAGCAGCTCTGTTCGCTAGGCTCGCGACCATGCCCAAGAAGACAGCGCTGACCGACTACTCCTATCGCACCAGCCACAACAACCAGCGCGATTTTCTCGCTGCCTTGGACGAGCAGATGATCAATGCCGGGCTCGCTACCGCGGACCAGGCGGTCTTCGACCTGGACTTCCACGCGGTCATGCATTGCGGCCGCGACCCCTTCCGCAAGAGGAGCGTGCTCACGTTCTTCACACAGGACTCTGACACCCACAACCTCGTCTACGCCGACGCGGATGTCGCCAAGACAACCCAGGCTCGTGAAGCGATCGTGTTCTGTGACCACTGGCGAGCAGTGACGGGGCACAACCCGCACATGCTGACCATGGACCACAAGGTCACCACCCACCATGTGCTCGGCGAACTCGACGCACGGGGCGTCAAGTTCATCACCCTGCGAATGCGCTCGGAATCGCTCATGAGCTACATCGAACGCCTCGCCCGAAGCGACTACAAGACGATCCGCCTGGAGCGCTCAGGGCCTCGCCACAACCGGCCTCGGGTAAACGAATCGGTCGGCGTGAAGCTGACTCGCTACCCCGGCACCGTCCGCCAGCTCGTCGTCACCGGTCTCGGACGTCACAGGCACCGACCGTGATCATCTCCAACGACTACAACCTCGCTACCAAGGCGCTTATTGAATGCTACGCCCGGCGGATGAGCATCGAAGACCGACTCGCCGAGATCATCCGTGCTTTCCACCCTGACGCCTTGTCGTGCGCGGTGAACCTCAACGTCGACTTGGATATCATGTTTTGCGTCCTCGCCCAAGCACCCATCGCCGCGGTGCGTGCCCGGCTTCCCGGCTACGCGAACGCTGCACCCGACACCATCCAACCTCGCTTCCTCGACACACCCGCCGACACCATCAGCATCCGCCTGGAACGGCGCGCCTACACACCAGTTCTACCTCAAGCCGACCTCCCACCTGACACCACCGTCCCATGGTGGGCCAACCG
>JAJZBS010000216.1 GCA_021851885.1 Actinomycetes bacterium | reverse complement strand
GACGGACCAGATGAACCCGGCGTGGTTGTTGATCCTGGTCTCGGCCATGCCGCTGTCCGTCCCTCCTCGGTGCCAATCTCGACCGTCGGTCACCTCAAGGGTAGTGAAGCCCTCGTCGCCGAGCCGGGTGTCCCCTCGGCCGTATGTCGCCTCCTCCTCTGCGCCGACGTGTCGGCGAACGCGTGGCGGAGCTGGAGGACGCCGTCGCCGAGCGGTCGAGACCCGCCAGATGTCGAGTCACAGCCGTCTGCTACAACCAAACGTGAAGACGGGTGAGGTCCAAACGTGAAGACCTGTCGGCGCCCCCGGCAGGAATCGAACCTGCAACCTGCGGATTAGAAGTCCGCTGCTCTATCCAGTTGAGCTACGGGGGCAGGACGCCCTTCCATCATGGCGGCTTCAGCTGCGGCAGTGGCGAGACCGGGGCGCGGGAGGAGGGCGGCCCGGCGGGAGGAAACCCACGCTCGCCGGAGCCCGCGGATATCGACCGTGGCCGGACCGCCGATCCGCCGGGAAGTCCCGGCAATGGACGTTCGCCGCCTTGGCGCCGTGTGCCATGCTGGCATCTCCCGGTGACCGTAGCTCAGTTGGTTAGAGCGCCAGGTTGTGGCCCTGGAGGTCGGGGGTTCAAGTCCCCTCGGTCACCCTCAGCATCGGGATCGTGCCTTCTGGCTATCATCTCGGGGCGCCTCTAGCTCAACGGCAGAGCAACGGACTCTTAATCCGCAGGTTCTGGGTTCGAATCCCAGGAGGCGCACCGCCGACCACACTCGGGGCGGCCGGAGCGCAAAGATGGCGTGATCGGCGCTCCTGGACGTGCGCCGGCGTCGGCGGAACGGACCGCCGGTGATTGACCTGGATCGTCAAGGGGGCCGACATGGTCAGCATGGGAGCGGGACATCGGATCAGCGCCGGCGACCCGCGACGAAAGCACGTTGGCCACCTGCGCCCCAAAGGTCTTGCCCGGCGCCTGACGCAAGCAGCGGCCGTTCTTCTCGGTGTCGTGCTGACGTTCGGGCTCGTGACGCCTGCATGGGCCAGCGGTCTGGGCGGCGCGACCTCGACCGGACCGTCCGCGCTCCTCGCCAACGCGAGCAAGCCCCACCTGGGGGCACCGGTTTCCGTTGGCTCGGGGCAGGAATCGGCCACCATCTACCGGGACACGCTCGGCATTCCGCACATCTACTCATCGACGATGAACGGGATGTGGTTTGGCGACGGATGGGCACAGGCGCAGGACAGGCTCGTCCAGATGGAGCTGACGCGGGCGGCAGTCCTCGGAGAGCTCTCCTCGCTGTTCGGACCGAGCCAGCTCTCGGCCGACGAGTCGCAGCGCGTGTTCTCCTACACCACCGCCGAGTACCAACAGCAGTTCGACGCGCTGCCCACTTGGGGCCAGCAGGCCGTGGAGGCATACAGCGCCGGGGTCAACTCTTATATGGACAAGGCCTATGCCAACCGGCAGAACGAGTTGAAGATGGTGCCCCAGCAGTTCTGGTTCGCCGGGGAGTTGCTCGGTCTCGGCGGGCCGATGCGCCCTGCCGCCTGGCAGCCAACGGACACGCTTGCCATCGGCGTCTACCTGGCCTTCGACTTCGGCACCGGTGGCGGGAGCGAGCTGCAGAACCTTGCGTTCCTCGACTACCTCCAAGCGGAGTTCAAGGCCAAGGGGGACGCGAACGCGACGACCGACGCGATGGCCGTGTTCAACGACGCACGGTGGATCAACGACCCCAATGCGCCGACGACCGTGCCTGCGAACTGCCCCAACGGTCCCGTGCTCACGGCCCCGTCCCAGTCCAAGCCCGGTGTGTGCGTGCCGACGCCGACCCCGGTGACCTATCTGGGGAGCACGTCCTCGCCGACGGCCTCAACCTCAAGTTCAACTTCAGGGTCGAAGGCGTCGACGGCACAGACGATCCAAGCGGAGCTCGCCGCAACGAAGAACTTGCGCGACATCCCCGTCAGCGCCGTCCTCCAAGCCGAACAGACCCTCGCCCGCGACAAGGCCCTTCACCTTCAGACCGGCAAGACGATGGGCGTCGTCGCCCATGGCGGCTCGAACGCCTTCGTGGTCGCCCCATGGCGCTCGGCGGACGGCCACGCACTTCTGTGGGGAGCCCCCCAGGAGGGATTCAGCACCCCGAGCATCGACTACGAACAATCCCTCCACGGGCCGAACGGCTACGACGCTTCGGGCATGGCCGTCGCGGGGGAGCCCTTCCTTTTGATCGGGCACAACTCCAACATCTCGTGGACGACGACGAGCGAGGAGACGATCGACGTTGGCGTCTTCGTCGAGAAAGTGCGCTATGCGGGCAGCCCGCCGGAGCCGTCGACGTACTACTTCAACGGGCAATGGGTCCCCGTCCAGGTCGTCAACGAGTCGATCCCCGTCTTGGGTTCCAGCCCGCAACCGTTCACGATCTACCGGACCGCCGACGGGCCGATCTTCCAGACCGACCCCGCCGGCGGCATCGCCTTTTCGATCTACTCGACGTCGTTGATGCACGAGTACGAAACCCTCCTTGGTTTCGCGGAACTCGGAGGCGACACGAACTTGACCCAGTTCACGGCCTCGATGAAGCAGATCATCACGCTCCACAACTTCATGTACGCCGACCGGCAGGGCAACATCGCTTTCTTCAGCGACGGCCTCGTCCCTTCG